>JBDZUV010000217.1:0-2632 GCA_040255345.1 Actinomycetota bacterium | reverse complement strand
CGACGTGCATCCCAGTGCTGTCGTACCCAGCGCCAGGGCAGTGACCGTCAACGCGAATCGGCGAGTCCACGACCTCATGCGCCGACGCTACCCCTGCCCGGAGTGACCGACGTCCGGGGCGGGGCCGCCGAAGTGGCCAGTGACGGGGACCCGCCGGGCCGACCCGGTACCTCGTTGCGGCCTTTCGACGCTCAGCAGTCGTTGCCGACTTCGAGCAACAGGAACCACGTGTCCGCGGGGTCGGCGACGGCGGTGACCTTCAGGATGGGCCCGCCGGGACTCGACCAGTCTCCCGTCAGGACCTTGCGGTCGTCGATGGTCTCGGTCGCCGTATGGATCGGCTCCGCGGCATCGCCGGGGCCCGCGGCTGTGTGCAGGTAGGCGTCGCGCACCTTGGCCGGATCAGCGCCGGTGACTCGAGCAACGGCGGTCCAGCCCATGCACCCGGCGACGTGGTACGGCGCCGCCGGGGCCAGCAGGGTCGAGCCCTTCTCGACCTTCAGCCCGGTACCCGGATCCATCGGCTGCAGCGCAACCGGCTCGCCGATGCCGGGGACCGGCGCGTCGTCCACCGTCGAAGCGCCGGCGTCGGCGAAGACCGGGGCGAGCGCCTGGGTGGTGGCCGGTTGGGGAACGGTTGATGCGGTCGATGCGGGTTCGCTGGTGGCCGTCGACTTCGGCGCCGTCCGTTGCAGTCGCATCATCGTCGAGAAGAGCTCGTTCCCGGCCCCGGGCGTGATCACCTCCAGGTCGATCCGTGCGCCGTCACCTTTCGTGGCGACGACGCCACAACCGACGTTGTACTTGGACTGGGGATCGTGGGGATCGCTGCACAGCGGCGCTGAAACGGCGTAGCCGGCCCGGGTCAGCGCGTCGACATACGCGCCGAACACCGTCGGCAACGCACCGTCCACGGCGACGAACGCCTGGGTCACCGGATCCGAGGATGACTCCGAGGTTCCACCGGGAAAGGTCGTGCCCAACAACTCCGAGCCCGGCTGCACGTCCACTCCGCCGAAGATCGTGGTTCCCGGTCCGGTCGGAGCAGTCGAAGGCGGTGGCGGCACCGTGACCTCATGCGAGTCGATCGAGCCACACCCCGCGAGCATCAGACCGAACAGCGCCCCGACCGCGACGATGCGCAACCGGCGGCCCCGCTTCCCGAGCGTTCCCCCCGTTTCCATGCCGGCACGATAGTGCCCCCCCCGCAACGGGCAAGCGCCTGCTTGTCGAATGCCGCGCGCAGACCGGTGTCATGACCCGGAAGATGTCCGACAGTTCGCTCGGGACGGCCCGACGGCGGGGAGAGGTCGACCGGGGCACCGGAAGAAGGAGTCACCGATACGCTCGGGAACCGACCGCGAGCGACGAAAGCGAAGGGACCGACGATGCCGAGTGAGGTGCGAGGGGTGATCTCCCGTGCAGCGGGCGAACCGGTCGAGCTGACCACGATCGTCGTGCCCGACCCGGGCCCGGGCGAGGTCGTCGTCGACATCGCCGCCTGCGGGGTCTGCCACACCGACCTGCACTACCGCGAGGGCGGCATCAACGACGAGTTTCCGTTCTTGTTGGGCCACGAGGCCGCCGGGCACATCGAGGCGATCGGCGACGGGGTGACCGAGGTCGCGGTCGGCGACTTCGTCGTGTTGAACTGGCGGGCGGTGTGCGGTGAGTGCCGGGCGTGTCGAAAAGGCAAACCGCAGTACTGCTTCGCCACCCACAACGCCGCCCAGAAGATGACCCTTGTCGACGGCACCGAGTTGACCCCGGCGCTGGGCATCGGGGCGTTCTGTGACAAGACGCTGGTCGCCGCGGGTCAGGCGACGCCGGTGAACCCGGCCGCTCCGGCAGAAGCCGTCGGCCTGTTGGGCTGCGGGGTGATGGCCGGGATCGGCGCGGCGATGCACACCGGTGGCGTGCGGCCTGGCGACTCGGTGGCGGTGTTCGGGTGCGGCGGCGTCGGCGACGCGGCCATCGTCGGCGCCCGCCTGGCGGGTGCGACGACGGTCATCGCCATCGACCGCGACCCCCACAAGCTCGTCGCCGCGCAGAACTTCGGCGCGACCCACACGATCGACGCGTCGATGATCGACCCGGTCGAGGGGGTACGCAACCTGACCGACGGGTTCGGGGCGGACGTGTGTATCGAAGCGGTCGGCAATCCCGCGGTGCTCTCCCAGGCTTTTTATGCCCGTGACCTGGCCGGGACCGTCGTCCAGGTCGGCGTCCCCACGCCCGACATGGTGATGCCCGAGTTGCCGATGATCGACTTCTTCGGCCGGGGCGGCGCGCTCAAGCCCAGCTGGTACGGCGACTGTCTGCCCAGCCGTGACCTCCCCGCACTCACCGAGCTGTATCTGCAGGGCCGGCTCGATCTCGACGGCTTCGTGTCCGAGAAGATCACCCTGGACGGCATCGAGGACGCGTTCGCCAAGATGCAACGTGGTGAGGTGCTGCGCAGCGTGGTGCTGCTGTGAGCGCCGCCACGAACATCGAGCTGGTCACCACCGACGGCATCTTCGCCCTCGACGGGGGCGAGTGGGCGGTCACCAACAACATCTGGCTCGTCGGCGACGACACCGAGGTGCTCGTCGTCGATGCCGCCCACGACGCGGCGGCCATCGCCGACGCG
>JBDZUV010000216.1:0-2667 GCA_040255345.1 Actinomycetota bacterium | reverse complement strand
TCCTGCGGCGGCGTCGCAGTTTGTGGAAATCTTTCTCGCCCGCCGCGGCGCGGGTGTCGAGGTCCACGACCAGACAGTGCATGAGGGCGACAAGCGCCGAGAGGTCGGAGATCGTCGAGACGCCGTCGCAGACGCGGTTCTCCAGGGTGCCGATGTGCGGGGCCGGGCGCACGTCCCAGCGCACCTCGGAGATCTCCTCGATCACGCCGGTGACGAGCTCGTCGTGGACGAACGACTCGAACTCCGACCACGTCTGGAACTGGAACGGCAGGCCCGCGGTCGGCAGCTGCTGGAACATCAGGGCGCGGTTGGAGGCGTAGCCGGTGTCGATGCCCGCCCAGATCGGTGACGACGCGGAGAGCGCCTGCAGGTGCGGGTGGTAGTTGAGCAGGGACGAGAGCACGGGCATCACCCGCTCGCGCTGGGGCATCCCGACGTGGACGTGCACACCCCAGATCAGCATCTGCCGGCCCCACCACTGGGTGCGGTTGATCAGCTCCTCGTAGCGGTGCCCCTCCGAGAGCTGCTGCACGGTCCACGACGCGAACGGATGCGTGCCCCCGCCGTACAGGTCGAGGTCCAAGGCGTCGCCGGCCGGTACCACGACCTCGAGGGTGCGGCGCAGGTCGGTCATCGCCTCCCCGACCGTGTGGCACACCCCGCTGACCACCTCGACGGTGTTGCGCAACAGCTCCTTGTGCAGCTTCTCCGGATCGGGCAGCCGCGGCTTGGCCCGCGCGAAGAGGTGGGTGGCGTCGTTGCGCAGGTCGCGGGTGCGCCGGTCGACGAGAGCGAGCTCCCACTCCACCCCGAGGGTCGGCTCCGGCGAGGCGTGGAAGTCGATCCTCATCGCCCCAGCGTTCCACAGGTCAGCGACGGCGCAGAGAGCCCAGGCGGGTGAGCCACGCCTCAGCGGCCCCGTCGTACGGCGGCGCCTCGGCCGCGACGGCGGCGTGCACCCGCGAGCACGAGGCGAGCGCTGCCGCGACGATGTCGTCGGGGTAGCCGAGGCTCACGCGATGGTCGGCGAACTCGTCCTCGTCGTCGACCCAGACGCGGCCGGTGTCCCCGCGGATCACGTCGAGGTCGAGGTCGACGGCTCGCAGCAGGTCGCCGTCCCACCGGGCCGGCGTGGTGATGTCGACGTACACCCGGCACCAGATCCCCGGCCGGTGGAAGGTCGCGACGTGGGTCACCAGCTCGCCGTCGCCGGGTGGGACGAGAGAGACCGAGTCGACCTCGGACACGAACTGCGCACCCGGACGGGCGTTGAGCGTGCCGGCGGGCGCGCCGATCCACTGCCCGTGCTCGTCGCTGCCGAGGTAGATCGCGTCGAGCTCCCAGTGCGGCGTCGCACCCCACTTGGACATGACCATGCGCACGTCGGCGCCGGGCTCGGGGGTCACCTGGTCTGTCTACCAGCCGGGCTGGGAACATGGCCGCCATGCCCGAACGCCAGCTCAACCTGACCCTGGACTTCTGTCTTCGTGTCGGCGAGATGCTCCTGTCGTCGGGCGCCGGGGCGGCGGACGTGATCGCGACCATGCAGTCGCTCGCGTGGCACTACGGCGTGCGCAACCCGGAGATCGACATCACCTTCACCTCGTTGTCGATGAGCTACCAGCGCGATCCGGAGGAGCCCGCCTCCGTCCTGCTGCGGCACGTCAAGCAGCGCGACATCGACTACGAGGACCTGACGCTCGTCGACCACCTGGTGCGCGACGTGCTGCGCGACGAGGTCGACCTCAAGGAGGCACGCAGCCGCCTGGCCAGGATCGTCTCCTCCGGCCACCAGACGCCCCGGTGGGCGGTCACGCTGGGGTGGGGCCTGATGTGCGCCGGTGTCGGTCTGCAGCTCGGAGGTGGCCCGGTCGTCGTCGGGGTGGCCTTCCTGGCCGCCGCCTGCATCGACCGGCTCCAGATGCTGATGGCGCGACGCCGGCTGCCGTTCTTCTACCGCCAGGTCGCGGGCGGCGGCATCGCGACGATCATCGCGGTGCTCGCGGCCGCGCTGATGCCCGACCTCGATCCATCGGTCGCGGTCACGGCGAACATCATCATGCTGCTGGCCGGCATCGGGTTCATGGGCGCCCTGCAGGACGCGCTGTCGGGCTTCTACGTGACCGCGGGCGCACGGCTCACCGAGGCGATGCTCGCGACCGCGGGCATCATCGCGGGCGTCAGCGGCGGCCTGACCCTCGCGGAGGTGATCGGGGTCGACGTCGGCCGTCTCGAACCGGGCGCCGCGGCCGGCCTCAAGGAGGTCTCGGTGATGGCCCTCGGGGCGGCGATCTGTGCCGGGGCGTTCGCGTTCGCGTCGTACGCCCCACGCCGCTCGCTCGCACCGGTCGGACTGGTCTCGGCGGTCGCGATGGTCATCGCCCAGTCCGGCATGCTGGGTGGGGTCGGCCGGACCTGGCCGACCGCCCTCGCGGCGTTCTTCGTGGGCCTGGTCAGCTACACCGTCGCGGGCCGGATGCGGGTGCCGCCCCTGGTCGTCGTGGTGCCGGCGATCGTCCCGATGCTGCCGGGCCTGTCGATCTACCGGGGGCTGAGCCTGCTCGCCGAGGGCGGGACCCAGACCTGCGACGGCCTCCTCGCGATCATCACGGCCGCGTCGGTGGCGATCGCGCTGGCCTCGGGGGTGATACCCGGCGAGTTCGTGGC
>JBDZUV010000083.1:0-13794 GCA_040255345.1 Actinomycetota bacterium | reverse complement strand
GGAACTCGTCGATCACTGACCGACCGACGGCTCCGAAGCAGGAGCGCCGGGATATCCAGGCCGTTTCGATCGTGTCCTAGTCTGCCGCCGTGGACTACTGGGCATCGATCGCGTTTCTCGACACCGACGTGCAACTCGAGGCGGCGCGCTGCGCGGAAGAGTTCGGCTTCGCCGGGGTCGCACTCCCCGACCACCTGTTCTGGTCGGACGCGCTCGAGGCGACCTACCCCTACACGTCCGACGGCAAGCCGATGTGGACCGCCGACATGCACTGGCCCGACCCGTGGGTGCTGATGACCGCGATGGCGCAGGTCACCTCACGGATCCGCTTCACCACCAACATCTACGTCGCGCCCGCACGCGACCTGTTCACGGTGGCCAAGACCGTGTCGACGACCGCGGTGCTCGCCGACGACCGGGCCACGCTCGGCGTGGCTGCGGGCTGGTGCGCCGACGAGTTCGCCCAGACCGGTCAGGACTTCGCCAACCGGGGCAAGCGGCTCGACGAGATGATCGACGCGCTCGGGTTGCTGTTCACCGGCGAGTCGGTGACCTTCCACGGCGAGTACTACGACTTCTCCGACGTCACGATCCGACCGGTACCCGGGAAGAAGATCCCGCTGATCATCGGCGGCAACTCCAAGCCGGCGATGCGCCGGGCCGCCACGGTCGGCGACGGCTGGATCCCCGCAGCGAGCGCACGTCCGGACGCGATGGAGGCGATGCTCGCCGAGATGCGGCGGCTGCGCACCGAAGCCGGACGGGCCGACGAACCCTTCGAGATCATCGTCGCCCTGGCCGCCCTGCCCGACAAGGATCTCTATGCGCATTTCGAGGAGCTCGGCGTGTCGGGCGTGATGCAGGCGCCGTGGCTGACCCGATCACCCCAGCATGACCGCTACGGCTACGACGCCGACCACGTGCGCACCCGCATGGAGGCCTTCGCCGAGGCGTTCATCTCCTGAAGTCCCGGGCCGATCGGTTCCCGGACCCGGGGCCGCGGGCCGTGGCGGTTCAGCCCCTCGGGGCCACCCGGGGTCCGGTTGCCGGGTCGGCCCGAGGCCGGTCGGTCACGAACGAGTCGGTGCCGGTGGACCCCCCGAGGTCGACGATGTGGTCGCCGGGGCGGCGGTCGGTCACCCGGTGGGTGATGAGCACCGTGACCCGGTCACCGAGCGCGTCGCGCAGGTCGTCGAGCAGCACCGCGGCGCCCGGCGAGTCGAGGTGCGCGGTGGGTTCGTCGAGCAGCACCGCGTCGGCCCGAGCCAACAGGGTGCGGGCGACCGCCACGCGCTGGCGCTGGCCGCCCGAGAGTCTCGCCCCGGCCGGGCCGATGGTCGTGTCGAGTCCATCGTCGAGTTCGTCCAACAGGCCACCCAGGCCGACCCGTTCGATCACCGCGAGCAGTTCGGACTCGTCTGGAGCGTCGTCGCGGGGCCGGGCGAGCAGCAGGTTCGCGCGCAGGGTCGAGTCGAACAGGTGCGCGTCCTGCGGGCACCAGGCGATGCGCCGTCGTACGCTCGCCGAGGTGAACCCGGCGGCGTCCTCCCCGCCGATCCCATAGCGGCCCGACACCGGGTCGACGTGGCGCAGCAGCAGCGCCAACAGGGTGGACTTGCCCGACCCGCTCGGCCCGGTCACCACGAGCCATCGGCCCCGGGTGACGGTGGCGGACACGTCGGTGAACACGTCGCCATCAGCGCCCGGGTAGCGGTAGGTGACCCGGTCGAGATCGAGTTGGTCGGCCCGTTCCAGGGTCCGTGCCCCGGGCACGGCCGTGTCGGTCGCGGTCTGCACCGCGGCGAGTCGGCCGAGCACCCGCGCGAGTGTCGGCCACCGCAACACCGCATGCACCACGTCGCTGAGCGGCCCGACGAGCCCGAGCGGGGTGAGCACGAGCACGGCGACGACCGCGGACGAGATGGCGCCCTGGCCGGCCGCGGTGGCCGCCACACCCAGCATCGCCACCGCCGTCAGGCCGCCCACCGCCACCGCGAGCCCGTCGCCCAGCCCGGCGGTCAGTGCGGCACGGTGTTCGGCACGTTCCCGTCTCGCGTCGAGCCGCTGCGTCCGGTCGACCGCGACCGCGGCGACGCCGTTGCCGCGCAGGTCCTCCGCGGCGCCGAAGGTGGCGGCGACCGTGTCGAGCAGCTCGCCCCGCAGGGCGTCGACCCGGGCACCGGTACGTCGATCGGCCAGCAGCGCCACCGTTCCGGGGACGACGAGGCCGACGGTCACCGCACCCGCCACCAATGTGCCGGCGGCGGGCAGCACGAGCCCGAGGGCGAGCGCCGTGCCCGCCCCTACGAGCAGCCCGGTGGACAGCGGCGTCACGACCCGGGGGGCGAGGTCGCGTACCTCGTCCGCGTCGGCCACGAGCGACCCCAGCGTGCCACCCGCGCCGAGCAGGGCACCGTCCGCCGGACCCTTGCGGGCCAATGCGCGCCACAGTCGCAACCGCAGCGGGGTGAGCGCCCGGAACACCGCTTCGTGGACGACGAGCCGATCGAGGTAGTGCAGCGCCGCTCGGGCGATGCCGAAGAAGCGCACCCCCACGATGGCCACCAGCAGGTACATCATCGCCGCGCCCTGCCCGGCGCGGACGATCAGCCAACCCGACACGGCGGTGAGGGTGATCGCACAGCCCGCCGCGAGTGCCGCGGTGAGCGACGCGGCGGCGAACCGCCAGCCGGCGGGACGCAGGAACGCGACGAGTTCGGCCCACACCGCGACCCGGTTGGGCGCCGGCGCACCCGTGACGGCAAACCCCACCGGTGTCGGGGTGGGCGGTTCCGTGTCGGCGACGGCCGATGCGACGCCGGCGGCTCCGGGGTCGCCAGGTGCGACGGCGACCGTGGCGTCCGCGAGACGGTGGACGAGGGGGTCGTGCGAGGCGACCACGACGGTCACGTTCCGGCGTAGCGCAGCGATCTCGGCCCGCACCCGGTCGGCGCTGGTCGGGTCGAGGTGGGCGGTCGGCTCGTCGAGCACCACGAGCTGTGCCCCGCGTGCCACCCGGGCCAGGACGCGGGCGAACCCGAGCCGGCGGAGCTCACCGGGGCTCAAACGCAGCGTGGCGCGTCCGGCCACCGCCCCAAGGCCGACCCGGTCGAGCAGCCCGCGGGCCTGGGCCGGGTCGTCCACTCCGTAGACCGCGAGTTCGTCCAGGGGTGTGGCGCCCACCGGCCGGGGGTGCTGGGGCAGCCAGGCGACCTCCGCCGGTGCGGTCACCACCCCCTCGACGACCGTGCCGTCGGACACCGTGTCGTCCGCCAGCGTGCCGTCGGGCACGACGCCGGCCAGCAGGCGCAAGACGGTCGACTTACCGGCCCCGCTCGGTCCGGCGAGCAGCGTGATCTCACCGGTGGCGGCGGTGAGATCGAGGTCGGCCACCGCGTCGGTCCGGCGACCCGCGTACCGCACCGTCAGATCCCTGACCCCGGCCGGCTGACCGAC
Organism: Actinomycetota bacterium; assembly: GCA_040255345.1. GTDB lineage: Bacteria > Actinomycetota > Acidimicrobiia > Acidimicrobiales > Iamiaceae > JAFDWI01. The sequence continues at coordinate 10,338 of JBDZUV010000083.1, read as the reverse complement.
CCGGCGCCGCAGCCCGGTGCCGGCCGCGTCGGCATCGAGCAGGCTCCGGGCGCGTTGCAGGGCTTCGAGTCCCGATGCCGACGCGTGGAACGCGGCGCCCACCGCGCGCAGGGGCAGGAAGCACTCGGGGGCGAGCACGAGCACGAACAGTCCCGTGGACAACGCCATCGACCCGTCGACCAGGCGCACCCCGATGAGCACCGCGACGACCGCCACCGAGAGCGTCGTGATGAACTCGAGCGCGAACGCCGACAGAAACGCGGTGCGCAGCGTGGCCATGGTGGTGCGGGCCTGGCGTTCCGACACCGCCCGCAGCGCCCTGGTCTGATCGGCGACCCGTCCGAGGCCCACCAGCACCGGCAACCCCCGGGCGAGTTCGACGAGATGGTCCGACAGTGCCGCGAGCGCGTCGGCCTGCGCGGCGACCCGTTCGGACGTGTGCCGGCCGATCAGCACCATGAAAAGGGGCACCAGCGGCACACACAGCGCGATCACCACCGCACTGAGCGGGTCGGCGGTACAGATCCACGCCCCGACGAGCACCGGTACGGTCACCGCGGAGACGACCGCCGGCAGGAACACCCGGTAGTGGTCATCGAGGTCGTCGAGGCCCCGGGTGACGAGCACGGTGGCCGCTCCGACCCGGTCGCCACCCCCGTCGGTGACCCGAGCGGTCAGCGCAGTGCGCAGGCGCCGTTTCACCCCGGCCGCCGTGCGGGCCGAGGCCACCTGGAGCGCCCATACCGTCACCGCTCGCAGCAGCACGCCTGCCGCCCCGACCACCACCACGTCGCGCCAGCGGTCGTCGCCTGACGCGACCGAGGTGACCCCGGTGGCCACCGCGCCGGCCACGATGACGAGCGCCACCGCCTGCAGCGCCGACAGGGCCGCCAGCACCGCCAGCGAGCGGCGCGGCACCTCGGCGAGGCCCGACAGTGGCCGGGGACGGCTGGTCACGGCCGACCCGTGAGTGCCGGCGCCCCGGGCCCGCCCACTTCCCTGGCTTCGGGGATGTGGGCGGGCGCGATGCGCTTGCGGAACACCCAGTAGCTCCATGCCTGGTAGGCGAGCACGAGGGGCACGCCGAACAGCGCGACGACCGACATCACACCCAGCGTGTACGACGACGACGAGGCGTTCGCCACGGTGAGGTCGAACGCGCCGTCGATGGTGGAGGGGAGCACCACCGGGTACGCGGCCCAGAAGACCGCGCCGACCCCGGCGACGACGAACCCGCCGAACCCGACGAAGGCGAACCCTTCGCGGCCGGCCCGGGCGGCGAGCCACCCAGCCAGCGCACACCCGACGGCGACCACGGTCACCACCCAACCCACGACGTCACCGGAACGAACCTGCAACGCCGTCACCCACACCGCCAGGGGCACGAGGCACAGCGGCGCCCACACCGAAGCGAAGCGCGCCGCGCGGGTGCGGACCTGCCCGTCGGCCTTGAGGCCCACGAACGCCGCGGCATGGGCACAAGAGAAGCCGACGACCGCCAGCCCGCCGACCACGGCCCAGGGGGTGAGGAACGCGAACGCGCCACCGACCGGGTCGCCGTTCGCGTCGATCGGCAGGCCGGTGGTGGTCAGCGCCAACAGGGCACCCACCCCGAACGCGGCGACGGCCGAACCGATCCCGATGGCCACGTCCCAGGCGCGCCGCCAACGGTCGCCGCTGCCCTTGCCGCGGTACTCCACGCCCACCGCCCGGAAGATGAGCCCGAGCAGCACGAGCACGACGGGCACGTACAGCGTCGAGATCAGCGACGCGTACCACATGGGGAACGCCGCGAACATCGCCCCGCCCGCGGTGATGAGCCACACCTCGTTGCCGTCCCACACGGGGCCGATCGTGTTGAGCAGCACGCGGCGTTCGGTCTCGGAATGCCGCCCGAACAGCACGCGCATGCCCACCCCGAAGTCGAATCCCTCGAGAAAGAGGAAGCCGGTCCAGAGAACCGCGATGAGGATGAACCAGAGGGTCTGGAGCCAGTCCATGTCGATCGCCTTTCGATCAGTACGCGAACGCGAGGACGTCGTCGCGGACGGGGCCGCCGGGGTCGTCGGGATCGGCATCGAGCTCCGGCATCGCACCGGGCACCCCGGCCCGCACATAGCGCCCGATGAGGATCACCTCGACGATGATGAGAGCGAGATACACCAGGCCGAGGGTGACCAGCGAGAACAGGATCTGCCCGAAGCCGACGTTCGGCGACAGCGCGGCAGCGGTGAACAGGTGCACCCCGTCGACCCCGGTCGGATTGGGGGCCACCACGAAGGGTTGGCGGCCCATCTCGGTGAAGATCCAGCCGGCCGAGTTGGCGATGAACGGGGCGAAGATGCCCAGCACCGCCACGCGCATCGGCGACCTGGCGGTGGGCACGGTGCCCTTGCGCGTGAACCACAGCGCCAGCGCCGCGACGAACGCGGCGACGGCGCCGAAACCGATCATCATGCGGAACCCCCAGTAGGTGACGCTCATGATGGGCACGTAGTCGATCTGCTGGCCGGCCCGATCGCCGTACAGCGGGTCGTCGGGCAGGTGCGTGCCGTAGGCGGCCTGATACGCGGGAACCAGCTCGTTCACCCCCTTCACCGGGGTGGCGAAGTCACCGTTGGCGAGGAACGACAACAGACCCGGGATCTCCACGACCGGACGCACCTGTGAACAGTCGCGGGCGCCGACCTCGCCGATCGACAACACCGAGAACCCGGTACCGGTGTGGCAGGCGGCCTCGGCTGCGGCCATCTTCATGGGCTGCTGTTCGAACATGAGCTTGGCCTGGACGTCACCGGAGACCGCCAGCCCGGCGAAGGACACCACGGCCACGACCGCACCGACCCGCAGCGACCCGAGCCAGACGCGGTGGTCGGTGCGGTCCCGTCCGGCGACGTCGGGCGCTCGGCCCACGACGACCCGACCCGTGTGGTCGATGGTGTCGATTCCGTCGCGGCGGCGTCGCCACAGGTGGTACCAGGAGATGCCCAGGGTGAACGCGCCGCCCACCGCGAGCGACCCGAAGATGGCGTGGACGAACGCCACCACGGCGGTGTCGTTGGTGAGCACCGCTCCGATGCTGGTCATGACCGGTCGCCCGTCGACGAGCTCGACGCCGACGGGGTGCTGCATCCAGGAGTTCGCGGCGATGATGAAATAGGCGGACAGCACCGACGCACCGACCGCGATCGCCAGGCACGCCAGGTGCACCCGTCTGGACAGCTTGTCCCACCCGAAGATCCACAGGCCCAGGAACGTGGATTCGAGGAAGAAGGCGAGCAGCGCCTCCATGGCCAGTGGGGCACCGAACACGTCGCCGACGAAGCGGCTGTACTCGCTCCAGGCGAGGCCGAACTGGAACTCCTGGACGATGCCGGTGGCGACGCCCATGACGAAGTTGATCAGGTAGAGCTTGCCCCAGAACTTCGTCATGCGCAGGAAGCGCTCGTCGCCGGTGCGGTGCCAGCGCCACTGCAGGTACACCACGATCGGGCCCAGCCCGAGGGTCAGGGGCACCATCCAGAAGTGGTACACGGTGGTGATACCGAACTGCCATCGCCCGATGAGCAGTGGGTCGATTGCTTGCACCTGGGCTCCGATCACGATGGGTTTCTACATGATGTAGAACGCTTCCTTCCTAGCACCTGTCGCGCCGATTTTCTACTTGGGGTAGAATGCCCGGCATGGCCACACTCGGGGATCTGGAACGACGCGTCATGGACGTGCTCTGGGACACCGACGGTCCGCTGAGCGCAGGCGAGGTCCGCGCCGCGCTGAACGACGCCCTGCCGCCCCCCGACAAGCCCCTGGCCGCCACCACGGTGCTGACCGTGCTCTCACGTCTGGAGACCAAAGGCTTCGTGTCCCGCGACCGGGACGCCTGGCCGCACCGTCACGAGGCCACGACTCCCCGCGCCGAGCACATGGCCGAACTGATGCACGAGGTGCTGGGCCAGGCCCGCAACCGCGGCGCGGTGCTCGCCCGCTTCGTGGGCCGGGTGACACCCGAAGAAGCCGACGAACTGCGCAACCTGCTCGAGTCGCGCTGATCGGCTCATGGCGACCGCGGCCGCGCTGCTCGCGCTCCTGGCCGTCGTGCTCGCCTGGCCGCTCCCCATCGCCTTGAGTGCCGCCCGCTGGCCGGCGCACGCGCCGGGCGCCGCGCTGCTGCTGTGGCAGGCGGTCGCCCTGGCCGGGGGGCTGTCGATGATCGGCGCGCTGCTCACGTTCGGCCTGGCCCCGTTCGGTGCGCATCCGGTGGCAGCGGTCGGCGGGTTCGCGGATGCTCTCGTCGACGGTACGCTGCCCGCGGGCACGACGTTTCCGCAGATGTTCGCGTTGAGCGGGGCAGGCCTGCTGGGGGCGCACCTGCTGTTGAACCTGGCGCTCACGATCGTCCGGACCCGCCGGCAGCAACTGCGCCACCTGCAACTCGTCCAGTTGTTGAGCATTCCGCTCCCTGATCAGCCCGGCGTGCGTCTGCTCGACCACGAAGCCCCGATCGCCTATTGCCTGCCGGCCACTCCACGGTCGGTGACGGTGCTCTCTGCGGGGCTCCTCAGTGTGCTCGACGAGGCCCAGGTTCGCGCCGTGGTGGCCCACGAACAGGCCCACGTCGACCAGCGACACCACCTGGTGCTCGTGGCCTTCGAGGCATGGCGCAGTGCCCTGCCCTGGTTTCCGATCGCGACCCGGGCGCTCGACTCCGTGGGACTCCTCGTCGAGATGCTCGCCGACGATGCGGCGCGGCGGACGACCACGGCTGCGACCTTGGCATCGGCGATCCGCGTCATCGGTTCGGCTGGCACGACCGATGGGTCCGCCTCGTCGGGTGACCCGACCGGTCCGGCGGTGGATCCCGACTCGATCGAACGCCGCGGGGCACGACTGACGACGGGATTTCATCCGCTCGCTCAGCCGGCACGGGCCGCCGTCGTGGTCGCCGCAGGCGCGCTCGTCGTCGGCCCGACCCTCCTGCTGGTCACCTCGTCGCTGTACTGACCGAGGTGACCGGATGTCAGTGACCGGATCTCGGCGGCCGCACGTGTCAGCTAGGCGCGTCCCTCAGGCCTCGGTGTGTCCACCCTGGTGCAGAACGCACGGTCACGATCGCCCGGTGCCGTCCGTGCCCGCCCACCCAGGTGGGAGCGGGCGTGATCGGTCGCGGCACCGAGATCGGCGAAGACGTGCTGTCGGGTCGCGAGGCGGTCCAGGGTGCCCACCTGCCCCAGGAGCCGCTCGTGCTCGGGCTTGAGACCCTTCAGCAGCACCGTGACGCCGCGCGCTTCCAGGTCGGTCACGATGTCGCCCAGCGTCCGGGCACCGGTGGCATCGATCATCGGCACGTCGGGCAGCCGCAGGATCACGACCTCGGCATCACCGGTATCGGACAGCTCACCGGCCAGCCGACTGGCCACGGCGAAGAACACCGGACCCTGCAACTGGAACATGAGCACCCGACCGGCAACATCGCCCGACGGGCCGCTCGGCGACGTCGTCTGGACGGCGGAGGTGGCACCGGGGTCGTCCCGACCGGGGCGGGGCGCGGGGTCGACGACCCCCCGGTCGACGGCCGCAGGGGAACTCAGGGCGCGGCGCACTCCCTGCCGGACTTCTCCCCCACCCCACGAGGCCCTGGCGATCTTGACGAGGGTGAGCACCACCGCGACCACGATGCCCACGAGGACGGCCACGACGAGATCGAACGCGATCGTGGCCGCGGCGGTGAGCACCAACACCGTGGCGTCGGTACGGGTCGAGCCCAGTACCTCGCCGACCCTCCGCCAGCCGACCATGCGCAGCGCCGTCATCATCAGGACCGCGGCCAACGCCGCCAAGGGGATGCGCGCCACGAGCCCGGAACCGGCGACCACCACGACGAGCAGGAAGACCGAATGGGTGACCGATGAGAGTCGAGTACGGGCCCGAGCCCGGATGTTCACGGCCGTCCGGGCGATGGCGCCGGTGGCGGGCATCCCGCCGGACAACGACGCGGCGATGTTGGCGAGACCCTGACCGAAGAGTTCCCGACCCGGTTCGTGGGGGGTCACGTCGGTCATCCCGTCGGCGACCTTCGCCGAGAGCAGACTCTCGATGCCGGCCAGGGCGGCCACGGCCAGGGCGGCGGGCACGAAGGCGCCGAGCTCGCCGAGGCCGACGCCGGGCAGGGTCGGCGACGGGAGGGCCGCCGGCAGCTCGCCGATCGGAGGAACCTGCAGGCCGGCGAGCTGGGCGACGAGGGTCGCGACGGCCACCGCGGGCAACGACGCCGGGACGGTCGGTCTGACGCGGGGCGCCAACAGCATGACCGCCACCACGATGCCGACGAGGAGCAGCGTCGTGGCGATCTCGGGTCCCCACGCGTCCGAGACGGCGCGTCCGGCGACCAGGGCGCTGTTGCCGGGTTCGGGCGCGGCCGCGCCGACGACGAGCGGGACCTGCTGGAGGAAGATGATCACGGCGATCCCGAGGGTGAATCCCTCCACGACCGGCCACGGGATGTAGTCGAGCACCCGCCCCAGTCGCAGTGCCGCCGCGACGAGCAGTACGGCGCCGGCCAGCACGCCCACGACCACCACCGCATCGCTGCCGTGACGCGCCACCAGCGGAGCCAGCACCACGACCATGGCGCCGGTGGGGCCCGACACCTGCACGTGGGATCCACCGAACACGCCGGCGACGAGCCCGGCGACGATCGCGGTGACGACCCCGGGCCCGGCCCCCAGACCGCTGGCCACGCCGAAGGCGAGCGCGAGCGGCAGGGCCACGATGCCGACGGTGACGCCCGCGAGCACGTCACGACGCCAGGTGTGTTTCAGTTCGCCATAGTCGGACCTGCGGGGGATCATCGGGTGTCGATGGTCAAGTCTCGGCCACCTCGGCGGCAAGGTCCGCGATCAACGCACCCGTTGGTTGCAGGGTCACCAGCAGCAGACGCCGGGCCACGGCGAGCAGGTCGGCGACGAGGGGGTCCGCCAACGAGTAGACGGCCGTGGCTCCGTCCTTGCGCTTGGCGACGAGCCCGGCGCGGCGCAGCACGGCCAGTTGGTGCGACAGGTGCGACGACTCGATGCCGACGAGCGGTTGCAGGTCGCCGACGCTCCGCGGCCCCTCGCCGAGCACCTCGAGGGCGCGGATCCGGGCCGGGTGGGCGAGCGCCTTGAAGAGTTCGGCCTTGAGCTCCGACAGCGGCTGGTTCAGTTGATCTCCGGGCACGCGGAACCTCCATCTCGGGTCACTCGCGGACGGCTGGCCGGTTGCCGGGTCGCCACGGCCATCGGGCTCAGGCGACGCCGGTCCGTATCTGATCATCATAGCATATGAAGGATCTTTCAGTTCCTGACTCGGCGTCCGGCGGAGCGACCCCATCTCTCGGGTTCAGCCCTTTCCGATGGCGTTCGCCGAGCAGGGCGGCCTCGTCGGGTTGTGTCGGGTCCGTCGAGCCGTTACCGGGCGCGCCCGGGCCGAACCAGACCTGTGATCACACCGCCCCGACGGTGCAACGCGGTGCCGGCCGACGGTCGAGTGCGGCCTCAGCCCACGGTCGACCGGGGTTTCTGGCCACTGACCGCCCAGAAGATGACCCGCGCCATCGCATCCTGGAGTGCGGTCGCCTCGACTCCCCAGTCCTCCAGGCCACGGCGATGCGCGGCGACGTTGGCGAGCATCGACACCAGCACACCGCTCATCGCCGCCGGGTCGAGCGCCTCGGGGTGGCGGCCGTCGCGCTGCATCTTGGCGATGGCCTCCCGCAACGCCTGCGCCGTCGCCGCGAGAAACGATGTGCGGATCGCACGGAAGCGCACGTCGCCCTCGGACGTCGCCAGGTCGATGACCTTGAGGATCGGCCGGTGGTCCTCCCAGAACTGCAGGTACGCACCGGCGAGTTCGTTCGCCGCGGCGAACCCGTCCGCGCCACGCCACGTCGTCGACGCGATCACCTCGGCGAAACGCTGGCCTTCGTCTCCGAGCTGTTCTGCGAGCGCGAGCACGGCGGATTCCACGTCGGCGAAGTACTGGTAGAAGGTCGCCGGTGACGTGCCCGCTTCACGGGCGATGTCGACCACCTTGACGTCGCGGTAGGCGTTGGCCCGGACCATCGCCGAGGTGCAGTCCAGCAGTCGTCGGCGCGTCGCCATGCCCCGTCGGCCAGGCACCCGGCCATCGACGGCCCGAGCCCCTGCGGTGCCGTTCGCTGCACCGTCGGCGGGGCCGTCGGAGGTGCCGTTGGTCTCGAGTTCGGTCATGATCGACTGGGTTCTCCTGGCGAGGCGGTTGCGGCGAGGCGGTCGCGGAGCTCGAACTTGAGCACCTTGCCCGACGCGTTCGTCGGCAACTCGTCGACCACGTGGACGCTGCGTGGTGCTTTGTAGTTGGCCATCTGCAGTTTCGCCCAGTCGACGATGGCGGTCGGGTCGATCTCACGCCCTGCAGCGGGCACCACGAATGCCGCACCCACCTCGCCCATTCGTTCGTCGGGTACACCGACCACCGCGACCTGCGCGAGGTCGGGGTGAGCGAGCATGAGGCTCTCGATCTCGGCGGGATACGCGTTGAACCCGCCCGAGATGAACATGTCCTTGACCCGGTCGGTGATCTTCAGGTTGCCCGCATCGTCCATCACCCCGATGTCGCCGGTGTGCAACCAACCGTCGGCGTCGATGGCCTCCGCGGTCTGTTCGGGGTCCTCGAAGTACCCCTGCATGACGTTGTAGCCCCGCACGACGACTTCGCCGGGCTCGCCGCGGGGTACCTCGTTGCCGTCGTCGTCGAAGATCAGCACCTCCATGTCCTCCATGGCCCGTCCCGAGGTGGTGGCGATGATCTCCGGGGGGTCGTCGTGCCGGCAGATCGTCGCGAACCCGCAGGCTTCGGTCAGCCCATAGGCTGTGACGACCGTGTCGAAACCGAGGACGTCGGTCATCTGGGTCACCAGCGAAACCGGGATCACCGCGGCGCCGGTGACCGCCAGGCGCAGGCTCGACAGATCGAAGTCGGTGCGATCGGGGCGGTTGAGCATCGTCTGGTAGATCGTCGGTGCCCCGGGCAGCGCGGTGAGCTTCTCGGCTTCGATGAGCCGCATCATGGCGGGCACGTCGAAGGTCGCCAGCGGGGCCATCGTGGCGCCCGCGATCGCGCACGCCACGATCCCGGCCTTGTAGCCGAAGGAGTGGAAGAACGGATTGACGATGAGGTAGCGGTCGTCGTGGGTCAACCCGACCGAGTCGACCCACCCCTGCACGCAGCGCAGCACCTGGCCGTGCGCGGTGAGTACCCCTTTGGGACGGCCCGTGGTGCCCGAGGTGAACAGCATGTCGGACAGGTCACCCGCGCCGCCCGCGGCGATTCGAGCGTCGAGGGTCGCGTCGTCGATCGAGTCACCGGCGCCGAGGAAGGCGCCCCAGCCCGTGGTGCCCGCGGGCGCGTCGTCGCGCAGCACGACGACGTGGCTCAGATCGGGTAGGCCGCCCGCGTCGGCACGCGCAGCTTCGAGCATCGCCACATACCCGTTTCCCAAGAAGCCGTCGACGGTGACGAGAGCAACGGCCCGACTGCGGCTCAGGATCCAAGCGGCTTCGGCCCCCTTGTAGCGGGTGTTCAGGGGCACGAGCACGGCCCCGACCGCCTGCAGGCCGACGAGCGCGGCGACCCATTCGTGGCAGTTCGGCGCCCAGATCGCGACGCGATCGCCCGGCGCGACGCCGTGCGCGATGAACGCCTTGGCGGCGCGGCGGGCACGTTCGTGCACCTCGTTCCAGCTCAGCCGGACCTCACCGTCGATGAGTGCCTCGGCGTCACCGAACTGCTCGGCGGCATCGGCGAACAGTCTCGGAATGGTCCCCCATCGGATGTCGGCGCGGGAAGCATCGACGGGCGTCACCTCAACGCTCTCCCCGCCTGCATGCGATCGCCATGGCACCACCCACGCGTGGCACTGCGTCGACCGACAGGTCACACACTCCCCCACCGGTCATCGATCCAGCGGCGTCGGCCGGTCTGCTCATCATGGCTCCTTCCGGTCCGACGCGTCGGCGCCCCAACGGCCGAGCACCTCGTCGGTCGTGGTGACCGTGGCCAGCAGCGCCAAGGTGTGTTCGATCACGGCGTCGGCGTAGTCGGCGGGTAGCCCGGCGACCGCGTCGCGGGGCAGCACGAACTGATAGCCGAGGTTCACGGCGTCCATCACGAAGTTCGTCATGCCCACGTTCACCGAGACGCCGACGCCGACGATCGTGGTGACCCCGAGGTTGCGCAGGATCGCGTCGAGATCGGTGCCGCTCATCGGACCGAGGCCGTGCAGGCGCGTGATGGTGAAGTCGGCGGATTCGGGACCGAGTT
>JBDZUV010000082.1:0-13811 GCA_040255345.1 Actinomycetota bacterium | reverse complement strand
GACGCGGTCGAGCGCCCGGGTGCTGACGAACGTCTTCGAGACGTCGGCAACCGAGACATAGACCTTCCATGCGGCCAGGATCGCCAGGAGCAGGCCCATCGTGAGTGCGAACGCGGCGACCCGCGACCGGGTGCTCACGTCGCCTCCTGCAGGTGGCCACGGACGCGCCGGACCAGTTCCTGGAAGGTCGCCGTGGTCTGCAGCTCGAGCGAGCGGGGCCGGTCGAACCCCACGTCGACCGTGCCGGCGACACGGGCCGGTCGAGGGGTCAGTGCGACGACCCGATCAGCCAGCAGCACCGCTTCGGAGATCGAGTGGGTCACGACGATCGCGGTACTCGGCTTCTGTTGCCAGATCCGTTGCAACTCGAGGTTCATGGCGTCGCGCGTCAAGGCATCCAACGACGCGAAAGGCTCATCCAGCAGCACCAGACGCGGTGATGCCACCAGCGCCCGGGCGAGCGCTGCCCGCTGGCGCATCCCGCCCGACAACGCAGCGGGCCGCATCTTCTCGAAGCCGGCGAGCCCGGTGAACGTACACAGCTCCCTGGCCTTGGCCATGCGCTCGGCCCTGGCGACGCCCCGCACCCGCAGCGGCAGCGCGATGTTGTCCTCGATCGTGAACCACGGCAGCAGATTCGGATCCTGGAAGACGACGGCCAGGCTGTCGATGACCTCACGATCAGGTCGACCGTCGTTCCAGACGGGATGTCCGTCGACGCGGACCTCTCCGCTGCTCGGCGTCGTCAGCCCGGCGACCACCCGCAGAAGCGTGGTCTTGCCACACCCCGAGGCGCCCACGATGGCGACGACCTCGTCCTGTCCCACCTCGAGGTCGACGGAGTCGACCGCGAGCACCGCTCCGGTTCCGGTTCCGAAGCTGCGTCCGACGCCGCGGAACGAGACGGTCAGTTCAGCGCCTCGTCGATCAGGTCGTTCGTGTAGAAGTCGGTCGCCTTGGAGCCCTTCGCGGCGATCTTCTGGTCGACGAACCCCCGGACGCCCTCGTCCCATCGTTCCGGCACGTTCCGGAGCAGGTTGTCGCGACCGGCCGCCAGCCACATCTTGGCGACACCCTGGATGACCGGTATCGCGGTGGCCGGGTCGTCGAGCTGGGGCAGGTCCCAGTCCTTGCGCACTTTCGGGATCACGTGGTCGAGTTCGGCGCCGCCGTCGATCACCACGTCGAGTGCCTCCTTCAGCCCTCGCAGATAGCCGACGAGATCGTCGCGATGGGTCTCGAGGGTCTTTCTGGTGACCACGATGCTCGTCCCCAGCAACGGGTTGGTCTTGTCACCGAGGTCGTTCAGGTACGCGTCCGGCTCGGATTCCATGATCGACGCCGTGGCCTCGTGCGTGGCGAAGACGCCGTCGATCCGGTGCGCCTTGATCAACTCGAACGACGCCGCCTCGTTGCCGACCGCTTCACGCTTCACCGAGGCGGGATCCACCTTGGCGGCCTTCAGCACGAAGTCGAGGGTGTTCTCGGCGTTTCCGGCGAGCGTGGCCAGGCCGATGGTCTTGCCGGCGAGGTCGGTGAGTTCACGCAGCGGGGCGGACTCGGCCGACAACACGTTGTAGATGATCCGCTGGTTGACCGTGGCGATGCTCACGAACGGCGCTGATTCCTGTGAGACGGCCTTGACCAGTCCGATCGGCGCGTTGCGGATCACCTCGACGTTGCCGGCCGCGAGTTGCTGGATCGCCTGCGGGGCACTGCGCGCGAACTGCAGATCGAGGTCGATCCCGTTCGCCTGCATGAATCCGCCGGACTTCGAGGCACAATCGGCGAAGAACGCCAGATAGAGCGGGAACGGCATCATCGCGGTCAGCTTCGCCACCTCGGCGGCCTGGTCGCCGACCTTCGCGCCCTCACCGCCACGGGTGGTGCCCGAGGATTTCGACCCCGAACTCCCGCACGCGGTGAGGAGCCCCCCGGCTCCGACCACCATGCCGGCCGCAAGGCCCTGACACAGAAAATCTCGACGTGTCGTCATCGTTTCGGTTCGGCTCCACGGGAAGGGGTCGGCGTTCGGGCATTTTTTGCCCCGGTGATTATGGTGCCCGATCGGTCGAAAGACAAGGTCTTGCCGGCCGCGGTCTCGACGGGAACCCGGCGTTCGACCCGCAGGCCTTCATGCAGTGACCAGACGGATTCGGCCAGCAGCCCGTTGTCGGAACGCCCGAGTGATTCGGCGATGACGGCGTGCGCGGCCGCCTCGTCGAACGCTTCCAGACGGGGGTGCACCCGCACCACCAGCACCGCGCCGCCCCGGTCGTCGACCTCGGCGAACTGGTAGTCGCCCGGACCTCCACCGAGGCGTGCGGGCAGGTCGATCTCGGCGAGTCGGTCGAACAACTCGCCGTCGAGGCTGATGCCTGCGGTGACGACCTTCGAGATCCCCCTGATCCCGCTCACCCGGGTGGTGAGTCCCAACTCACCCAGGGCACAGTCACAGGCCACCCCGTGGCGCACCACGCCGTAGTCGTCGTTCTCGACGTTGACCATCACCCGGGGCGCCTCGGCGGCCAGACTCGTCCAGCAGAAGGCGTCGATGTCGGTACCGTCACCGCGGGCCCGACGTCGGGTGATCACGGCCAGGTCCTGGTCCCAGACGTGGTACTCCTCGGCGGCGCAGTTCCCACAGCGGATGGCGACCGTCCCTTCGGGCGTGAAGGCGTACATCGGGAAGGCCCGCATGCCCGCCTCGGTGATCACCGCGAGTTTCCCGGGTGTGACCGGTTCACTGGCGGGGTTGGCGACCACTCCGCTCAGGTCGATGTCGTGGTCGACGGCCCATCGGGCAGCGGCCGTGAGCGAACTCGCATAGCCGGTGATGATCGCGCCTCCGGCCCGCGCCACCGCGTCGGTGAGCCACGACACCACGGGTCGGGGATCGGTGGTCGGCACGTGTTCCGGTGCCGGCAGCCCGGTCCGCGTCATCGCCGCGAGCGCCGGCAGAAAGCGGTTGGCGGTCCGCTTGTCGTCGGAGATTCCCGCCAGGTCGGTGGGGATCTGTGAGAACCAACGCTCCGGGGTGCTGCCGCCCGCCATGTTCTTCATGACGGCCCCGAACCCGGCGGCGGACGGAAACACGGGCAGCCACACCGCCGACGGTTTGCCTCTCACCCCGGCCATCTCGTGCTGGATGGGACGTTGCCGACCTTGGCGGCGCTGCCAGGCGAACGACAACTCGACCGGGGTGCCCTTGCCACTCGACGACCCCCCGGTGGCGGCCAGATAGTCGCCACGGGTCACCGGATTGAAGAAGTCCGTCGGAGCGAACGAGAAACTCGCACTGCCCCGGACCGCATCGACCCGCCCCTGGTACTCCTCGTACGACACATACACCCCGGCGTCGCGCAACGCTTCGAGCGCGCCGGTCACGCCGAGTTCGCCGACCAGGCCGCGTACGTCACCGGCCTCCAGGCCGGCATTGGCGGCGAGTCGGGCGATCGGTCCTCGCGGATGGGGCCAGACCAGCGAGTCCAGATGGTCGAGGAAACGGGCGTCTCTGCGTGCCACCTCGTCGGACACCACCCGGCGCGCTTCGTCGATGGACACGGGGTTCTTGGCCAGCCGACGGAGTCCACGCGCGATGCCGGCGCCACGGCGTGCGGTTTCGAGCGTGCCCATCGGGCCTCCTTGCCAATCGTCGGAAACCCGCGGACCCCCACCCGGAGACCTCGACCCTCGACTGCTATTCTAGGCTCGGCGACTCGGCGGAAGGACCGCCAACGTCTTTCGGGGGCTGTGTGGTTCCGCAGATCAGCATCTGCATCGTGACCGGACGTCGAGACGCTGTGCTCGACGCATGCCTCCGGAGCCTCGCGGCGCAACGGGATGCACCACCACACGAACTGCTGGTGTGCGCCGAAGGCGACCCCGGCGTCGCCGAGGTCGTGCACCGCCGTTTCCCCGGAGCCCAGGTGGCTTCGGTCGATCGGGCCTACCCGGGTGCGGCGAGGAACGTGCTCGTCGAACGTGCCCGGGGGGAGCTGCTGTTGTTCCTCGACGACGACATCACCGTCGATGAAGACCTGCTGTGCAGGCTGGCGCGGTTGGCCGCCGCGCATCCCGACGCAGCGGTGTTCGGCGGCCCCAACGACACGCCCGAGGCGAGTACCAGATTCCAGTTCGTCCAGGGCGCCGCGCTCGCCTCGATCGTGGGATCGGGCCCCGTGCGTCGACGCTACGGCGCCCACCCCGAGGCGAGGGCCGACGAGCGGTACTTCACCTTGTGCAATCTGGCGGTCCGCCGTGAGGTCATGGTTCCCTTCGCCACCGACCTGGTCTGCGCGGAGGAGAACGACGTGCTCGAGGAGCTCCGCCGCCGCAAGGTGTCGATGCTGTACTCCCCCGAACTCGTCGCGTACCACGAGCGCCGCGCCACGCCGATCGGCTTCGCCCGCCAGATGTTCAAGTACGGCCGCGGCCGGGGACAGCTGTCGGTACGACGCCCCCGCGACATCCGGCTCCCGTTCCTCGTCCCGACGCTGTTTCTCGCCTACCTGGTGGCGGCGATACCGCTGACGCTCGCGGTGGGACCGGTCGCGCTCGTCGGTGTCGTGGCCTACCTGCTCGCGACGGTGGCCGGCGCCACACGGATCGCGTTCACGCTGCGACGCCCCACCGAGCTGCCGTTGGCGATCTGGTTGCTCGTCGTCATGCATTGCTGCTACGGGACGGGGTTCGTACGCGGCGTCGTCTCCCGCCGGACCCCCGTGGCCCCGGCGCGGGCACGGACCTGGGTCGGCCCCGAGGTCGCGCAGGTCCTCGGCCAGGCCGGTGTCGCCGACGTTCCGTCGATGCTCGCCCACGTCGACTCCGTGATGGCCGTCGACAACCGCTGCGAGTGAGCGAATCGGCGCTCGCGGTCGACGACCTGTGGGTCGCCTACCGCACCCGCTCCCGTTTCGGATGGCGTCAGCCGGTCGGCCGCTTCGCGTTGCGGGGCCTGACGCTGTCGATCCGGCCCGGCAGGTGTCTGGGGATCATCGGCGGCAACGGTTCGGGGAAGACGACGCTGTTGCAGGCGGTGGCCGGCGTGATCCAACCCAGCCGTGGTCGCATCGAGGTGACGGGGCGGGTGGCCTCGCTCGTGGACCTCTCGGCAGGTTTCCATCGTGACCTCACCGGCCACGAGAACCTGATCATCGGCGGGGTGCTCCTGGGGCTCACCCGCACCGAGGTGCAGCACCGCTACGACGAGATCGTGCAGTTCAGCGGGCTCGACCCGGAAGCCCTCGAGTGGCCGCTCGCTGCGTATTCGGCCGGGATGGGCCTGCGTCTGGGCTTCTCTCTGGTGGTGCATTCGACGCCCGACGTGGTGCTGGTCGACGAGGTCCTCGCCGTGGGCGACGATGCGTTCAAGGCCCAGTGCCTCGAGCGGATCGAGCGGCTCCAGGCGGGCGGGTGCGCCATCATGGTCGTCTCCCACGACATGGACCTCGTGCGGGAACGCTGCGACGAAGTGGCGGTGCTGCGCGACGGTGAAATCGAGCTGCTGGGCGATGCTGCGTCCGCGGTCGACACGTACCTGCGCGGTGGCGGACCTCGTGACGTCGACCCGGCGAGCCTCGAGATCTTCGGGCATCGGGGGCGCAGCGCCGCGGCGCGCCGGAAACAGGGGGCGCCGTGACCGCTGCCGACGCCACCGCGGCGGGCCGGCCCGTGACGGTGCACGAGGCGGGGCAACGACCCAGAGGGCTCGGACTGACCGAACTGGTCACCCGGCGCGAACTCTTGTCGACCCTGGTCGAGCGGCAGGCCCGTCTGCGGGTCAAACGCACGCTGTTCGGCATCGTGTGGCCGGTGGTGTCACCGATGTTCCTGCTCGCGTTGTACCTGTTCGTGTTCGGTTCGGTGTTCGACGTGAAGATCCACGACTACGGCGTGTACCTGCTCGTCGGACTGTTGCCGTGGACGTTTCTGGTGCAGTCCGTGCACGACTCGCTCCAGAGCATCTCCTTCGAGCCCGATCTGGTGCGGCGGGCGCCCTTTCCGCTGCATTTCTTGCCGATGGCACGGGTCGCGGTGATGACGGTCCCGTTTCTGGGGCTGCTCGTCGCGTCGATCCTGTATCTGGGCCTCGTGCACGACCGGGGGATCGTGTGGTCGACCCTGCCCGTGATCGTGCTGCCGGTCACCTCGCTGATCCTGCTGGTCACCTCGATCTCGATGCTGCTGGCCCTGCTCGACGTGTTCAACCGTGATTTTCGCTACGTGCTCAACAACCTGCTCACCGTGTGGTTCTTTCTCGTGCCGATCGTGTACCACCGCAAGATGGTGAACGGTCCCGTTCGCACGATCACGACGGCCGATCCGATGCGGTGGATCATCGACCAGTTCCGATCGGTGCTCTACGACGGGCACATCGACAGCTTCGTCGCGCCGGTGCTCACGCTGGCCGCCTGTTGCGTGGTGTTCGTCGTGTCACTCCAGGTGTTCCGGCGACTCGCCGTCGACCTCGCAAAAGAGGTGTAGACGTGGCTTCAGCTTCGATGTGGCGTGGCGTGGAAGGCGACGAAGTGCCCGCTCAGTGGGGCGATGCGCGTGGCCCCCAGTCGGGCGAATCTGGGCAGGATCTCGCGTTCGTACCAGCCCGACGCGGCGAGCCGCGTACCGATCACGTGCGGGGCATGCAACAGATGTGCCGTGTGCACGACGTCGAATCCGGCCCGCTGCAGCGCGGCGCGACCGCCGATCTCGTCGTGGGTCGCACCCACCGCGAAGGGCACGAGGCCGGTGCGACGGGCGATGCCGTCGGGCAGGGCGTTCCGCAGCCGTACCAACGGGTTACGTGGGTTGTCGAAGATCACGATGAGGTGACCCCCCGGCGCGAGGATCCGACGCAACTCGACGAGCGAGGCGTCGATCTCGCCGACGTCGGCGAAATGGTCGAGCGTGGACGTCGAAAGGATGCCGTCGACGGTCGCCGACGCGAAGGGCAACGCGCGGACGTCTGCGGCGACGACCGCTGCGGTTCCCAGGTGCGCGGCGGCGCGTGCCACTGCAGGCGAGAGGTCAGAACCGATCCATCCGGCAGAGCCGAGGTGGGGAAGCAGCGCGCGAACCGGGCTGCGCTCCTCGAACAGATCGGTCTTGAGCCAGAGACCCCCTGGAGCGCCGACCCAGTCGTCGATGAGCGCGAGGTGGGCGCGGCGCGCGTGGCGACGCCAGCCGGCCGGCAACGCGTCGGCCTGATCCGCGATGCCGTCCCAGTAGTCGTGATCGGCCGCCATCGTGGGCAACCTAACTGCAGGCGACGGTGACCGCGCACCCGGAGAACGCGTCCGGCGTCGCGTCACGTTGGCCGATGGGCCTGACGGTCGCAGCGACGCTGCTCGCCGCGGCGCTCGGAGTGTGGCAACTGGGGCGTCGGAGCTTCTGGTACGACGAAGCGTTCACCGTGGGCATCGTCGACCGCCCGATCGGGGACCTGGCATGGCGACTCACCCACTGGGAAGTCAACCAGTCACCGTATTATCTGCTGTTCGCCGGGTGGTTCCGGCTCGGCCACTCCGAGGCGTTCCTGCGGCTGTTGTCGGTGGGGTTCGCGGTTGCGGCGGTGCCCGCGATCTTCCTGCTCGGCCGACGCATCGCAGACGCTCGGGTCGGCGCGGTGGCGGCCGTGCTGTTGGCGGTGCATCCGCTCATCGTCCAGTGGGGTCAGCAGCTGCGGGCCTACTCGATGGTCGTGTTCCTGGTGATCGTGGCCACGATCCTGCTGCTCCGCGCGGTGGACCGACCCGACGACACGACCCGCTCGGTGCTCTATGCCGTGGTCGCCGCCGTGACGATCTACACCCAGTTCTTCGCGCTGCTGGTCATCGTCGCCCATCTGGTCTGGGTGGCGCTGCTGCGACCGATGCCCCGCCGGGTCGTGGCCGCGGCCGGCGCGGCGCTCGCCGTGCTCGTGCTGCCACTCGCCTGGTATCTGCTCACCTACCACGGTGATCCACTGGTGTGGTTGACGGGAAGCGGCAACGACATCCTGGTCGCGGCCCGTGGTCTCACCGGAGGCCGGGGCATCAACGTCGTCGCCTACACCTTGGCGGTGCTCGCCGGACTCTGGGCGCTGGCACGACACGGCTCCGCAGTCGGAACCGGCGCCCTGCGCACCCCGAAGCACTGGCCGTCGGTGCTGCCACTGGTCTGGCTCGCGCTGCCCTCGGCGATCACGGTCATCGTCTCGCTCACCGTCAAGCCGCTGCTCGAAGCGCGCTTTCTGATCGTGGTGGTGCCCGCGTTGGTACTCGTCGCCGCGTACGGCCTCTGCCGGATTCCCTGGCGACCGGTCGCCGCGGTCCTGGCCGCCGCCCTGTTGGTCGTGTCGGCCGACGGACTGGGTATCTGGTACCGGGGCGAGATGCTCGAAGACTGGCGGGCCGCCGTGCCGGCGGCGATCCAACGCGCCGGCCCCGACGGTTCGTTGGTGCTCGATCCTCGTCTCGCGCTGTTCGCGACCCGCTACTACCGGCCCGACGGCGTGCACTATCACCTGTTCGAGCCGGACTGGTACCACGGTCGGCGCCCCCCGAAACTGGTCGAGGTGATCCGCGACCGGCAACGGCCTCATGAGCTCGGGCCCTTGTACACCCTGTGGCGCGACACCTATTACGTCCAGATCGACTCCCGGCACTTCGACGGGCTGACGGTCAACACCTTCGAGCGGAAGCGGTGAGCCCACCACGGCTCACCCCGTCACGGCTCACGCAGCTGCGGATCGGCACCGCCGTGCGCCGGCGACTCGCGACGCTCCGGTCCTTCGACCGTCTCGACGCACACGCACGCGCGGCGTGGCGCGACGATCGCCTGGCCGACCTGTGGACCCACGCCGTGAACCGCTCGCCGTTCTACCGGAAGCTCGGGGCGCCCGGGTCGACTCCGGCGACGCTCAGCGACCTTCCCGTGCTCGACAAGGCCGACCTCGTCGACCGTTTCGACGAGCTGGTGACCGACGCGGCGTTGCGGCGCAGCGACCTGGAGGCCCGGTTGCACGGCCGGGCGCCGCAGCGCGGGGGCAGCGCGGACCGCTACCGCATGGCGATTTCGAGTGGGAGTTCGGGATCTCCCGCGATCGTGGCCTTCGACGAGCACGAGTGGGTCGGGCTGATCGTGAACGCGGCCCGGGCGAGAGCCACGGCGGGACCGCGACCGGGCGGGGTGGTGTGGTCGGCCAAGGTCGGTTCGCCGTCGCGCTGGCATCTGTCGACCCAGGTGCCGGCGACGCTGTCGGACCCCCGCAAACCGTCGCTGGCACTGAACGCCGCCGATCCGCTCGCGGCGATCACGGCCCGCCTGCAGGCAGCCGCGCCTGCGATCCTCTCCGCGTACCCCTCGGTGCTCCGCCGCCTGCTGGTCGCCCAACGAGCGGGGCGACTCGACATCGCCCCGACACAGGTGTTCGCCTCGGGCGAGTTCCTCGGTGACGCCACCCGGGCCCTGGCGCGCGACGTGTGGGGGGTGGACATCTTCGATCAGTACGTCGCCACCGAGGCGGGGTTCGTCGCCGTGCAATGCCCGGCACACGACGGCTATCACGTGCTGGACGACCATGTGCTGGTCGAGGTCGTCGACGACCGCGGACGGCCGTGTGGCACCGGCGAGACCGGTGAGGTCCTGCTCACGGTGTTGTCGTCGCGGACCCTACCTCTCATCCGCTACCGCATCGGTGACCGGGCGACTCCGGCCGATGGGCCGTGTCGGTGCGGCCACCGGGGTCCGCGTCTCGCCTCGATCGAAGGTGCGGATCGTGACGTTCTCGTCTTCCGGAGCCGACCGGATCCGACGAGCGGCGGCAGGACCCGGGTCGGAGTGCACCCGGTGGCGATCACGGCGATCGTGGACCGACAGCCGGTGGGTTCCTGGATCGTCCACCACGGCGCCGACACCCTGCGCCTGCAGGTCACCGGCCCCGCCGACGAGTTCGACGCGTCAGCGCTGCGGGGCCAGTTGGTCGACGCCCTCGCGCGCGCGGGGGCACACCGGGACGTGGACGTCAGCGTCGAGGTCGTCCCGGGGATCGAGGCCGGTCCCGGCGGCAAGGCCGCCCGCTTCCGCAGGGTGGCCGGACCAGCCTGAGTAGCCGCTTGCGGCCACGTGCGTTCGATCCGCTCGGGGTGATCGAGGTCGACGTCCCGGCCAGGTCTCTCCGCGCGCGCACCCGACGGGGCGTTCCAACGGTCGATGCGGTCCGGCGCTCGACGAGCGGAAGCCGGTGGCCGGCGATCAGGTCGACGCACCGCTCGGTGTGCCACGCTGATGGACGCACTCGGATCCCGGCATCCGAGCTGCACATGGCGGCCGCCGTCGACCGCGAGACAGGAGGGCACGTGGCATTTCGCTTCCATCGTTCGATCCGATTGTTCCCCGGGTTGCGACTGAACTTCTCGAAGTCCGGCCTGGGTTTCTCGGCCGGTTTCAAGGGTTTCCACATCAGTCGATCCCCCGACGGACGGATGCGCCGCACCGTTTCGATCCCGGGCACCGGCGCCTCGTGGATCACCCGGCTCCCGGGACACGGCCCGTCCGGAGGCGGTGTCGGCCGCAGCGCGCCCGCGCCGAACTCGCCGCCGCCTCCGCCGCCGATGACCGCCGACGAAGAGCGGCTCTGTGACGCGATCCGGGCAGACGACCTCGACACGATCAGCGCGATCGGCCGGGGATCGACTTCGGTCGCCTTTGCCGCCAAGGTGCTCACCGCGCTCGAATTGTTGGACGCGGACCGTGATGGTGAAGCGCTCGTGGTGCTCGAAGAGCTGTTCGCCACGGGCCTCGACCCACTCGACGATCCGTTCGTGCGGGAGCGGTTGCAGGTGACGATCTCCATCGAGGTGTCCGACGGAGCCTCGGTCGAAGTGGCGCCGGACCGCACGACGATCGGCCTGTTTCTCGGCGAACTCCATCAGCGGCTCGGCGATCTCGATCGGGCGATCGCGGTCGTGCACGAACTGCCACGGACCACGCTGACCGCACTGTCGCTGGCAGACCTGTTCGACGCTGCCGGACGATTCGACGACGTGATCGACGTGACCGAGGACGCGCCGAACGCCGATGACGCCTCGTCACTGCTGTGGGTGCTGCGCGGCGTGGCGTTCGGCGAGAAGAAGGCGTACGCGGCCGCGTATCCGTGTTTCGCGAAGGTGATCCGGTGTACGTCCAGGAACGACGTGGTGTTGCACCGAGCACGTTTCGAACGGGCACGCTGCGCGACCGCCGAGGGCCACTTCGCCAGTGCCCGCAAAGATCTTGGGCGGATCATGGCCGAGGACTCGGACTTTCCCGGTGTCGCCGCAGCGCTGGCCGACCTGCGATCCAGGGCGACGACCGGGTGAGCGGGTCACGACGATGACCGATCCGGTGTCGAGAACGATCGCCGTGCGCGTGATTCCACGAGCACGCCGCGACGAGGTCGGCGGCACGCGTGACGGACGACTGCTGGTTCGGACGACCGCGCCCCCCGTCGAAGGGGCCGCGAACGATGCGGTCTGCAGGCTCGTCGCCGGACACCTGGGTGTGGCCCGCCGCAGGGTCACCGTGATCAGCGGCCGGACCTCGCGTGACAAGGTGCTCCGCATCGACGAGTGAATCCCGTGGCCCGCCGTGGTCCGCCGCGGCCCGGAAGCCGACCCGGTGCTCAGCCGGCGAAGACGCCGGACTCGGCCGACGGGGTGAGCACGTCGAGCGTGTCCACTTCGGTCGGGCTCCCGGCGAGGTCGCCTTTGCGGGGGGTGGAACGCAGGAACACGGCGGCCACCACGGCGACGGCAGCGAGCAGCGCGCCGATGACGAACGCGGCGTTCATGTCCGCGGGGTCGCCGGTTCCGCCGTAGGTCGCGACCATCACGGTGATCCCCAATCCTGCACCCAACTGCCACGCCATGCGTTGCGAGGCGGCCGCCACCCCCAGGTCCTTTTCGTCGACCGAGTTCGCGACCGATGCCGACATGATCGGTTCGGTGCCGCCGTTGCCCATGCCCTGCAACGCCAACCCGACCAGGACCACCGCGATCGAATCGGTCAGGGTGCCCAGGCCCAGCACCAGCATCGCCACGGCCACCAGTGCGGTGCCCACGATCCCGACCGGACGTTCGCCGATCCGGCTGCCCAGATGCCCCGCCACCGGAGACGCCGCGCTGAACACCGCGGTGCGGGCCAGCAGCAGCAACGACACCGCCCAGAGCGCGTACCCGAAGATGTCCTGCAACATCAGAGGTGCCACCGCGAACGCCCCCATGTAGGCGGCACCGGCGAACGCCGACCCGACCAGCCCGCCCGTGAAGTTCCGCCGCCGGAAGAACGACAGCGGCAGCAGCGGATACGTGGCGCGGCGCTCCGCGACCACGAACAGCGCGAAACCCGCCACACCGATCGCTCCAGCGGTCACCACACCCGGGGTCAGCCCCGCCTCGGGCGCCTGGTTCAGGGCGAACATGATCGCACCGGCACCCACGGCCACGCTGAGCGCCCCGCGGACGTCGAAGCCCACGTCGGTGCGCCGCGGGGTCTCCCGCAACACCAGGTAGGCGAAGAACACGGCGAGGCCGGCAACGGCCGACTGGATGACGAACACCGGACGCCAGCCCCACGCATCGACCATCGGGCCTCCGGCGACCAGACCCACCGCCGGTGCCCCCGCGGCCACCAACGCCCACCAGCCCAGTGCCTTGACCCGTTCCGCCGCGGGGGTCACGCCCATGATCAGCGCCATCGCCGTGGGCATCGTCGCCGCGCCGATCACCGTGGCGCCGGTCCGCAGCCCGATCAACGACAACGGATCCCACGCCACCGCGGTGGCCGCGGTGACCACGGTGGCGACCCCGAAACCCCACAGGAAGACGCAGCGGTGCCCGTACAGGTCACCGAGTTTGCCCAGCACGGGCAACGCCACCGCGGAGCCGATCATCGGTGCGGAGATCACCCACGCCATCGTGTTCACCGACGTGTCGAAGTCATCTGCGATGGGTCCCAGGGCGACGGTGAGGATCGTGACCGGGAAGCTCGTGGCGAACATGCCCACGAGCGCGGCCCACAGCACCCAACGCGGGTAGTCGTCACGTTCGTCCAGGCGCGTCTGCACACGCTGGCGCAGAGGTGCGGAACCGGACACGTCGATCCACGCTACGGCGCGGATCTGGACCTGGCCCAACGGTCAAGGTCTCTCAGGCGACCCACGTGCGACAACCCGTGGGTCGGCCCCGGCTGCCGGGGTGGGCGGAGCATCGAGCGTGTCGAGTCGGGTGCGCCGCTGGGCGCACCCGGGGATGCGCCCGCTTCGACGATGAACGGTCGACCGTTGTCGTTCTCCGGAACGCCGCCGCTCCCTGCGCCGGGATGCGGGTGGCTCCGGGCCACACCATCCCGCGCCCGACGCACCCGCGGGCGCGCCGGTGACGACCGGTGCTGCATCGGCCGGGCGCAGCATCTCTCTGTGGCGGTCATCCTGCAACAGGGGTGGAACACGCGCCAGTGGGATCAGGCCTCGGCCCTGTTGAGGAGGTTCCGTGAGGGCCAGGAGTGAGATCGGTGACGGACGCCACTGCCCGACCCTCATCAGGCGGGGCAACCGCGTCACCTCAGATGACGGCCGATCGCTGTAGAGCAAGACGCAAATCAGCCTCGTGACAGCCTCTCAGGTCGCTCAGCTGATCGCTGAACGGCAGGTAGTGTCGAGATCAACGAGTTTGCCTGGCGCTACCACGTCAGCCGTACCACCGTGTTGGCACATCTGAGTCGTGCCGGAGTACCTGGTCACCGCTGGCAAGGAAGGACGCTCTTGGCCGAGCAGATCCACGAAGCTGGCGAAC
>JBDZUV010000081.1:0-13910 GCA_040255345.1 Actinomycetota bacterium | reverse complement strand
GGCGATGGCGCCCGGTGGAGACGATGGGACTCGAACCCACGACCCCCTGCTTGCAAAGCAGGTGCTCTAGCCAGCTGAGCTACGTCCCCGCATGGGCGGGCGAACCGCCGTTGTGGTCCCCCGAGGATACAGGCCGCGACCTTCGACCGCGGACTCGAATCGCCGCACTCCGACCGGGTTCCGCCCCGACGCGGGCCGATCGGCGCGGTAGGTTCTCGCGGATGACCCTCGAACGCCGACATCGACCGACCGCATGGCTCGTGGCCGTCCTGGCCTCGGCCGCACTCATCGGGGTCTCG
The DNA here is from genome assembly GCA_040255345.1 of Actinomycetota bacterium. Lineage (GTDB taxonomy): Bacteria > Actinomycetota > Acidimicrobiia > Acidimicrobiales > Iamiaceae > JAFDWI01. Next base: position 13,611 of record JBDZUV010000081.1, on the reverse strand, counting down.
CCGGCGACCGGCACGGCAGCGGAAAGGTCCGCGGCGACGCCGGTCTGGCCGGTGTCACACGAGGGTCGCTGGCTCACCGACGCGGACGGCCGGGCCCTGCTCGTCCACGGCGTCAACTTCGTGGCCAAGGAACCCGGGGTGACCCCGGCCGACATGGGGTTCGGTGCAGACGACGCGCAGTGGCTGGTCGACAACGGTTTCGAGACGGTGCGGCTGGGCACCACCGCCGCGTCGATCATGCCCACCCCCGGCGTCATCGACACGGCGTACGTCGACTCGTTCGCCCAGACCGTGCACACACTCACCGATCATGGCCTGATGGTCCTCGTCGACCTGCACCAGGACGGCTGGGGTCCGACACTGGGCAGCGACGGCTTCCCCGGTTGGATGACGATCACCCACGGCGCGACCGACACCCACACCGAATTTCCGCTCTACTACATCACCAATCCGGCCATCCAGGCCGCCTTCCAGAGCTTCTGGGACGACGAGGACGGACCCGACGGGGTGCCCCTACAGGACAGCGCCGCGAAGATCTGGAAGGCCCTCGCCGGCGCGGTGGCCTCCGACCCGGGCGTGATCGGCTACGACCTGTTGAACGAGCCGTGGCCGGGAACCACCTGGCAGGACTGCCTCTCGGCGGCGGGGTGCCCGGTCCAGGACGCCGCACTCGACGCCTTCCACACGAAGATGACCCAGGCCATACGCAGTGTCGACCCCTCGGGGCTCGTGTTCGGCGAACCCCACGTGTTGTTCAACTTCGGGCAGGGCCCGACGCACGTCACCCGACCGGGGAACGATCCGGCGTCGGGGTTGTCATGGCACCTGTACACCGCCGACCCGGCACTGGAGCCGACGGTCGTCGACTTCGCTGCTCGGTGGGCCGACCAGACCGGTGGTGCGCTGTTGAACACCGAGTTCGGCGCCGTGTCGGACCCCGCCGCGATCGACCGCATGACCGGTGTACTCGACCGCGGGCTCATGCCTTGGATGTGGTGGGCCTACAACGAGGAGATCCTGACCGACGCGCACCGGCCACCGACCGATGAGAACCTGTACGCCCTCGACACGGTCGGTGCGATCGTGCGGCCACACCCCGTGGCCGTCGCCGGCACGCCCGAGGCGTTCGACTACGAACCGTCCACCGGCGTCCTCGACTTCTCGTACACCCCGGAGCGGGTCGGCGGCGGCACGTTCCCGGAAGGGACCGTCACCTCGTTCGCGCTCCCCGACCGCAGTTATCCCGACGGGTACCGGGTCGCGGTACGCGGTGGGCACGTGACCTCCGCGCCGGGTGCCACGCCGCTCACCGTGGTCGCCGACCCGGGCGCGTCGTGTGTGTCGGTCACGGTCGCTCCGGCCGGCGCGACGCCCGCCCCGCCGACGGGCGGCTGCGCGACACCGGTGGCCACCACGACGACCTCGGTCGCTTCCACCGGCGCGCCGTCGACGACCGCACCGACCGGACCATCCCCATCCGAGCACGATGCCCGACCGGCGGTCGCGGTGCGGGGCGAGCCCGACTTCACCGGTTGACGTGATGGAACCACGCTGCGGGGACGGGTCCGGGCACCGACGTGGCCGGCCCTGGTGCGCCGACGACGAGCCATTGGTGACGTCGTGGCGATGACGCCGGAGCAACGAGCGGATCTCGCGCACCTGCGACGCGCCCGTGACCTGATGGACCGCGCGTACGCCGACCCGCTCGACGTGCCGGCGCTCGCCCGCGCCGCGGCGATGTCGCCATCTCATTTTTCGCGGCGCTTCCGTGCGGCCTACGGCGAGACCCCGTATGCGTATCTGATGACGCGACGCATCGAGCGGGCAAAGGCGCTGCTGCGCCAGGGCCGGTCGGTGACCGACACGTGCTTCGCCGTGGGGTGCACGTCGCTCGGGTCGTTCAGTTCGCGGTTCACCGAGATCGTCGGCGAGTCGCCCTCGGCCTATCGGGCCCGCGACCACGCCGCGCACGAGGCGATCCCACCGTGCGTGAGCAAGGTGATCACCCGCCCGCCTCGCCGCCGCACCGTCGCCTGAGGCGACGGGGTCGGCCGGCGGTACCCGGCCGCACCCCCCACAGGATTCCTGTCGGATTCGAGCAGGATTCGAGAAGCGCCTGCCGTCGATGGTCTCTACCGTGTCGGCCATGACCATTTCCGTCTCCACCATGTTCATCACCGTCGACGACCCCGACGAGGCGCTCGGCTTCTACCGTGACGCGCTCGGATTGGAGGTGCGCATGGACGTGTCCTCCGACGGGTTCCGCTGGGTGACCGTCGGCGCGCCCGGGCAGGACCTGGCCATCGTGCTGTCCCAACCTCACGGCGGCCGATCCCAGACCGAGGGCGACGCGCTCGAAGCCCTCGTGGCGAAGGGCGCGTTGCAGGCGGCGATCTTCGCCACCGACGACCTCGATGCGACGTTCGAGAAGGTCCGGGAATCGGGTGCCGAGGTGCTCCAGGAACCGACCTCACAACCCTGGGGCGCGCGTGACTGCGCCTTCCGGGACCCCTCCGGCAACCTGGTCCGGATCGCGCAGGCCTGATTTTTCCGAACCCGCTCCGTGATCTGGGCGTACGATTCGGGTCATGTCCTTCTCGACCTACCTCTTCTTCACCGGCGACTGCCGGGCCGCCATGGAGCGTTACCAGGAGATCTTCGGTGGCGACCTGCAGGTCCTCACCGGCGCCGACACACCAGCGGACGCGACCGGCGACGAAGGGCCCGCCATGCCGCCGGATCTGGTGATGCACGCCGCGCTCGCCACCGGTGACGGCGGCCTGCTGTTGGCCTCCGACGACCCCACCACCGACGACCCGGGCCCCAAGCAGGGTTTCCGGGTGAGCTACGGGGCCGCCGACGCAGACGACGCCCGCCGGGTGTTCGACGCGCTCGCAACAGGCGGCTCGGTGCAGCTCCGGCTCGGGGAGACGTTCTTCTCGCCGGCGTTCGGGATGTGCACCGACTCGTTCGGCATCCCCTGGATGGTCGGGGTCATGGCCGCGGGCTGATCCTGGGCGGCCGCGACCCGCGGCGACCGGCCGAGCCTGCCGCACAACCGCGACGCCTCGCCGGGTCGATCCGGGCAGACCGGGGACGACCGACCCTCACGCGACGAGACGGAAACCGTCGCCTGACTGCCGCTCGACCCGACCGCCGCCGGGTCCACCGATGAGCGTCGTCAGCAACAGGCCGTTGCGGTCGGCGAGCTCCTCGAGCAGCAACCGGCGGCTCACCGTCGCCTCTGCCAGCAGGCCCTCCGCCTCCCCTGCGAGGGTCGTGCCGGGGTCGTCGACCTGGAAGGGCGACAGCACGAGATGTCCGGCGTAGACCGCGAGGTGTCCACCGTCTTCGATGCGTACCGCCGCGTGACCGGGGTCGTGCCCGGGCGCGTCGACGATGCGCACCTCGGGGGTGAGCTGGTGTGGTGCGATCACGCCTGCGACGTCGGTGAGTGCGCGGAGCTGGCGCAGCCCGTCGGCGCCGTGGACCTCGATGCCGGCGTCGACGGTTGCGAGTTGCGCCGCCGGGTAGCTGTAGCGGGCGTTCGGGAAACTGGGTTGCCACCCGCCGGCCCCGTCGGGGCGGGTGTTCCACCCGATGCCGTCGAGGTGGCTGTTGACCACGAGGTCGACCTCGGTGGCGGCAAAGCCCGCGGCCGCCAGGTCGGCGAGCGCGTGGGCCGCGGCATCGGAGGCGGCGGGCCGCCCCCGGGGGTTGTCGTCGGCCAGCCACGGGTCGACGACGATGCGCATCGTCGGAGTGCGGATCGCGAACGCACTGAACGCGATGCGGACCTCACCGGCGTCGGTACCGAACGCCGGGACCATCCAGTCGGCAAGCGGGGCCGAAGCGGGCAACGCGAGGTCCGTCGATTCGACCCGCACGATCTCGACATCGCCGACACGCCAGGTGTGCATCGCCCCAGTCTCGTCGCACCGGAATGGTTCCGCCATGGGATTTTCACCGGGACGGGGGTCGCCGCGGCTTCCACCGGTCCACACACCGGACTTTGTACGGCACGCCCGTCCCGAGCCGGGTGCTAGGTCGCGAGCCGGGTCACCGGTGCAAAGACGAGTCGCCGTCGGGGGACCTGCCGAACTGCCAGGGCGGTTGTGGCAGCACGTCGCCGGTCTCCAGCAACGTCTTCAGGTTCGACAGCACCGCCGTCCAGCCTTCGCGGCATTCCTCGCGCTCCGCCTCGCTTCCCAACAGCGCATGTGTGACCGTCACCTTCACGAGATCGGCGGACGCGGTGATGGTGAAGGTGACCACGCTCGAGGTGTGGTCCGGGTCGTCGAGTCGATCGGGCAGGTCGAAGGTGAACGAGAGCCGGCCGGGGCGTTCGGCGACGAGCACGTGCCCGGCGGCGTCGACGACGTCCGACCCGTCGACGCGCACGTGGTCGACCCGCGCGCCGACCGTCCACTCCGATCGTTGCGCGTGCCCCCAGAACCGTGCCGTGAGCGTCTCGTCGGTGAGGGCGTCCCAGACCGCCGCGGCGGGGGCGGCGATGTAGATCGACGACTGGTAGTCGGCAACCGCACCGGCCTCGGCGGGTTCCGCGAGCAACGTGCGGCCGTCGTCGGTGAGATGCCAACCCGGATTGTGGGCGACTTCCCAGGGGTGCCCGTCGAGGTCGATGAACACGCCCGAGTACCCGCCCCACTCGGTCGGGGCGCCCGCCCGGCCGATCGTGGCGCCTGCCGCGGCAGCCGTGTCGAGGACGCGATCGACCTCGGCGGGGTCGGCGACGTTGTGGGCGAGGGTGACCCCACCCCAGCCACCGGTGTCGGTCACTTCGCTGTCGGCGGCGAGCTGACCGCGCCCCCACAGGCCGACCACCATCCCGCCGGTCTGGAAGAAGACGACGTCACCGTCGGGCGAGTGGCCCTGCCAACCGAGAGCCTCGTAGAACGAACGGGCCCGACCGGTATCGGCGACGCCGAGCGTGACGAGTGACAAGCGCTGTTCCATGCGCGGAGTCTGCCACACCGCCGCGGAGGTCGGTCCGCCGGGGCCCGGCCGGTAGGCCGGTCGTGCCCGGCGGCCGCTCAGGAACCGTTGCGCACGTAGAGGCGGATGATGATCGGCGCCCGACGGTCCGCGAAGTTCCAGGTTCGGGCGACGTGGAAGTCGTGAGGCAATGGTCCCTTGAGCTCGTAGAAGGCGGCGGGCAGCTCGCTGTGGCCCACGTTCACCGCCCAGATGCGGTCGTAGTCGAGAAGCTTCCGATGTGCCGCGGCGTTTCCCGGAAGGTAGAAGTCGAAACGGCGCACCCGCCCGAGCGGACGGTAGGCGTTCGCCATGTCGGGCACGACGTGGTGCGGAATCCGCCCCCATGCCGCTTCGAACGGGGGGCGGCTCAGGTCGCCGTACAACAGGAGCCCGTCTCCGGGCCGGGCGTCGCGGGCGATCAATTCCGCGATGGTGTCCCAGTGGGAGACGGTGCGATTGTCGAGATTCTCCTGCCCGGCCGACGACCAGCCCGCAGTCGACACCGCACCGAAGATCACGAAGATCGCGAGCGCCGCCCGGACGCTCAGCTTCCTGCGCGCCCTGATCCAGTCGACGGCCTTGGCTCCGGCCAGCGCGACGGTCAATGCGGCCGCCGGGGCGACGGCCACGAAATAGCGGTCGACGAATTCGGGGCGGATGATCGAGATCAGGAGCAGCAGGACCGGCGGGGCGAGGAACCACACCAACGGCACCGTGACCAGCCAGGTCTCCAGCCGGATTCGCTCGACGTCGACCGTGCCGGTGGGATCGCCGCGGCCCGCAGCCGCCGACGCTTCAGGGCGAAGCCGCCGCCGCCGTACGACGACCCAGGCGATGAGCCCGACGAACGCCAACACGCTCAGCGCCCGCACCCACTCGTGGCCGCCCAGGTACTGGTACATGGTGAACTTCACGTAGGTGAACTTCGTACCCTTCACCCAGTCACCGACCGAGGTCACGCCCAACCACGCGAGGAGTCCCAGGAGCACGCCGGTCGCGCCGAGGAGGGGCACCATCCGGTCGATCGCGGCGCGCGGCTTCGGGCTGAGCAGCGCCATCAGCACCATCGAGGCGAGGAACAGCACGAACAGACCGTGGACGAACACGCCCCAGGGAGCGACCAGGGTGAGCGCCACCCACCAGCGCTTCGCCTCGGGGGTGTCGGTGCCGGCCTCGACCGCCCGGATCAGCAGATACCAGCAGACGGCGACGACGAGAATCTCGAAGGCATACGCACGCGCCTCGAGCGCTGCTGATTGGAACATGTAGGCGCCGGCGAGCAGCAATGGCGCCAACACGGCGACCCGACGGCCACCGATCCGGCGTCCGATGGCGGCGACCGGCACCATCGTCGCCATCGCGAGCAACGTCGACAGCAGGCGCAACCAGGCGGGCGCTTCCGACACCAGGGACCACACCCACAGCAACACGTAGTAGAAGAACATCGTGCCGCCCGAGCGCTTCACTCCGTACGCGAACTGATTGGTCACGCCGAGCGAATACGCCTCATCCAACCACAACGGGTCGGCGCCCAGACGGGGAATCGCCAGGATCCCCACGAGCACCGCGCCCGCGACGGCGCCGACCGCGACGGCGATGCGATCGCCACGACGTGCCGGGTCATGGTCGTCGACGGGCCCGGCAGGGCGGTCGGCCTCATCGTCGGGAGCACGCCGACCGTCGGCGTCGACGATTTCAGCAGCCATGAACGCTACGCACCGTCGATTCCGGTGAAGTCCGGGTCGCGCTTTTCGAGAAACGCCATCACTGCCTCGATGTTGCCGGGTGAACCGATGAGATTACCGAACGCCGCGTCTTCGACGTCACGCGCCCGCCGTACGGCGGCTGCCCGGCCGTCCAACATGGCGCGTTTGGTGGCGACGAGCGACTGGATGGGCCAGCGGGCGATGCGGTTGGCCGCGTCCATCGCAGCCGGTAGCACGTCGGCATTCGGGACGACCTTCCATGCGATGCCGGCGGCGAGCGCTTCATCCGCGGTGATCCACTCGCCACTGAAGAGCACCCACGCGGCCTTCTGCCAACCCATCAGTCGGGGGAACAGCACGCTGGAGGCCGCTTCGGGCGCGACGCCGAGTGGACAGAACGGGGCACGCAATCTGGCATCGTCCGCCATCACCACCAGGTCGCAATGCGCGAGAATGGTGAATCCCAGCCCGACGCCGAGGCCGTTCACCGCAGCGATCAGCGGCTTGTCGAATGATTCCAATGCGGCCATCAACGCGGGAAAACCGGCCGCTGCGCCGCTCGCCGCGAGCGGTTTCCCGCCTTCGGATTCGCCGAGTTCGCGGCCGATCTCGGCCATCTGTGCCATGTCCTGACCAGCGGAAAATGCCCGACCGCGACCGGTGAGCACGACAACAGCAATGTCAGACCCAGCTCGGGCGACATCGAACGCCTGCGCGAGATCCCGGTACAGCGCCGTATCGAATGCATTGAGCGACGGCGCGCGACACAGCGTCAAAGTCCGGATACGTCCGGTATCTTGAACCATGAGATCAGACACGATGCTGCTCCATTGCTTGCAATGCCAGAGGTGGGTCGGCCATCATAGGCCCATGCCAAGAGGACCGAAATCTCCAATGACCGATGAACACAAGGCTGCGCTCGCCGAAGGGCGTATCGAGAGTCGAGCCGTGAAGAAGTACCTGGAGGCGCTCGAAGAGAACAAGCCTCGGCGCGGCCGCCGCCGCACCAAGGAAGGAATCGAGAAACGTCTGGCACAGATCGACACCGACCTCCCCACTTCCAACCCGCTCAACCGGGTGAAGTTGATTCAGGAACGGATGGACCTGACCAACGAGCTGAATGCCTCGGATGAGCCTGTCGACCTGTCCGCCCTCGAGGCGGGATTCGTGAAGAACGCCAAGAGTTACAGCGAGCGCAAAGGCATCAGCTACGCGGCGTGGCGAGAACTCGGCGTCGCGCCTGCGCTGTTGAAGCAGGCCGGTATCACCCGCGGTTCCTGACCAGTCGGCGGTTCCTGACCAGCCGGCGGTTCCTGACCGGCCGGCGGTTCCTGACCGGCTGGGCCGGCTCGGTCGATGCCGGACGGGATGCGGCGCATGGTCGTGTCCCGCCCGGCGTTTTCAGCCCGCGAGCAGCGCTCGCAGCAGCGGAACACCATCGGCCGAGCCGAGGATCTCGTCGCTGGCGCGTTCGGGGTGCGGCATGAGTCCGACCACGTTGCGTTCGGCGTTCGTGATGCCGGCGATGTCGGCGATCGAGCCGTTCGGGTTGTCCACATACCGCAGCACGATCCGGTCGTCGGCTTCGAGTTCAGCCAGCGTTTCAGCAGAACACGTGTAATTGCCTTCGAAGTGATTGACGGGAATGTCGAGGCGGGTCCCGGCGTCCACGCCACGCGTCAGGATCGAATCCGACGACGTCACTTCGAGCGTCGTGGTCGTGCACAGGAACTTCAGGCCCTTGTTCTTCTGCAACGCCCCAGGGAGCAGACCTGCCTCGGTGAGGACCTGGAATCCGTTGCAGATCCCCAGGACCGGGCCACCTGATTCGACGAATTCGGTCACGGCCGTCATGATGGGCGAGAAGCGGGCGATCGCGCCGGGACGCAGGTAATCGCCATGCGCGAATCCGCCGGGAATGACCACGACGTCGACGCGGTCGAGGTCGGTGTCACCGTGCCAGAGAAGAACCGGTTCGGCGCCGAGTGTGCGGACGGCATGGGCGACGTCGTGTTCACAGTTCGATCCGGGGAACAGGACGATCCCGACTCGCGTGGTCATGCGGGGCTCACCTCGATGCGGGCGTCTTCGATCACCGGATTGGTGAGGAACTTGGCGCACATCTCGGCGACCTCGCCACGAGCCGCCTGTTCGTCGGCGGCGCTGATCGTGAACGTGATGACCTTGCCGACCGCGACCCGTGTGACCCCGTCGAAACCGAGGGCCGGGAGCGATCGTTCGATCGTGGCACCTTGGGGGTCGGCGATGCCCTCACGCAGGTTCACGATCACAGTGGCGGTGAAGTCCATGTCCTCATCGTGCCACAGGCACGAGCGTTCCCCTTTGCCCGAAGGTCTGAGCGGCCGCGATCCGACGATGATCGGCGTGATCGGCCTGTGTCAGCTCGGCCACTCGGGAATTGGTCGGTTCCGATCGTCGCGCTGCTCGTCGCCGTCACCGCTGCCGTCGATGTCTGGTGACCAGGTGCAGCGACCGGCCCCATCGGGCCGGCCCCCGCTGGCGGACGGGGGCCGACCCGAGGTTCCTCCGTCCCTCAGGTGAGAACTCTGCGCGGATCGACCAACCCAGAGCCGACGCGCGCTGTTCGAGTACAGCAGATAGTTCCGATATCTCACAGCCAATCATCCGCGGCCGCCACGAGGGAACAGCGAATGCCACTTCTGTCGCGGACTCGGGCGATTCCACAACAGCGGCGGGCAGGACACCCGCTCGATCGAGGGTCAGCTCTCGGGGTTCGCGAGTGCCCGGGCGATCGCCAGGTAGCCCTTGTAGCCTCGAGCGCCCCAGGCGTCGTTCAACTCCAGGTAACGGCGGGCCGTCCGGGTCACTCGGGCGATCGCCGCGGTGTCGAGGTGCGCCTCAGCGGACGCAGCGGCACTGTTGTGGCCCCGAGCTGCCGGGTCCGGTCGCATCGAGGTCTTCCGCCGGCCGATGACGAAACGATCCCAGACATCGGGCGATTCGTCACGGATCGCGCAATGGAACGACGCCAGACACGACGTCGGCTGGATCTGTGCCCACACGACGCTGTCAGGACCGGGCGGCGCCATCGCCGCCGTCCGGTCCCCGACGAGGATCCGGTCGAGGTTGCGTTCGAGGTCGGTCCGGTCGAACATCGCCCAGATCACCGCGCCGCTGGTGTCGCCCGATGCATCCAGTCGCCAACGCACGACCGGCGTCGCACCGGGCCTGCGGACCTTGCGTCGGGTCACCGTGAACTCACTCAACGCGGCCCGCAGCAGGTCGTCCTTCATCCCCCGGGAATGCACGATCACACGGGGAATGGCGCGCCCGGCCTCCGCGCTGGAGCGCAGCGCACGCAGCAGGTCCAGTGCGAAGAAGGTACTGCGGACGCTCGACACGGTCGCGTCCATCGAGTCACGATCCCAACAGTCCATGAACAACAGGTCGTCGGAATCCCAGCTCTCGGCGACGACCCCTTCGGCGCGCGTCGTGTCACCACCGAGCCGAGCGAGAGCCATGTCGGGATCCCAGTACTCCTCGGTCACGATCGACATCGCCGGCACTCGCTCACCGGCCCGCTCTGCCAGGCCCGATCGATAGAGATCCAGCAGACGGCGGATCTCGGTCGCACGGGCGAGGGAATCCTCGACGAAGACGAGCCGGCCGGACATCTCCCCAGTAGACCACGCGTCTGCGTCGTTCGACGACGTTCGGCGGCGATCACGTCGGTTTCCGCTCGACTCGCCGTCCGTGGCCATCCCTCGTGCAGTCCCGGTGCTCCGGTACCGAGACCGCCGGCCCGGCGAGGTCGGCGCGCAGTCGGGCGCAGTCGCCGTCTACCCTCGGTGCCGTGCAAACGGGAGGGATCCAGGACCAGCACCGCCAATCGACCTTCGCGATTCGGTCGCTCGCCCACTGCACATCGGCGATCCACAGCTCTGAGGGTCGATCGATCCCGGGCCGCACGGCACTGCTCACCGCGTCCCTCGCCGGCGACGTGTTCCTGGCTCGCCGTGCGCTCGGCACGCGCCGCAACCGCTGGCTCGAGGTACTCATCAACGTCGTCGACGCGGGAGCCTGGAGTTGGTTCACGGGACCTGATCCGGTCTCGGCGAGAGCGACGGTCGTCGCGACCGTCGTGGCAGGAGCGATGGAAACCGGCTTCCGTCTGGGAGCGGGAACCGAAGCGGTACCGGTCGTCATGCCACCCCGCCCCTGGCGCCCGGTATGGTCGCCGTCGCTGCGCTCGGCGACCCGACGTGCCCTGCGGCGGCGCCGGAGAACGGGCGCGGGCACGTCGCGCGCAACCGGGGGCGACCGCTTCCGGGTCGACGTCACCCGACTCGTCGAGATACTCGGCAATGTGAGTATCGACGTCGTTCCTCCACTTGCGGCCATGACCCTGGTGCGCCACCGACGAGGGCACCGGACCGGGCCCGGGGCGTTCAGCTGGGTCACCCTCGCCGCGGCGAGCTGCTACCACCTGGCCCGCGGGCGAGCGAAGGCCCAGCGCGACACGACCACGACCTGGGACGACCGGACCGACTACCTGCTCGCGGACGCACGCGTCCGGTCCCGGGTGCAGTCGGCTCTCATGCACAACGTCGCCAGGGTCGACCCCAAGGGCATGCTCGCCTTCCTCGAGCGGGCCGGGTCACGGCGGGCCGGGCGTGTCTTGGACGAACTCGCCGATGAACCGGGACGGGTGACCACGACGGCTCGGGAACGTGGCCTGACGTTGACCGCGACGGTCGACATGCGGACCATCGAACCGGCCGAGTATCGGATCCGCTGGGTCGGCGAGGCCCAGGTGCGGCACATCCGCAACGAGATCGAGCGCATCGACATGACCATCTCCCCACAGGATGCCGCCGCGACCTCCGATGATGTCGTCACGGTCCTGGCCGCAGACACGCGGCGACTCGTCCTGGAGTACCGCGGTTCACGGATCGTGGCGACCCAGCCCACCCCGCAACTCGTGATCAGGCTCGAGCCCACGATTCCCGGGCTGCTCGGTTCGAGCTTCTGGACACTTTCCACGGCACTGCCGGCGTTCGGTCGCGCTCCGGTCTGGGCGGTGTGCACGGCGACCGGCATGCAGTGGTACGCCGCCTGGCGGCTGGCGTCCCGCGAGGCTCTCGAACGCCGCGGTGATCGATTCACCGCCGTGATCGTCGGCGCCTCGACTCTGTTGTTGAATGTCGGTATCGCTCGAGCAGCCTCCTCGGGTCGACGGGCCGGCGCACCCCGCTTCCCGCGCGGATACCGTGAGCCGGGAGACGCCGGCGACCGATCTGCCGGCGCTCTCGTTCCGTGCCCGGCAACCGGCGCGACGCAGGCATTGACGTTGCTGGTCGCGGCGAGTTGGGACGACCTGGCCCGTGAGCGCTGGTGGTTGGTCGCTCTGGCGACGGTCTCGTGGTTCATCGGCAGCCGTAGCGCCAGAGGGCTCGGGCCTCGGGGCATGTCGACCGAGGTGGCGTTCCTGTTGATGCCTGCGCTGGCGAGCGCAACCATCGGCGCCAAGACCCGGAACGAGGCCCAGACCTTGGAGGCTGCGCTGCGCCAACGGCTGAGTGACACCGTCGAGAACACGGCGCGGGAAGAAGCTCGGATGCAGGTCCGCCACTTCGCCGACCAGTTGCTCTGTGTCGTCGAGGAGTTGCCGGGCCGCCATCCGGGCCTCGACGACACCGACGTGGCGGAGATCGTGGCGAGCTACCAGGCCGAACGGGACCGCATCCTCGACCTCGACCCGCTCGAAGCCATCGGCTTCTGAGCCGGATCAGTCTTGGTCGTCGCCGGTCCAGGCCGTGAACGACTGGCCGGTGACGCGCTCGTAGGCCTCCACGTAGCGTTCGCGAGTGGCGGCAATCACCGCTGCGGGCAACGGCGGGGGTGGCGGGGTCTTGTCCCAGTCGAGCCCGTCGAGATAGTCGCGCAACGGTTGTTTGTCGAAGCTGGGTTGGGCGTGGCCCGCCTCATAGGTCTCGGCCGACCAGAACCGTGACGAGTCCGGAGTGAGTACCTCGTCGCCCAGCACCAGTTCGTCACCGATGAGGCCGAACTCGAACTTGGTGTCGGCCACGATGATCCCCCGCTCGGCCGCCAACGCCGCGCCCCGCCGGTACAGCTCGAGAGACACCTCACGCAGTCGCTCGGCCCAGGCGGGCCCGACGACCTCGACGGCCTGTTCGTAGTCGATGTTCTCGTCGTGGTCGCCCACTTCGGCCTTCATCGCCGGGGTGAACACCGGCTCGGGCAATTGCTGCGCCTCGAGCATGCCCGCGGGCAGCGCAGACCCGTGCATCGTGCCCGACTCGGTGTATTCCTTCCACGCCGAGCCGGTCAGATAGCCGCGCACCACGCACTCGATCGGGAACATCTCGGCTCGGCGGCACAGCATGACCCGTCCGCCCAGATCGGCCTCATCTGCCGCGCCGTGGACCGCAGGTGGCAGGTCGTCGAGCGACGTCGACAGCAGATGCGACGCGACGACGTCGCCCAGGTGGGCGAACCACCAGGCCGTCATGGCGGTGAGCACCCGTCCCTTGTCGCCGATCGGTTCGTCCATGACCACGTCGAACGCCGAGATCCTGTCCGACGTGACCATCAACAGCCGGTCGTCTCCGGCGTCGTAGATGTCCCGCACCTTCCCCGAGAACAGCAGCGGCAGGCCGATCGAGGGTGACGTGTGCGTCATGGCCACCGATCGTACCGAGCGCTGCGGGCACGTCGAACTCGGCGGTCAGCCCGCCTCGCCGCCCGCACTGACGGCGATGCGGTCCGGCCGACTCGTCGCGCCGCACGTCTGGACGTGCGCCGGTGAGACCGCGAGACCATGCGACACTCGACCGGCGCGGCCAGTGCGACCGGTGCTTGCTGGCTGCAGCGCGAAAACCGGTAGTAGTGACCGGGAACG
>JBDZUV010000215.1:0-2740 GCA_040255345.1 Actinomycetota bacterium | reverse complement strand
ACACCAGAACCCGCGGACACCAGCACCCACGGACACCAGAAGCGACGGACACCAGAAGCGACGGACACCAGCACCCGCGGACACCAGAAGCCGCGGAGATCAGAAGCGGCGGAGATCAGTAGTGGCGGAGATCAGTAGCGGTAGTGGTCGGCCTTGTAGGGACCTTCGACCGGCACACCGAGGTAGTCGGCCTGGTCCGGTCGCAGCTCGGTGAGGCGCACCCCCAGCGCGTCGAGGTGCAGCCGGGCGACCTTCTCGTCGAGCACCTTGGGCAGCACGTGCACGCCGAGCGGGTACGAGTCGAGGTCGGTGTGCAGGGCGATCTGGGCGAGCACCTGGTTGGTGAAACTGTTCGACATCACGAAACTCGGGTGGCCAGTGGCGCACCCCAGGTTCAGCAGGCGACCCTCGGCCAGCACGATGACCGAGTGCCCGTCGGGAAAGACGAACTCATCGACCTGGGGCTTGATGTTGACCTGGGTGACGTCGCTCATGCGGTGCAGCCCGGCCATGTCGATCTCGTTGTCGAAGTGGCCGATGTTGCCGACGATCGCCTGGTGCTTCATGCGCGCCATGTGCTCGGCGGTGATGATGTCCTTGTTTCCGGTGGTGGTGATGAAGATGTCGGCGGTCTCCAGCACGTCTTCGAGCCGAGCGACCTGGTAGCCGTCCATCGCCGCCTGCAACGCACAGATCGGATCGACCTCGGCCACGATCACCCGGGCGCCCTGGCCCCGCAGCGACTGGCAGCAGCCCTTGCCGACGTCGCCGTAGCCGGCGACGAAGGCGACCTTGCCGCCGATCATCACGTCGGTCGCCCGGTTGATGCCGTCGATCAGCGAGTGCCGGCAGCCGTAGAGGTTGTCGAACTTCGACTTGGTGACCGAGTCGTTCACGTTGATCGCGGTGAACGCCAACTCGCCGGCCTCGAACATCTGGTACAGCCGGTGCACCCCGGTGGTGGTCTCCTCGGACACCCCCTGGATGCCGGCAACGGCCTTGGTCCACCGGTCCGGCGACCCGGCGAGGCTCTTGGCCAACAGGCCGAGCACGACCTGCCATTCCTCGGCGTCGTCGTCGGTCGGGGTGGGCACGGCACCGGCCGCTTCGTACTCGGCGCCCTTGTGCACCAGCAGGGTGGCGTCACCGCCGTCGTCGAGGATCAGGCTCGGGCCGTCCGCGCCGGGCCAGGTCAACGCCCGCTCGGTGCACCACCAGTACTCCTCGAGGGTCTCGCCCTTCCAGGCGAACACCGGCACACCCCGCGGGTTGTCGGGCGTGCCGTTCGGGCCGACGGCGACGGCCGCCGCGGCGTGGTCCTGGGTGGAGAAGATGTTGCACGACGCCCAGCGCACCTGGGCGCCCAGCGCGGTCAGGGTCTCGATCAGCACTGCGGTCTGGATGGTCATGTGCAGTGACCCGGTGATACGCGCACCGGCGAGGGGCTGCGCGTCGGCGTACTCGGCACGCAGCGCCATGAGGCCCGGCATCTCGTGCTCGGCGAGTTCGATCTCCTTGCGGCCGAATGCGGCGAGCGACAAATCGGCGACCTTGAAGTCCTGGTCTGACATGGGGGATCCTCCAGAGGAAGTCTTCGGCGGCGGGCCAGCTGGGGCGCGCGCGGTGGGCGGTGAGGGCCGGGGTCAACAGACGCCTCTCATCTCAGCCCATGCATCGACCCGACGAGAACAGCCGGATCGACCGGTGCGATGCTAGTCGGGCCGGCGCCGCCGCCACGGCATCGCCCACGCACGGCGATCATGCCCGCGGGCACGGCGACCACCACGGCACACTGGTGCTGCCGGCCCGGGAAGGAGCCACGGGCGCGACCGACTCGGTGGCGGCGACCGACCAGACGACGTCGTCGACCGCGAGCGGGTGGGCGCCCCAGCGGACAGGGCCTGCCACGGGCGGCGGGGTCCATCTCCGCCGGTCGTCTCCCGAACGATGCGGACGAGCCGCAACCTCGGGGATACGGTCTGGCACGGTGTTGGCAGCGGGGAGGCCGACGCGCCAAGCGTCGCGGGGAAGGACCGAAGCGGACGCGTCGCGTCTCGACGCATCTCCGATGACCGACTCCGCTGCCACACCGCCTCCGGTGGACGCTGCCGACCACGCTCCGCGCATCGCCTACATGCCTGCGCTCGACGGGCTCCGGGGTCTGGCAGTCGCCGCCGTCTTCGCGTTCCATGTCGGCCACCTCGAGGGTGGCTACCTGGGAGTCGACCTCTTCTTCGTCCTCTCGGGGTACCTGATCACCTCGCTGCTGCTCGCCGAAGTGCACGGTACCGGTCGCGTTTCTCTCGTTCGCTTCTGGGGCCGGAGAGCACGTCGGCTCCTGCCGGCCCTGGCGGTGATGCTCGTCGGCGTGGCCGCATACGCGCAGTCTGCGGCGTTCCCGTCCGAGCTCCACCGCATCCGCGGGGACGGCATCGCGACCATGCTGTACGTCGCGAACTGGCGCGAGATCTTCAGACAGGTCGGCTACTGGATGCTGTTCGTCTCGCCGTCGCCGCTGAACCACACCTGGAGCCTCGCGATCGAGGAGCAGTTCTACCTCGTGTGGCCGCTGTTGTTCGTCGCGCTCGTCGTGGCAGTCCGACGCCGCTCCACCTCGACGACCGCGGTTGCCACGTGCGTCGGCGTCCTCTGCGCCGTCCTGGCGGCCGGCTCACTCGCAACGACCGTGTGGATGGGCCGACACGGCCTCTGGGACCGCGACTACTACGGCACCGACACC
>JBDZUV010000214.1:0-2765 GCA_040255345.1 Actinomycetota bacterium | reverse complement strand
TCAACCCGAACCGCCCCGACGCGATGAGCGTCGCCGGCGTCGCACGCGATGTGGCAGCCCGCCTGGGTGTGCCCTTCACCCGACCGTTCCCCGAGGTCCCGACCGACGGGTCTTCGGTGAGTGGCGACGTGTCGATCGAGATCGTCGACGGCGATCTGTGCGGACGGTTCCACGCCAGCCTGCTGCGTGGCGTGACCGTGGGGACCTCGCCCCAGTGGATGGCGACCCGGCTCACCCAGTTGGGTATGCGTCCGATCAACGCGTTGGTCGACATCTCCAACTACGTGATGCTCGAGTTGGGCCAACCCAACCATCCTTATGACCTGGCGAAGGTCCCCGGTGCCGGGCTGCGGGTTCGTCGGGCCACCGCAGGTGAAACGCTGGTGACCCTCGACGACATCGAGCGCACCTTCACCACCGACGATCTGTTGATCTGCGCTGCCGATGACTCTCCGGTTGGCATCGCCGGGGTGATGGGCGGTGCGAGCTGTGAGATCGACGCAGAAACGACCGATGTGTTGTTGGAGAACGCCTGGTTCCTGCCCATGTCGATCAGCCGCACGGCGCGTCGGCTGGGGCTGCGCACCGAGGCGTCGGCCCGCTTCGAAAAGGGCGGTGACCCCGAGGTGCTCGAGGTGGCCGCGGCGCGCTTCGCACAGTTGGCCGTCGAGATCTGCGGGGCCACGTCGGCGCCGGGCGCCATCATCGCTGAGGGAGAAGTGCCCGCGCACGCCCCGGTTCGGGTTCGTACCAGTCGGGTCAATGCGTTGCTCGGCACCGAGTTGGCGGCGCCGGTCATGCGGGAGCTGCTCGAGCCGATCGGGTTCGCCACGGCCGACGCCGGTGACGATTTCGACGTGACGATCCCGTCATGGCGGTATGACTCGAGCGCCGAGGTCGACGTGGTCGAAGAGATCGCCCGGATGCACGGCTATGCGAACATCACGCCCCGACCGCTCAGCACGGCCCGGGTCGGGCGGTTGAGCGAATGGCAGACCGAACGGCGGGCGTTGCGGCGGGCGATGACCGGGCTGGGTCTGTCAGAGATCCAACCGATGCCGTTCCTGGCGCCGGACGATCTGGGCAAGTGCGGCCTCGAAGTCGAGGGCATCGAGTTGTTGAACCCGTTGGTCGCCGCCGAGTCGGTGTTGCGGCCGTCGCTGCTTCCCGGGCTCGTCGAGGCGGTCGGCGCGAACGCGCAACGGCGCCAGTTCGACGTCGCGTTCTTCGAGATCGGCCACGTCTTCGGCACGCCACCAGACGGTGAGTTGCTTCCCGACGAGCGCGAGCGGCTCGCCGTGATCAGCGCCGGGCAGGACGCCGCCGCAGCGGTCGAGGCCTGGCAGGCGATCGTCGACACCTTGGCGATTCCCGACGCCCACCTCACCAACGAAGAGATCCCCGGGCTGCACCCGACCCGCTCGGGCCGGGTCGTCGTGGCCGGTGAGACGATCGGGGAGATCGGCGAGATCGACCCGGAGGTCGCCGCATCGTTCGGCGTCGAGCAACGCTGCGCGTGGCTGTCGGTCGACCTGACGAGGTTGGCGGAGCTGCCCCACGGGGAGCGTCCCTACCGTCTGGTGAGTCGGTATCCCTCCGCGGATGTCGATCTGGCCTTCGAGGTCGACGACACCGTCGGCGTGCACGAGGTCGAGGCGACCCTGCGTGACGCGCTGGGGGAGCGCCTGGCCGATCTGGCGCTGTTCGACGTGTTCCGAGGCGATCCGGTCGGCGAAGGTCGCCGCAGCCTGGCGTTCACCTTGCGCTTCGAAGCCGCCGACCACACCCTCGCGGACACCGAGGTCGCAGAAGCTCGCCAAACGGCGATCGACGCCGTACTCTCCGCGCACCCCGCATCCCTGCGCGGCTGACAGAACCAAGGCATTTCACATCGTGTTGCGGTGGAGCGGTTGTACGATCTGCCTCGTGATCGGTGTGCCGGGTGATGTCGACGTGTGGGCGAAATGGAAGCGAGCCGCGTACGCGACCGTCGTGCTGCGCGTCGCGATCTTGGTGGTGGCGTCGATCCTCGTTGGGTGGGGTATGGCCGGCGGGTGGTGGCCCGGTCAATTGGGCGCTGTCGTGTTCGGGTTTCTCGTGCAGTGGTTCGTCCTGTCATGGGATTTCGTCAGGCGACAGGAACGGTACGTCCGGATCGATGGGTTGCCATTGGTCGTCGACTACGTGCGCCGACCCATCTGGTCCAACCGGCCGCTGAGTCGCGACGAACTCGGGCTGGACCCACCCGAGCACAAAGATCTCGTGAACCCAGCACTGGGCGTCTGCGCCGGCCTGATGGGCGGGTGGGTTGTCGGTGCTCTCAGCTCCGGCAGCGAGGGAGCTGCCATGGCGACTCCGGTGGCGGGGGTACTCTTCGCGCTGGCCGTCATCCCGTGGTATCGAGGTCGATTCGGCCAGCGCAGGTTCGACGGCTATCCGCTGCCGCCGGGTTCGCCATCGCCGCCTGGCAAGGAGGCACCGCTGCCACCCCCGCCACTGCTCCCGGCGCACTGAGTTTGGCCTCGGTGGCGAAACATGGCGGGCAGTCGTCGCGCGAACGTGGGCGACACCGGCGATCCCGTCATGTGCAACCTGCCATGGGAAGGCGGTGCGGTGGAACGTCCTCACGCTGAGAAACCGGGGCGCGAGGTGAGTGGTGGGACCTCAAGTTGCAAAAAGTTTGCGGAAAGACTGGACTGGAGAGGTCGATTCGACCAAACCTGGGGAGTTGTGACAGAACCATGGCGACCGAGACCGAAAGCAAG
>JBDZUV010000080.1:0-14258 GCA_040255345.1 Actinomycetota bacterium | reverse complement strand
ATCGAGCTCGCACGTCGGCTCCGAGGCGATCTGCGTGGTCGGCCACCAGCGCGCGGTTCACCTCGAGTGCTTCGTGGTACATCAGATCCAGACCGTCGCGGTGGGCCTGCGCCCAGCCTGCGATGGGGACCTCGGTCGCCGACACCCCGGCCACGGCCAGTGCCGTGTCGATCGCCCGGTCGATCCGTGGGTCGGTGTCCAGACCGGTGAACCGGGCGAGACGGATCTCGCCGGCGGCCGGCACCGCCGCGGCGACGAAGCCGGGTTCGAGCAGCGCCATCCCGGCCATCACCCCGCCGACGTCTCGCGCGAGCGGTCCGATCGTGTCCATCGACGGTGCCAGCGGTCGCGTGCCGTCGACGGGAATGCGCCCGAATGTCGTCTTGAGCCCGACCACGCCGCAACACGCCGCCGGGTTCCGGACCGATCCGGCGGTGTCGGTGCCGAAGGCGATGTCGGCCTGGCGCGTCGCCACGGCGACCGCTGAACCCGACGACGATCCGCCTGGAATACGGTTGGGGTCGAGGGGATTGCGTGGCGTGCCGTAGTGCGGGTTCACCCCGGTCGCGCCGAAGCACAGCTCGTGCAGGTTCGTCTTGCCGACGATCCGCGCCCCGGCGGCGCGGGCACCGGCGAGACACGCGGCGTCGCGACCCGCAGGTGCGGTCGACTCCGCGACGACCTGGCAGCCGGCCGTGGTCACGACGCCGGCGACGTCGATGCAGTCCTTGACCGCCAGCGTCGGCCCCGCCCCTGGCGTCACGTCGAGTCGGGCGATGAAGACGTGGTCGTCGGCAGCGGGCGCTCCCCCGGCGTCGGTCACAGCTCGACGAGTTCGAACGCGACGGCGTGCTCGACGTCGAGGCGTCGCCCGTCCTGTTCGGCCCGTTCGGTCAGGAACATGTCCGCAGGCGGCCAGGCATCACCGAGCCCGGCCATGTAGCGCTCGTGGGCTTCGAGCGAGGCGATGCCTCGGTCGAGCCAGCCGGTGATGTCCACCGCGTGGGTCGCATACGGCGATGCAGCGAGCGCCACCCGGTGCAGCCCGTTCCACGGTTCGTGGCCCTCGGCGAGCAACTCGGTGAAGATCCAGCGGTTCGCGGCGTCGCGCGCGGCGTCGAGCACCGCCAGACCGACCGCCCGGTGGTCGGCCATGTTGAACCCGACGCGTCCCGGCCAGAATGCTTCCCGGTTGCCGGTGACGATCAGCTCGGGTTGATGGATGCGGATCACCCGGGCCAGGTCGCGGCGCAGGTCCAGCCCGTACTCGACGACGCCGTCGGGGTAGCCGAGGAACTCCACCGACGACACGCCCACGATCTCGGCGCCGGCCCGCTCCTCGGCTTCACGGATCGGTCCACACTCGTCGGGCGCAAGCCCGTCGATGCCGGCCTCGCCGGAGGTGACCAGCATGTAGTCGACCGCTTTGCCGGCCGCCGTCCATTTCGCGATCACCGACGCGGCGCCGAACTCGAGGTCGTCGGGATGCGCCACGATGCACAGGACCGACGAGAAATCGTCGGGGAACTCCAGCAGCTCGGCCATGACGGTCCTTTCCGGGTGACCCGTCCGGGCGGGTCAGTCACCCTGGGTGATGCGGTCGATCTCGATACGGTCTTCTTCGGCGGGTACCCATGCGGCCGCGGCGACGTTCGCCGTCACCTGTTCGGGTCGGGTGGCTCCGGCGATCACCGAGGCCACCTGGGGCTGGGAGGCGAGCCAACCGATTGCCACGTCCAACAGGGTGACTCCCCTCGTGCGGGCGAACGCTTCGAGCGCCTCGGTGACCGCGAACACGTCGCCGGTGAGGGTGTCCTGGCGCCCCCAGGCGACGAGGCGACTGTCTTCGGGAGGGTCCTCGCCGCGGCGGTACTTGCCGGTCAACACGCCGCTCGCGAGCGGAAAGTACGGCAGGATCCCCATGCCGAACCGTTCGGCGGCGGGCACGACCTCGCGTTCGACCCGCCGTTCGAGCAGGTTCCAGTGGTTCTGCGCGCTGATGAACCCCTGACGTCGCATGCTCCGGGCGGTCCACGCGGCGTCGGCGATCTGCCAACCGGCGAAGTTCGAACAGCCCAGATAGCGGACCTTGCCCTCGTCCACCAGCTCCTGTAGCGCCCCGAGCGTCTCCGCGATCGGGGTCGCGGGGTCGGGCCGGTGGATCTGATAGAGGTCGATCCAGTCGGTGCGCAGGCGTCGCAGCGACCGCTCGACCGCCTGGCGGATGTAGCGACGTGATCCACGTGCACCCCAGTCGGGCCCGACGTCGTCGCCGTGCAGCTCGGAGCCGAACTTGGTGGCCAGTACCACCTCGTCGCGCCGGCCCACCAGGGCATCGCCGAGCACCACCTCGGCGTCGCCGTAGGAGTCGGACGTGTCGATCAGCGTGACGCCCGCGTCGAGCGCGGCGTCGAGCACCTTGCGGCCCGCTTCGGGGTCGATCCTGAAGCCGAAGTTGTTGGTGCCCAGCCCGACCCGGGACACCGCGCAGCCCGAATCGCCGAGGCGGAGGTAGGTCATGTCGCTCACGCATTCACCGTACCCATGACCGGGTCGGTCACGCGTCCCGAATGCGGGGCGCGCCCGGCGCGACCGCCGCCGATCGCCGCTGGGTCAGCCGCGGTCACCGAGGTCGTATTCGGCGACGTAGTACGGGTGATCGGGGTCGAAGGTGGTGAGCGGGCCCGGGTCGTCCACCCGCCCCACCGGACGTACGGCGCTGCCGGTGCGGCCGAGTCGGGCATCGCCCAGATCGGCCCGGAACCGTTCGGCGAACTGCTCCAGGCGCGTCACGGTCTCGGGGTGCTCGGCCCGCACGTCGTGGCGCTCCCCCACGTCGGCCGCCAGGTCGTACAGCGCGGGGGCCTCTTCGCCGTGCTTGGCGAAGTGCAACTTGAAGCGCCCGTCACGTACGGCTTCGAGATCGTTCATCCAGTAGTAGGCGAATGCTTCGTGGGGCGACGGAGCCGCCGGGTCGTCCCACACGCGGTACAGGTCGCGGCCGTCGATGGTCCGGTCGTCGGGCACCTCTGCACCGGCGATGCCGGCCAACGTGGGGTACAGGTCCATGGCGGTGGCCAGCACGTCGCTGCGGCGACCGGCTTCGATCCGGCCGGGCCAGCGGACGATGCCGGGCACCCGCATCCCACCTTCCCACGTGGTGCCTTTGGTACCCCGCAGCGGCTCGTTGCTCCCGCCGTTCACCGCGAGGGAACCGTTGTCGCTGGTGAACACGACGATCGTGTCGTCGGCGATACCGAGGCGTTCGAGTTCGTCGAGGACGACCGCGGTCGCCCAGTCGATCGACGCGACGGCCGCGCCGTAGGTGCCGTTGGCCGACTCGTCGGCGAACCGAGGCAGTACGTAGATCGGCAGGTGCACGTACAGGTGCGCCAGGTACAGAAAGAACGGCTCGTCCGCGCTCGCCGAGGCACGCAGGAATCGCACCGATTCGTCGACGTAGCGGGCGGTGAGCGACGACTGGTCGGGCTGCTGTTCGAGCACGTCGTCGTCCAACAGCAACGGCAGCGGCGGCATGCGGTGGACGGGGTGATCGCTCACCTGACGGCCCATGTCGTTGCTGTAGGGCAGCCCGAAGTAGTGGTCGAAGCCGTGATTGGTGGGAAGGAACGCGGGTTGGTCGCCGCAGTGCCACTTGCCCACCATCTGGGTGCGGTAACCGGCATCGGACAGGACCCGGGCGATGCTGATCTCGGTCGCTGGGAGCCCGACCGGCTGACCGGGGAACAGCACCGGTAGTCCCTCGAATTCGCCGAAGCCGATCCGCGGTGGGTAGCAGCCCGTCAGCAGCGCACCCCGCGAGGGCGAGCACACCGGCGATGCCATGTAGAACGACGTGAAGGTGCAACCCTGTTCGGCGAGCGCGTCGAGCGCGGGTGTGGCGTTCTTCGTCGAGCCGTAGCAGCCCAGATCGCCGTAGCCGAGGTCATCGCAGTTGATGAGGACGATGTTGGGACGCGACTTCCCGCTCGACGGCATGCGCCATGTTCGAGGTATGGCGCGGCGCGAGTCAAACACGCCGCGACGAGGCGGGTGGGCGGGTGTCCAGATCCGGGCACCCGCAAGGCCGAGGCGCGCGGCGACATCGAGGCTCGGTCGGGGTCATCTAAGGTCCACTCGACCCGGTGGGATCCGTCGCCCGGTCGGGGCCTCGACACGAACGCCGGGAGATCTGCACGTGGAACCGATACTGCTCGATGCGCACGCCACCCGGATCGCCTTCTGTGTCGACGACGACCGCCGGTTACGCCAGGTCGGTTTCGGACCCGAGGTCGCCGACGGGCCGCTCGCCTTCGCCGCGTGGCTCTACCCGCTCGCGTACCCGACCTTCGGCGATGACCCGTTCGCCGCACCCGCATTGCGGGTCACCAACGCGAACGGCACCCCGCTCACCCGGCTGGTGTGCACCGGCCACGAACGCGGCACGCATCCTGGCGGCGAGACCCTCGTGTTCACGCTGGTCGACGAGGTCGAGCCGCTCACGGTGCGTCTGCATCTGCGCGCCTGGCCCGACACCGGCGTGCTCGAGCAGTGGGTCAGCGTCACCAACGACCAGGGCGCGCCCATCACCCTGCACGAGGTGGCCGCCGCGGCCCCACTGCTGGCCGGCACCGATCCGTACCTCGACCACTACTCGGGCGATTGGGGCGCGGAGTTCGCGCCCGTGCACGACCGGCTCACGGCCGGCGCGAAGGTACTCGAGGCGCGGGCCACCACCCGTCCGGCCCACGAAGTGCCACCGTACCTGCGCTACCGCCCCGATGGCACGGTGACCGAGACGACCGGCCGTGTGCTCGGCGCCTGTCTCGCCTGGGGAGGCAACCTGCGCATCGCCTTCGAGGTCGCGCGGCACGGCGGCGTCCGGGCCTGGTTCGGGCACCTGCCCGTCGGTGCCGACTACGCCCTCGACCCCGGCACCACCTTCACCAGCCCGAGGGTGGTCTGGGCGTGGTCGGACACCGGCACCCGCCCCCTCACCCAACGTCTGCACCGGTGGGTCCGTGCCCATGCTCTGCGCGACGGCGAACGGGACCGTCCCGTGGTCGTGAACAACTGGGAGGCGACCGGGTTCTCCTTCGACGCGGCCCGACTCGATCGCTTCTGTCGCGAGGCCGCCGAGGTCGGCGGTGAGGTGTTCCTGCTCGACGACGGGTGGTTCGGCACCGAGTTCCCGCGAGACGACGACACCCAGGGCCTTGGCGACTGGGTGCCCGACCCTGCGAAGCTCCCCGAGGGCCTGGCCGGGGTGGGTCGCTCGGCTGCCGCGGCCGGGGTGCGCTTCGGGGTGTGGGTCGAACCCGAGATGGTGAATGCGCGTTCGGCGCTGTACCGGGATCATCCCGACTGGGTGGTCGCCGTGCCCGGCCGGGAACGACGGGAGGAACGGAACCAGTTGCAGCTCGATCTGTGCCGCCCCGAGGTCGCCGATCACGTCGTCGAGGTGCTCGACGCCGTCCTCGACCCCGGGAACGGGGCCGACTTCATCAAGTGGGACGCGAACCGGATGGTCACCGAACCCGGGTCGGGGGCGCTCGCCGCCGACCGCCAGGGCAACTGGCCCGTCGACGTGGTGCACGCCACCTGGGACACGATGGACCGGGTGGTCGCCGCCCATCCCGACACCGAGATGCTGCTGTGCGCGTCCGGAGGCGGACGGATGGATCTGGCCACGTTGAGTCGTTTCCACGACGTGTGGCTCTCGGACGACACCGACCCGGTCGACCGGGTGCGCATGCAGTGGCATGCGGCGGAGTTCCTCCCCGTCGCGGCGCTCGCCGCGCACGTCACCCTTTGGGGTGGGCGCCCCGTCGCGTTCGCGTGCGCCGTGGCGATGAGCGCCCGGTTCGGTTTCGACGTGAACCGTGACCTGCTGAGCGACGACGAGTGGGCGATCTGTCGTCGTGCCACCGCGGCGTACCGCCGCCTCCGTCCGATCATCCAGCGCGGCGATTTGGTCCGCCTGGTCTCCCCCGAGCATGGCCCCAGCGCGGCGCTGGCCTTCGTCGACGAGGGAGGCGATCGTGCCGTCGTCTTCGCGTACCAGCTGCCGGACCGGGCCACCGACGGGGACGCGACCCCCGGGTCGTTGCGCATCGAGGGACTGGACCGCACCCGCGACTACGCCGTCACCCCGGTCGATCTCACCGTTGACGGCCCCCCGTCACCCGTCCACAGCACCGGGGCGGCGCTCGCCGACGAAGGGATCCCCTGGCACGGCACCGTCCCGTGCACGGCCGCGATCCACCTGATCACCGCCGCCGCCGACTGATCGGACGCGCGGCCGCTCAGTCGTCTGCGTGGTCCAGCCGGGGCGCGTCCCGCCAGAGCCGCTCCAGGTCGTACAGCTCCCGGGTCGCGTCGTCGAACACGTGCACCACGAAATCGCCGTAGTCCATGAGGACCCAGCGCAGGTCGTCGAGCCCTTCGATCCGCAGCGGCCTGGGGCCTCCCGCCTCGGCCACGACCCGTTCCACCTCCTCGGCGATGGCCCGCACCAGACGCGGGTTTCCTGCGGAGGTCACGACGAAGTAGCCGGTGACCACCAACAACTCCGAGACGTCCATCACGACCGTGGCCGCGTCGGTCTTCGCCGCGGCCGCACGCGCGGCAGCTCTCGGCCACGCCGCATCAGCGTCGGCGACCCGCCTTCGGGCCTGTTCTCGCTCTGACTGCATCAATCGGTTCCGACCTCCTCGGCGGTCAACGGACCCGGCGGGTCCGACATGAGATCCCGCCCCAGCACGACGGCGACGTCGACCCCGGTGTCCGACGTATCGGCCTGCACCACCCGCCCCTTCCCCAATTGCCGCGCCATCGCCAGTGCGAACAGGCGCGACGCCGAATCGGTGTAGGTCAGGGTCGTCACCGCGTGATCGAAACGAGGCGCGTTGCCGATGGTGGTGATCTGGGCGCCGGCGAAGGTGAGCCGCTGGATCACCGACGCCGGGGCCGCGTTCGGCCCGGTCCCGTTCAACAGGGCGACGGTGGCACGATCGCCCGGGACCGCCGCGACCGGGAACGGCACCGCATCGGCGATGAGCAGCATGGCCGGACGGCGGTCGATCTTCACGGTCGGACCGTCGTCGTGCGGTGCGTCGGTGCCGCCGAGCGAGGTGACCGGGAACGACGTGGACTGGACGGAACCGGCGGCGAGATTTCCGAGGAAGTGGCCGAGACCCACGTCGGACTCTCCGGGGATCGCCGCCGTGCCACCGTGCTGCGCGATCTTGTCGATCCACGCCTTCCAGACGAGCTGTTGGCGGGCGAGCCTGCCGCTGACGGTGTGGCCGGCGTCCTCGGCGGTCAGGTAGGCGGGAACGTCGGCCGCGGCCAGTTCGACCGGGCCAGGGTCGATGGTGTCGCCGTCGCCTTCGGTGACCTCCTCGGGGTTGTCGATCTCGAGGGGGGCGACGGGTTCGAGGAGCGTGACCAGCTCCGAATCGGTCACCTCGATGACTTCGGTGAACCCCAGTCCGAGTTCGGATCCGATGACACCGCCGGCGGTCTTGGGGCTGTTGACCTCGATGATCCCGGCGAACGATTTGATGCCCAGCCGGGGAGTGCTCAGCCGCACGTCGACCGGTGAGGCGATGACCGTGCCGCCCTTCTGGTCCGGTCCCGACAGCGACAGGACGGTGAGGCCCTGGGCCTGGCCGGAGTCCGACACCTGCATGACCAGTGCCACCGGGGTCGGTTCGGTGAGCGCGGTGTAACCCGGCGAATCGGGTCTCGAACGACCGCTCAACACCTCACCGGCAGTGCTGTCCGCGGCGATCCGGTAGCCCGTCCACGCCAGTGCGGGCACCGCGAGGATCAACACGGCCATCGCCAGATACAGCGGCCAGAACCGTCGCCGTGCCCCCCGGGCGGCGGGGTGCGGCACCGCGGTGCCGGATCCGGGTGGCGCCGCCGACCGATCCGGTCCGTCGGCCACGTCGCCCCGGGGACCGTCGGCGTCGCCGCGGCCTGCGTCGTCTCCCCCGAGCATGGGCAGCGCATCGAGCCGGTCCCGCAGCGGGGGCTCCTCCGGCGGCGCCTCCGAGGCCACCCCGTCGCCGGATGCGGGGCCGGATGCGGGTCCGGTCGGGTCGGCCGCTTCGGTGGCCGGGGCGTCGTCTTCGCCCATTGCCGATCCGACCATCTCGGCGTCCGCCTCGGCACCCACGCCGAGCTCGGCGGCACTTTCCCGTGCGACGGCCTGCGCGGCAGCCACGGCCTCGGTCAGGCGCGCGACCGCACCACGTTGATCGGTCGCGCCCCGTGGAGCTTCGTGCTCATCGCTCATGGATCCCCGTCACGATAGAGGCCGTGGTCGTCGATGATCCGGATGACGCCCGGTGGACACAGCACGTCGTTGCGACGGCCCTGTGCCACCCGGGCGCGGATGTCGGTGCTGGAGATGTCGATCCGGGGCACCCGGATCGTCCGGATGTCGTCGTCCAACTCGTAACGCTCCTCGGCGATCCCGCCCGCCCGGTCGTACGCGACGATCGTCGCCGTGGCGCGTACCTCGTCGAGGCGTTGCCAGGTGTCGATGTGGGCGGCGGCGTCCGCACCCATGATCGCGAACAGGTCCGCAGCGGGATGGCAAGCGTGGAGTTCGGCGAGGGTGTCGGCGGTGTAGGAGTCGCCACCGCGACGGATCTCGAGGTCGCTGGACTCGAGTCCATCGAGTCCGACCGTGGCGGCCCGGACCATCGCGAGACGGGTCGGGGCGTCGGTGATGGCGCGGGTCCCCACCTTCTGCCATGGCCGGTTCGCCACCACGAGCAGGACCCGGTCGAGGCCGAGGACGTCGCGGACCTCGCACGCGGCGATCAGATGGCCGACGTGCGGCGGATCGAACGTGCCGCCGAACACCCCGATGCGCGCGGTCCCGGGTGCAACCGTCGGTTGGCGCTGTCCCAAGGGTCCGGCTATTCGGTGCGGTAGACGCCCGTGGCGGTGCCGATGTCGGCGTACGCCCAGTTCTCCTGCTTGAGCCGCCAGTGCTCGTCCAGGACCGCCTTACCGTCGGCCACGTCGACCAGCTTGGGCGGCATGAGGTCGCGGATGTTCACCGGCTTGCCGTCGACCGCGTCGAGGAAGTCCTGCGGGAACGTCCGGAGCAGGCTCGCCACCACGATCTGATCCTGTTCGGGGAGGAAGCACCGGTTGGCGTCGGTCAGCTTCAAGATCCGCGCGCCGATGTCGGAGATGTCGCGGTACTCGCCGTCGCCTTCCATGATCTTCTTCAACAGGGCGGTGACGCCCATCGTGCCGACCTTGCAGCCGTTGCACTGGCCGCACGACTCGACCGAGAGCCAATGCGAGCACGTGTAGCCGATCTCGACGGCGTCGGTCGTGTCGTCGTAGACGATGAACCCGCAGGAACCGATACCCGAACCGCGGGCCCGGAAGGCATCGAAGCACAGCGGCGCATCGAGGAAGTCCTCGGTCATCACCGGGTTCGAGATGCCCGACAGGATCGCCTTGATCCGACGCCCCTCGGTGACCCCGCCGCCGACCGAGTCGATGATCTCGCCCAGCGGAGTCCCCATTTCGACCTCGGCCACGCCCGGCGCGTTCACGTCGCCGACGATGGTGCAGACGCCATGGCCCGGGGTCGCCTCGGTGCCCATCGAGCGGAACCAGTCGGCGCCCCGGTGCATGATGTGCGCGGCGGTCGACAGCGATTCGACGTTGTTCACCAACGTGGGGGCCGGGTCGTTCAGTTCGGGGTCGTCGGTGGCGCGGGGCATCGCCGACCAGTCGATGTTCGGGGTCGATGCGAACACGCCCTGGATGTACGGCGGGAACAGGCGCGGTGCCGCGGGCTCGCCCTGGATCGTCTGGAGCAGGGCGGTCTCCTCCCCGAACAGGTACGAGTCGGGTCCGGGCACGATCGTGATCGGGATCCCGGCGGTCAATCCGGCGGCTTCCAGCTCGGACAGCGCCCGGGCGAGGTTCTCGTGTTCCTGTGTGTACTTTGCCTTTAGGCCGATGAATGCAGAATTGGCCCCGATGGCAAACGTCGCAATCGCAACGCCCTCGATGAGCTGGTACGGGTTCCGGCGCAACAGCGCCCGGTCCTTGAAGGTGCCCGGCTCGCCTTCGGAGGCGTTGCACACCACGAAGCAGGTGCCTCCGGCGGCGGTCTCGCGCAACGATCGCCATTTCACGCCGACGGGGAACCCCGCGCCGCCACGGCCCCGCAGGCCCGAGGCGAGGATCTCGTCGATCGTCGCTGCCGGGCCGATGTCCAAGGCCCTGGCGAGACCTTTTCCTCCGCCGATGGCGACCCAGTCGGTGACCGAAGTCACCGGTGATTCCGGAAGCAGATAGGGCACGAACACGGTTGCACCATAGCCACTGACCAAAACGTTGAAAACATCCACCTTTCCGTGTAGCGGGGAATGCCCAGGGCAGTCCCACTGTTGGAGGAATTACCATGAGTGATTCGGTAGGCCAGTACCTGAACGAAATCGGAGCGGTGCCGCTGCTCGACGCCGCCGAAGAACGTGAGCTCGCCCAGAAGATCGAGGCGGGCGTGGCCGCACAGGCACGCCTCGACGAGGGCGAGAGTTCCGCCGAACTGCGGCGTGCGGTGCGTACCGCCGCGGCGGCGAAGGACCGCTTCATCCGTTCGAACCTGCGTCTGGTCGTGAGTGTCGCGCGGCGCTATCCGCTGCCTCCCTCGATGGACCTGCTCGACCTCGTCCAGGAGGGCAACCTCGGACTCGAGCACGCGGTCGACAAGTTCGACTGGCGCAAGGGCTTCAAGTTCTCGACCTACGCCACCTTCTGGATCCGCCAGGCCATCGGTCGGGCACTCGACCAGAAGGCCAGCCTGGTCCGCCTGCCCGGTGACCGCTCGGCGGGCCTGCGCGCCGCGCTGCGCCAGGTCTCCGGTGACGCCGACGAGCTCGACGAGGAGAACGCCCACCTGCACCGGTTGTCGACGCCGACGTCGCTCGACCGAACCGTCGGCGACGACGACTCCAACGAGCTCGTCGACCTGATCGCGGATGACCGTCCCGGCCCCGAAGAGGCCGTCCTCGAGGCCGAACGCGAGTCGAGCGTGACCCATCTGCTCGACGTGCTCGACCAGCGGGCCCGGTTCGCGGTCGAGCAGCGTTTCGGCATCAACGACGGTCGCAAGCGCAGCTACCGCGAGGTCGGCGAGGAGCTCGGGGTCACCGCGGAGGCGGCCCGGCGGCTCGTCAAGCGTGCCGTGGCCGTCGTCCGGGCCGAGGCCGACGCGCGGGTCACCGCGGCTTGAGTTCGACGACGCTCGACACGCCGCCCGGAGTCGGCGAGGCGTCGGGCCGAAGAACGGGCTTTGCGGCCACGGGTGAAGTTGACCACGATGGAGTGATGACCGACCGTGCCTGGACGCCGACGTCCTGGCGGGAGCACCCCGCACGTCAACAGCCCGAGTGGCCCGACCCGGGCGCCTTCGAGAGCGCGGTCAAGCAGCTCGCCACCCTCCCGCCACTGGTCTTCGCGGGCGAAGCGCGATCGCTGCGCGACCAGCTCGCCCAGGTCGCTCGTGGTGAGGCGTTCCTGTTGCAGGCGGGTGACTGTGCCGAGTCGTTCGAGTCGTTCCGGGCCGACACGATCCGCGACAAACTCAAGGTCATCTTGCAGATGGCGGTCGTGTTGACCTATTCCGCCGGGGTGCCGGTGGTGAAGGTCGGCCGGATCGCCGGGCAGTTCGCGAAGCCGCGCTCCGCCGACACCGAGACGATCGACGGCGTCGAGCTGCCGGTGTTCCGGGGCCACATCGTCAACGACATCGCCTTCGATCCCGAGGCCCGCACTCCTGACCCGGCGCGGCTCGAACGGGCGTACCACCAGTCGGCGTCGACGCTGAACCTGCTGCGTGCGTTCACCAAGGGCGGGTTCGCCGACCTGGCCCGTGTGCACCAGTGGAACCAGGACTTCGTCCGGGACTCCTCGGAAGGCAGCCGGTACGAAGGGATCGCGAACGAGATCGAACGGGCATTGCGCTTCATGCGCGCCTGCGGGCTCGACGGGGCGACGCAGCCCGGCCTGCACGAGGTCGACTTCTACACCAGTCACGAAGCGTTGATCCTCGGCTACGAAGAGGCGCTCACCCGACGCGACTCGCTGACCGGCGACTACTACGACACCTCGGCCCACATGGTGTGGGTGGGTGAGCGCACCCGCCAGCTCGACGGTGCCCACATCGAGTTCCTGTCGGGAATCGAGAACCCGATCGGAGCCAAGATCGGGCCGACCGCGACGGCCGACCAGGTGGTCGAACTGTGCGACCGGCTCGACCCGCGCCACGAGCCGGGTCGCCTGACCCTGATCACCCGGATGGGAGCGGATCGGGTGCACGATCTGCTGCCGCCGTTGCTTGCCGCGGTCGAGGCGTCCGGGCATCCGGTGGTGTGGGCGTGCGACCCCATGCACGGCAACACCTTCACGACCGACGACGGCCACAAGACCCGCCGCTTCGACGACATCGAGTCCGAGATCGCCGGTTTCTTCGCGGCACACCGTGCGGTCGGCACCTGGCCTGGCGGCGTCCATGTGGAGTTGACCGGCGACGCGGTGACCGAGTGCCTGGGCGGCGCGGACGACATCTCCGCGGCGGATCTGCCCGAACGCTACGAGACGATGTGCGACCCGCGGCTGAACGGGCGTCAGTCGTTGGATCTCGCGTTCAGGGTCGGCGAACTGCTTCACTGACGGGATGGCCCCGGACCCCGAGCTGGCTCGGCAACAGGCAGAGCAGCCCGGAGCGGACGGCACCGCGAACCTGCGAGCGCCCGACGGCGAGCCCTCCTCCGGCCGGTTCCGACTCGGTTACCGCCCCGAGCTCGACGGTTTGCGCGCGTTGGCCGTCGCACTGGTGTTCATCGCGCACATCGGCTACCCGTGGCAGTCGGTCATGGGCAAGTTCATGCCCGGGTCGTTCCAGGGCGTGGACCTGTTCTTCGTGCTGTCGGGATTTCTGCTGACGACACTGCTGTTCGAGGAGCGGTCCACCACGGGCGGGTTCTCGTTCAAGGGGTTCTACCGGCGGCGGGCGCTGCGGCTGCTCCCCGCCCTGGTGTTCCTGTTGTTGGTGCTCATCCCGTGGACGATCCAGCAGCACGAGGCGATCGGCAGCATCCTGGTCGCGGACGTCTACGTGCTCTTCTACGTGACGAACTGGGCGGTCATCTTGGGTCACGACGGGATCATCCCGTTCAGCCTTTCGCACATGTGGTCGCTCGCGATCGAAGAGCAGTACTACCTGCTGTTCTTCCCGCTGTTCATCGGGCTGCTCGCATGGCTCAAGAAGCTGAAGACCGTGGCGTGGGTGCTCGTGGGGCTGATCGTGATCGTGTGGGTCGACCGCATCGTCTCGGCGCTGCACACGAGCCCGGGCATGTTCGAGACGACCCTGTACGTGCGGACCGACACGCGGGCCGATGCCCTGTTGATCGGTCCGCTGGTGGCGGTGTGGCTACAGATGGGCCATCGCGTCACGCCCCGCCTGCGTCTGCTCGGTGTGCCTGCCGTGGCGTTTCTGATCTGGACGATGCTGTACGCGCGCGTGAACGACGCGTGGGTCTACTACTGGGCGTTGGGGTTGATCGACATCTGCTGGGCGATCGTGTTGCTCGCCGTGCTGGGCGGTCGACACCCCTTCACCCGGATGTTGCAGCTCCGGCCGGTGGTGTGGATGGGCAAGATCTCCTACGGCCTGTACCTGTGGCACATGCCGGTGTTCGTCGAGACGATGCGTCACACCCGCTACCGGGATCTTCCGCACTGGTTGCCCTTCGCCGTCGCAGTGATCATCACGTTCATCGCCGCGACGTTCTCGTACTACGTGGTCGAGCGGCCGTTCCTGCGACGCAAACGTCCACGGGGAACGGTGGCCCCCAGCACCGGGTCCGTTCCCGATGACGATCCGCGACCCGACCCGGGTCCGGTCGCCTCGTCGGCCGCACCGACAGGCTGAATCCCTTCGGGGCGACGGGTCGGTGGGGTCGGGCCCCTGCGGTCAGTCGCCGGTGGCGGTGTCGCTTCCGGTGAAGCCGGGGAGCACCGCGTCGTCGCCGTAGAGCAGGGCTGCGATCGAGCCGTAGTCGGGTCCCCGGCGGAGATGGTGGCCCCCGTCGACGGGCAGACAATTTCCCGTGACCCAGCCGGATTCCTCACCGGCGAGAAACCGGATGACCCGGGCGACCTCGTCGGGCTGGCCGATGTGGGCGACGGGCATGTTCACCAGGTAC
>JBDZUV010000079.1:0-14273 GCA_040255345.1 Actinomycetota bacterium | reverse complement strand
GGGTCGACGCGGACATCGCGGACGTGTGGACCGGGTCGGCGTCGCGGGCCGAGCTGCTCGCCGCCCGGGCGCGCGGCGAGATGCAGTTGCTGATGATCCGCCAACTCGACGTCCGCTACGGCGACGTCCGGGTGCTCTTCGACGTCGACGTGGAGATCTCCGAAGGCGAGATCGTCGCCCTGCTGGGCACCAACGGCGCCGGGAAATCGACGCTGCTCGGCGCGATATCGGGCACCGTCGAAGCCACCAACGGTGCGGTCGTGTTCGACGGGCGTGACATCACCCACGCACCACCCGAGGAGATCGCCCGCCTGGGGATCACCCAGATGCCCGGCGGCAAAGGGGTGTTCCCCACCCTGACCGTGGCCGAGAACCTCCGGGCCGCCGCCTGGATGAGCCGGAGTGACGCGGATGAGACCGCCCGGCGGGTCGCGGAGGTCCATGCACTGTTCGACGTGCTCGCCCAACGCGTCGACGAGCCGGCGGCGAATCTGTCGGGCGGACAGCAACAGATGCTGGCGTTGGGTATGGCGCTCATCGTGCAGCCCCGCCTGCTGCTCATCGACGAACTGTCACTCGGCCTGGCGCCGCTGGTCGTCGACGAACTGCTCGGAGTGGTGCGGATGCTGCGCGACCGGGGCACCACGATCATCCTGGTCGAACAGTCCGTGAATGTCGCCCTGGCGGTCGCCGACCGCGCGTACTTCATGGAAAAAGGCGCGATCCGCTATTCGGGGCCGACCGCGGAGCTCCTGGAGCGCCCCGACCTGGTCCGCTCGGTGTACCTCGCGTCGGCCGGCGCGAACCTCGCCACCCCGGTCGACGGCCGGGCCCCCGCGGCGCACGCCGGTCCCAGCCTCGAGGTTGCCCACCTGCGGGTCGCTTTCGGCGGGATCGCCGCGGTCGACGATGTGAGCCTGGGATTCTCCCCCGGCGAGATCGTCGGGGTGATCGGCCCGAACGGGGCCGGCAAGACGACCCTTTTCGACGCGATCTCGGGCTTCGTGTCGACCGACGCGGGCGAAGTGATCTTCGACGGTCACGACATCACGCGCTGGTCGCCGGACCGTCGCGCCCGCATCGGTCTGGGGCGATCGTTCCAGGACTCCCGCCTGTTCGAGTCGCTCAGCGTCACCGAGACCCTGTCGGTCGCACTCGACCGGTGGGTCCAGGGTTCGGGCGTCGTGAACGCGGTGTTCCGACTCCCGGCCCACCAGTTGACCGAAGCGGCGATCGCCGACCGGGTCGACGAGCTGATCGACGCGTTCGGTCTGGAATCGTTCCGGCACAAGTTGCTGCGGGAACTGTCGACCGGTTCCCGACGGGTCGTCGACCTCGCGTGTGTCGTGGCGCACGGGCCGTCGGTGGTCCTGCTCGACGAACCCTCTTCGGGGATCGCCCAACGCGAAGCCGAGGCCCTCGCCCCGTTGCTGCGGAACCTCCGTGACCGACTCGACGCGACGCTGCTCGTCGTCGAACACGACCTGGCGCTGATCTCCCGGGTCGCCGACCGCATGGTGGCGATGGATCAGGGCCGGATCGTGACCGTCGGCGCGCCCGCCGAGGTGCTGGAGCACCCCGAAGTCATCGCGTCGTACCTGGGAACGGGCACGACCGCGCGCGAACGGTCCGGCCCGCTCGCCACCTCTTCGTCTGACCAAGGAGCACCATGAGCGACGAACAACGCCCCTGGCCCACCCTGAACCCGTTGCGTCGATGGGGGCCGATCGTCCTCGTCATGGCCGTGTTCGTCGCCCTCACAGCGGTGGCGACCACCCGCTCGCCGAGCGGCACCACCACCGTCGCCCAGAAGGCGCCGACGACCAGCCGTTCCCTCGCCGACAATCCGGACCTACCCGTCACCTACGCCGAGGCCGAGAAGAAGGGCGATGCCGATTCGATCACCTGGGCGAACTGCGATCCCGCAACCGGCCGGATCCGCTTTCCGTCGGTGTACGCGCCACCGTGCGTGCCCGAACCCACCGGTTCCAACGGCGGCGCCACCTATCAGGGGGTCACCGGGTCGACGATCAAGGTCGTGTACTACACCGCCCCACCAGGTGATCTCACCAGCGCGATCTCCGGAAACCTCGACCCGCCCGAGGCGGTCGCGGCCAGCGTGAAGGAATACGTCCGGATGTTCGAGGCGACC
This sequence comes from Actinomycetota bacterium, assembly GCA_040255345.1. GTDB lineage: Bacteria > Actinomycetota > Acidimicrobiia > Acidimicrobiales > Iamiaceae > JAFDWI01. The sequence continues at coordinate 12,121 of JBDZUV010000079.1, read as the reverse complement.
TTCGAGACCTACGGCCGCAAGGTCGAGGTCATCCCGATGACCGGGTCCGGGGTCGGTACCGACGAGACCGCGGCCCGTGCCGACGCCGTCAAGGTCGCCACCCAGACCAAGGCGTTCGCCTCGATCGGCGGCCCCGCACAGACCGCGGTGTACGCGGACGAACTCGCCAACCGCGGGGTGCTGTGTCTGGCGTGCGGCGTGTCGGTACCGAACTCGAAGTACACGGCGAACGCGCCCTTCATGTGGGGCAACCTGCCCACCGCCGAGCAGTTCCTCGAGAACGTCGGCCTGTTCCTCACCAGACAACTGAACAAGAAGCCCGCGAAATGGGCCGGCGACCCCAAGCTGCGCACCAAGCAGCGGTCGTTCGGCGTGGTGCACTACGAACAGGACCCGCCGGTGTTCACCGGAGTGTCGAAGGTCTTCGCCGACCTCGGCAAGAAGAACGGCTGGAAGGCGACCGAAGACATCACCTACCTGCTGGACCTCGCCAAGTTGCCCGAGACCGCGGCGTCGATCATCGCGAAACTCAAGGCGGCCGGGTGCACGACCGTGGTGTTCCTGGGCGATCCGATCATGCCGATCTATCTGACCAAGGCGGCCACCCAGCAGAACTACCACCCCGAGTGGATCGTCACCGGTACCGTGTTGACCGACACCACCGCGCTGGCACGCAACTACGACCAGTCCCAGTGGGCGCACGCGTTCGGGGTGTCGACCCTGCCCGTGCGCACGCCCCATGACGACGCCGACGCCTACCGGATCTACGACTGGTTCTTCGGTGAGAGGCCCGAGGCCAACAAGACCGCCAGCGTGTTCTACCCGAACCTGCTGCAGCTCTTCCAGGGGATCCAGATGGCCGGACCGAAGCTGACCCCACAGACCTTCGCCGGGGGCATGTTCAAGATGCCCGCCACCGGCGGTGAGCCGGGCGCGCCGCAGACCTCCTATGGCAACCCCAAGTTGTACTCGTTCGCGAAGGACGACTTCACCTCGGTCGACGACTCGACGTTGATCTGGTGGGATGCGAAGGCGAAGGGTGCCGACGAGCAGGGGACCGACGGCGAGGGCATGTACCGCTATGTCGACGGCGGCAAGCGGTACCTTCCGGGCAAGATGCCCTCGACGCTGCAGGCGTTCTTCTCCAAGGCCGGCAGCATCACCGCCTTCGACGGGCAACCCGAGGGGCTGAAGACCCCGACGTACGCGCCCCCGGCCGGAGCACCGGCTGCCAAGTCGGGCGGCTGACCGGCGACGCCCATTCACGGGGCGTCGCCGGTATCGTCGATCCACCGCATCTCGACCCTGAGGGAGCGATGTGTCCGAAGAACGCTCGGGACGTCGAGCACACCGCCAGGAGTCCGAGGGAACCGGCCACGTCGACGTCGAGCATCGCCACGAGCGGGCCCGCCTGCGCGATCGGGTCATCGTGGCGATCGCACGCACGGCGACCCGCGGCTTGTACCGGTCGATCGAAGTCGTCGGGACGCCGCCCGACAGCGGGCCGACGATCCTGGCGGCGAGCCATCTGAACGGATTCGTCGACCCGGTCGTACTCATCGCCGAGATCGGTCACCTTCCGCGCTTTCTCGCCAAGGCGACCCTGTGGAACAACCCGGCCGCCAGAGTCGCCTTGAACTTCGCCGGGGTCATCCCGGTGCATCGGGCCGCGGACGGCTCGACCGCGGCGAACGTCTCGATGTTCACCGATGCGGTCGACGCGTTGGAACACCGGGCCACCCTGGCCGTGTTCGCCGAAGGCACGACCCACGACGACCCCACGATCAGACCGGTGCGCACGGGCGTGGCCCGGATCGCGCTGCAGGCCGCAGGTCAGGGCGTCACGTCGATCGAGGTCGTACCCATCGGGGTCACCTACGAAGACAAGGTCGCGCTCAGGGGTCGGGTCCTGATCCACTACGGCGAACCGATCGAGGTGCCCGCCGAGCCGGGACTGCTCGACGCCGACGGTGTGCCCGACCGCACCGCGGTCAGGGAGTTCACCGATCGTCTGCAGGCCGCAATCGAGTCGCTCACTCCGCGCTTCGCCTCGACCGAGGAGTACCTGGCGTTGACCGCCGCTGCGCAGATCAACCTGCGCACCGACGCGCACGGTGACCGCCCCCCACCGATGGCCGACGTGGCGGCCGATGCCCGAAAGCTGGCCCGCGCCGAGCCGAGCGAGCGCGGCGCACTCGTGTCGCTGGTGGCGCGCTATGAGATGTTGCGTGGCTTCGTCGGTCTCGACGACACCACCGTGCTGCGGGGCGTCGACCTGCGTGCCCTGTCGCGCCGGGTCGCCCTGCTCGCTGCCGTCGTCGCGGTGCTGTCGCCCCTGGCCGTCGCGGGGCTGTTCGCGAACCTCGTTCCTCTGGCGTTGATCGTGGTGGCCGGCATGATCCCCGAGGCGCCGGTGTCGAAGGGGACGATCCGGGTGCTCGTCGCCGCGGTCACCTTTCCGGCCACATGGCTCCTGCTGGCCCTCGCCGATGCGGGCACCGGCACGCTCGGCGCGGTGAGCCGCGCCGTCACCCTGCCGGTGAATGCGCTGCTCGGATCGCTCCCGTCGGACCGAGCCGGGGCGCCGGCGGCACTCGTCGTGTTGGTCGCGGTTCCGCTGATGGGCATCTTCGCGGTGCTCGTGATCGGGCAGGTCTCGGCGCTGCTGGCCACGGTGTCGCGTTGGCGAACCCTGCTGGACCGCCGCGGCCAGCTCGACGTGGTCCGAGCACGACGGGACGAGGTCGTGGCCGTGACCAGGGAACACCTGCGTGACCGCTCGTGAGCACCACCGACCACGTCGCCGCTGCGGACTGTGAATCGTGTCGTGACGGCGCGATCGCCCAGCCGGTCAACACCGTGTCTTCGCTGTCGTTCACCGTCGCCGGGTTGGCGCTGGTCGCACGGGCGGGACGCGCGCCGCGTGCGGGCCGGCCCGCCGGCGACCCCACAGCCGAGTCGGCGCTCGGCTGGGCTGCGGTCGCGGCCGGACTGGGCAGCGCCGCGTATCACGGGCCGGGGACGCGACCGGGCCGCATCCTGCACGACTCGACGTTGCTCACGATGCTCGGCGCGCTGATCGTCGCCGACGTGAGCCGGGTGACCGGTCGGCCACCGCGACGTGGTCTGTATGCGGCGTTGCCCGGGGTGGCGGTCGCGGCCGCGGTGTCTCGGTGGTCGATGCCCGCCCAGGTCATCGCCGGTTCCGGCGCGGCGGCAGCCGAGGTCGTCCGGGTCAGAGGTGCCCGTGGCGGGCCGGGACGTGACCGGCGGGCGGTCGCCGAGTCGCTGGTCGCGGCCGGGGGCGCGCTCGGTCACGTGTTGGGCCGCACCGGCGGTCCACTGTGCCGACCGGATTCGATCTGGCAGGCCCACGCGGCGTGGCACGTGGCGATGGCCGTGGTGCTCGTGCTGCGCGCATGACCTCGGAACGTGCTCAGCCGTGCCCGACGATGACCGCCACACCCAGGGTCACGATCACCGCGACCGCGACCCCCACGAAACGCCAGTCGTGTTCGCGCGCCCACAGCACCACGAGCGCGAGCACACGGAACGCCGGGGTGAGCGCCAGCGCGAGCACGCCGAGAGCCATGAGCAGGTCGGCGGGTGACCCCGCGTCACCGAGCGAGAACAGTTCGACTGCGGCCGAACGGCGCGACCCCGAAGCGATCTTCAGCGTCAGGCCGAGCGCCATCGACACGACCGCGACGGCGAGACCGCCGCGGAGCAGCAACCGGATGATGCGCTGCACGCGGTGCACCTCTGCGGTCGTCGCGGCGTCCATCGGCAACGGTCCAGAGGATGCGTCGACAGGCGCATCCGACCCAGCAACATCCGACCCATCAACACAGCGTCCCTTTCGCCAAGGTCTCCTTGGCGAACGACACCGGAAAGCCACGACCGATGATACGTATCCGCGCAGCCTGTCAGCGGCCAAAGTCGACTCCGCACGCCGACAGCGCCATCTGGATCGCCACGAACACCAGCACGCCGACGAGGATCTTGCGCAGCACCGACGGGTGCACCTTCGACGACGTCGCCGCGCCGAGGGTCGCCCCCGCGACCACGCCGAGCGCGACCGGCACGACCGTGTAGGGGTGCACGTAGCCGCGGGCGAAGTACACGAACAGGCTGGCGATCGCCGTGACGCCGATCATGAAGTTCGAGGTGGCCGCCGCCACCTTGATCGGTACTCCCATGCCCTCGGTCATCGCCGGGACCTTGATGAAGCCGCCACCCACCCCGAGCATGCCCGACACCGTGCCGGCGAGCAGCGAGATCGCCCCACCGACGCTCACCCGCTCGGCCCGGTAGGTCACGAGCGTTCCGAGGCGGTCGTCGAAGAACGCCCCGGCGAGCGAGCCGGGTTGCTCCCACCCGATCGCGGCACCGGTCGGCGGGTCATCGCCGTCGCCGATCCCCGCGGTCTGCTCACCGGCCCTGTTCGGTCCCGCCACCGGTCCGGCGTCGCCGCGTCGTCCCACCAGCACGGCCGTGATCAGCATCATCACGGCGAACAGCGCCGAGAGGACCGACGGTGAGATCAGCACCGCCACCAACCCGCCGATGATCCCGCCGATCGTCGTGGCGACCTCGAGGGTCATGCCGAGTCGCATGTTGGCCGTGCCCTTGCCCACATAGGCACTCCCCGCCGCGGTGGAGGTCGCCACGACGGCCACCAGTGACGTCGCCACCGCGATCCGGATGTCGAAACCGAACGCCAGGACCAGCACGGGCACGATGACGATGCCGCCACCGATCCCGATGATCGCACCCAGCCAGCCGGCGCAGACCCCCAGTGCCGCCAATGCGAGGACGGTCGGAAGACTCAGATCCACGCGTCGATCGTACGCGCCGACCGATCGGGACCCCGCCTGAAAAGACCGATCGGGACCCCTCCGAGAAGGGGTCCCGATTCAGGCTTCCCGGTCGTCGCGACCGGATCGCAACCGATCAGAGCTGCGTGGAGACCCGTCGGCCGCGGTTCCACACCAACAGGGCGGCACCCGCCGCGAGCATCACCAGGCCACCGATGACCAGCACACCGATCTGCGCACCGGTCGCGGGAAGCGTGTTGCCGCCCGTCGACGAAGCGCCGGTCGCCTTGGCGATGGTGGTGGTCGACCCTGGCGTCGTCGTGGTCGGCGCCGGTTGCGCCGCGACGATCTCGAGAGTCGTGCTCGCGAGGACCTGGCCACCGGCCGTCGCGGCGATGGTCACGACTCCCGCAGTGGCGTCGTCGGGGATCTGCCAGGTGAACGTGAAGCCGCCGTTGCCATCCGTGGTCACGGTGCCGATGGCGGTTCCGGCGACCTCGAGCGTCACGTCACAGTCGGCGGGAAAACCCGAGCCGATGATGTCGACCTGGCTCCCGGTGTCGGCCGAGGTCTCGCTCGTCGCGAGCGTCGTCGCCGGACCGTAGTCGTCCTGGCTGACGACACAGGCGTCGGCTGCGCCGGCAGCGGTCGACGTGACCGTGAACAGCCCGCAGGCCAGCGCCAGCACCGCGGCGATCAGCACCACGGGGGTGCGACGTTTCGTGCTCTTCATGATTCCCTGACCTCCAGCGACGATCCATGATCACCGCATCCGATGGACTCCCGCGACCGGTCGGCCGCCTGCAGGTACATTAGTTGCATTCCGACACCCCGGTGTCAACGGAATCCTGCACCGTCCAGGAGGGGCGTGCCGCAACCCACGAGAACGGCCGAATCGAACGAGGCGTCCCGGGTCGTGTGGGCGATCGTCGTGATCGGGGCGGTCGCAGCCGGTTTCGCCCCGGCGCAACCCACCGGAACCGTCGTCGTCGACGTGATCGAACGTGCCGCGCTGGGCGGGATCGTGGTGTGGTTCGCGGCCCGCAGCCGCCGCTGGACGTGGCTGCTCCTCGCCGGATCGGCCGTGGTCCTGGCCGGGTCGCTGTGGGGACTGGCGATCGCCGTCGTCGCCGCGGGGTCGGCCCTCGCCACCGGTGTGCAGCCGCCGCAGCGGCGCGGACCGGTCGTGGGCGCGGTGATCGGCGCGCTGAGTGTGCAGGTGCTCCTGCGCGCCGCCAGCGTCGGCCGGTTCGGCTTCACCGCTCTGGTCACCGGTGCGGTGGTGGTGTCGGTCGTGGTCTCGGGTTACCGGGCGGCGAGGCCGGAGGCGCAGCGGCGGATCCGGATCACCGGCGGGGCACTCGTCGCACTCGTGCTGATCGCCGTGGCGGGCTTCGCGTTCACCGTCCGGTCGTCGGCCACCTCGATGCAGCGGGGCCTCGAATTCGCACAGCGCGGAGCCGACAGTGCCGCTGCCGGACGACAGACGCCCGCAGGGCTCGCGTTGTTCGTCGCCCGCGAGTCGTTCTCGGCTGCGCAGCGCAGACAACGTTCGCCGCTGATGAAGCTCGCTGCTGCCGTGCCGGTCCTCGCCCAGCACGCCCGGCTCGTCACGACCGCCACCGACTCGGGGCGGACCGTCACCGCCGACGCATTCGACGTCGTGACCGTCGCTCCCTACCGCGACCTGCGCACCTCGAAGGGCACGTTCGACCTGCAACGGCTCGAGTCGATGCGTACGCCGATCGCCGCCACCATCGCGTCGACCCGCGCCACCATCGATCGCATCGACGCGGTTTCCTCGGGGTGGCTCCTGGGATCGCTCCGGCAGCGGATGACCCACTACCGCAGTGAGCTCACCGATGCGATCCCCCCGGCCGAAGAGGCGCTCCACGCCATCGACGCGGCGCCCGCACTGCTCGGCGCCGACCGGCCGAAGCGCTATCTGGTGCTGTTCGCGAACCCCGCCGAGTCACGGGGTCTCGGCGGGTTCATCGGCGCGTGGGCCGAGTTGGAAGCCGACAACGGACACGTGCGCCTGCGGCGACACGGCCACATCGACGAGCTCAACGACGCCTCGGACTGGCGCACACGCACGATCCCGGGGCCACCCGACTACCTGGCCAGATATGCCGTGCTGCAACCCGAGCGGTACCTCCAGAACGTCTCGGCCTCGCCCGACTTCCCGACGGTCGCCGAGGTCACCGAAGGGCTCTACCGCCAGGCCATGGGCACCCGCCTCGACGGCGTGCTCTATGTCGATCCGGTCGCGCTCGCCGCCCTGCTGGAACTCACCGGTCCGGTGTTTCCCACCGGTACGTGGTACCGGATCGACGCACAGAACGCCGCCGACTACCTCATGCACGACCAGTACCTGAGGTATCCGGGCCGCACCGCCAAGCGGGTCGACCTGCTCTCGGACACCGCCGAGGCCACCTTCGAGGCGCTCACCGACGGGGATCTCCCGCCGATCGGTCGCATCACCGAGACCTTGTCGCCCATGGTGCACCAGGGCCGGTTGCTGTTCTCGGCGAACGATCCGGCCACCGAGTCGTACCTCGACCGGGTCGGGTTGACGGGTGCCTTTCCCGCGGCGGGGGGAGGCGACCTGCTGTCGGTCCGGATCTCCAACGCATCGACCAACAAGGCCGACTACTACCTCGACCAGACGACGCGGTACACGGTTCGCTTCGATCCCGCCTCCGGGGCCACGACGGCGACCGCCCGGGTCACCTTCGTCAACCACGCTCCCCGAGCGGGCGAACCGGCCTATGTGCTGGGCAACCAGGACAGCCGTGCCGGCAAGGTCGGCGGGAGACCCTTCGGCTCCGACACCGTGACGGTGAGCGTGTACTCGGCGCTCCGCCCCACCGCGCTGTCGATCGACGGGGTGCGCCGCGGTCTCCAGGTCCAACGCGAGCTCGGTGCCTGGGTCGGTTCCCAGACCGTGACCGTCCCGGCCGGTGGGCGGGTCACTCTCGATCTCGACCTCACCGGGACACTCTCCGCAGGAAACGACTATCGGCTCACGGTCGCGCCCCAGGCCAGTGCCCGTCCGCGGCGGACGACCGTCGTCGTGCAGCCCACCGGTCCCGGTGGCGACGTGCGATCCGACCGGGCGGTGACCAGGTCGCTCGACGACGGCCGGATCGAACACCTGAGGGTTCCCGCAACGGTCACGGCGAACCGGTGAGCACGCCCGGATTCATGATGCCGTGTGGATCGAACGCCGCCTTCAACCGGGCACGGAGCCGGCGTTCGGCCGGGTCCTGTACCCGGTCGATCCAGGCCCGCTTCGCGGTGCCGATGCCGTGTTCGGCGCTGATCGACCCGCCCAGGTCCACGACCAGACCCAGCACCGCGTCATCGACGGCATCGTCGCCGTCGGCCGTCCCGGTGATGTTCACGTGCACACTGGCCTCGCCGCCATGGCCGAACAGCCACACGTTCGCTTCCGGGTCGACCGCGCGGACCGTGCCGGTCACGCGGGCGACGAACTCGGCGAGCGTGCCGGGGGGCACCGCGACGTCGAGCTTGTGGGGGACCCCGACCGTGGCGATCGCCTCGGTGTGGCGTTCGCGGTAGCGCCACAGACGGGCCCGCCCCGGCGGGTCGTCGGCCACGGCCACCTCGGTGACTCCCGACAGGCTCTCGACGGTGGCGCCCAGGGCGGCGGTCCGGTCGTCGGTGTCGGCGACCTCGACGAGCACGTAACCGCCGGCGGTCTCGGCGAAGGGTGGGGGGTACGAGAACGTGGCACAGACGAGTTCCAACCCGGGCGCGAAGAAGAACTCGGCGGACTCCACCGACGGCAGCGCCCCGCGCAGCGCTTCCACCCCGGCCGCCGCGTCGGCGGGATCGGCGAAGCGCAACAGCGCGGCGGTGCGGGACGGGAACTCGGGCACCAACCGGACCCGGACGGCCGTGACGATGCCCAGCGTTCCTTCGCTGCCGCACAACAGACCGGGCAGGTCGTACCCGGTGTTGTCTCGCAGTGTCGCCCGGGCCATGTCATGGCTCGCCCCGGTACCGTCCACGAATGCCACGCCGGTCACCTGGGCACGGGTGGCGCCGTAACGCAACACGTGCAGCCCACCGGCGTTGGTCGCGACGGTGCCGCCGATCGTGGCCGAGTCACGGCTGGCGATGTCGACGCCGTAGCGCCACCCGTGATCGCCCGCGGCCTGCTGCACGACCGCGAGCGGGGTGCCCGCTCCGGCGGAGAGCAGCCCGGCCGTCTCGTCGACCGCCTCGATGCCGCTGAGCCGCTCGGTCGACACCACCAACTCGCCCGCGAGGGGCACCGAACCGCCCACCAGACCGGTATTGCCCCCCTGGGTGACGATCGCAACGTCTTCTTCGGCGCACAGTGCGACGATCGCGGCGACCTCGTCGGCGGTGCCCGGTCGGGCCACGGTGACGGCGTCGTCGGTGCCGAACCGTCCGGTCCAGTCGTGCCGGTAGCGGTCGGTCAGCTCGGGATCGTCGACGATTGCGGACGGGCCGGTGATCGCGCGGAGGGCCGCGATGAACCGGTCGTCTGCCGCGGTCATGACCCGACGGAGTGCACGGGGTGCCGGCGCTTCAGGGTCGGCGACCGCCGAAGCGCAACAGGCGCGTCTGGATGGTCGCGTCGTCGGGGGCGTCGAGCTTGGGCCCGAAGAAGCCCGGGGTCCGGATCAGCTCGTCGAGGGGCAGCATCATCTCGAGTTGGGTCGCACACAGTTCCGCGTCGAGGGTCTCGTCCTGGCCGGTGGCCCGGGCCAGGTCCCAGGTGTGGAACAACGTGTCACCGCACAACAGTCCGCCGATCAGACCGGCGAATGGCGTCTCACCGAAGGGGCTCGGCACGATCTTCGCGGCAGTGGCCTCGTCACCGAGTGCGTCGAGCACGGCCGTCCGCGCCGTCGACCACACCGGCAGCAGGTCGTCGCCCTCACCGGGTTCGTCGAGGGACTGTCCGAGCGTCGACAACATCAGTCGATGGCTGTTGATCAGATGGGCGACCAGCGCCCGTACGTTCCAGTCCTCACAGGGCGTCGGTGCGCTCCACTGGTCGGGTTGCACGCCACGCAGGCGGGTCTCGAAGCCTTCCGAAGCGCGGGTGTACCGGTCGAGTGCGTCCATGGGGCGACCCTACTCCCGCCGATGGTCCCGGTCTCCTAGGCTCCGCGGGGTGGACACCGAACGATCCGGTCTGCTCACCGACGTGCCCGGAGTGGCCGTCGGCCACTGGACCGATCCGGTGGCCCGCACCGGCTGCACGGTCGTGATCGTGCCCGCGGGCACGGTCGCGTCGGGTGAGATCCGTGGCGGCGGACCGGCGAGTCGCGAGGTCGGCCTGTTGGAACCGACCCGGCACGTGAACACGATCGACGCGGTGGTCCTCACGGGTGGGTCCGCGTTCGGGCTCGCCGCCGCGGACGGGGTGATGAGCCACCTCGAGGAGGCGGGTCGCGGGTACGTGACCTCGGCGGGTCGGGTGCCGATCGTGCCGACGCTGGCACTGTTCGACCTCGGCGTCGGCGATGCGACCGTCCGCCCGGATGCCGCCGCCGGCCGCGCGGCGGCCGAGGCGGCAGCGACCGAGGGTCACGCGGTCGGCCGCGTCGGTGCCGGCACCGGCTGTACCACGGGCAACTGGCTGGGCCCCGACGGCGTACGGCCGGGCGGCCTCGTCGCGGCGTCGGCCCGCCTGGGAGCGGTGACGGTCGCCTGTCTGATCGCGGTGAACCCGGTCGGCTCGGTGGGACATGCCGCGACCCTCGACGACGGCACCGTGCAGGGGGTGCTGGGAGGAGCCGGCCCGGGCGAGAACACGACGATCGGGGTGGTCGCGACCTCTGCCCGTCTCGACAAGGTGGGCTGCCGACTGCTGGCCGAGTCGGCCCACGACGGCCTGGCCCGGGCGATCTTCCCCACCCACACCCGCTTCGACGGTGACGCTTTCGTCGCGTGCGCCACCGGCACCCAGAGCGACGACCCGTCCGCGACCGGCGACCCGGTCGGGATCGACGCCTTGCGGGCAACGGTCACTTCCCTGGTCGAGCGCGCGATCCTGAACCTGCTCTCCTGAGCCGCGGCGATCGGCTGGCGGGTCCCGTCCCGCCGTGAGTAGGTTGCGTCTCACCGCGACGCCGCCGCTGGTATCCGCTGCGTCACCGGTTTCAGATCGGATGACACGAGAGGGAGTACCACCATGGCGTTCACGCTGCACCCCGACCTGCGCGTCGAAGCGGTCGATGACGGGTTTCTGGTCCTGCCGGCCGACCGCGCCGAGGTGATCCACCTCACCGGTGATCAGGCCGAGGCCCTCCTGCTCGCCCGGGGGGGAACGAGTGAGGTGCCCGAACGGCTGAGCGCGGCGCTGGCCGGCCTGATCGAACTCGGCATCGTCGACACCGACACCTGGTCGCGCCGCCGCGTCATCCAACTCGGCGGTGCCGCGGCCGCGGCTGCGGTCGCCGTGATCGCGCTGCCGAGCGTCGCCGCCGCCGCTTCAACGCCCGACAGCACCGCCCCGCCCACCACCGCCCCGCTCAGCACGACGACGGTGCCTGCGCCGACCAGTCTGGCGATCTCGTATCTCGTCGTCGCCGGTGGGGGTGCGGGGAGTGAATCGATCGTCGGCGGCGGAGGCGGCGCGGGTGGCGTCGTCGAAGGCACCGCGACGGTGGGCCTGAACGCCTATTCGGTGGCCGTCGGGTCGGGAGGCACGAACTTCGGCAGCGGCGGGGATTCGACGTTGCAGGGCCTGGCCACCGCCGTCGGGGGTGGCGGCGGAGGCGCGATCTCCGCGCCGCCAGCCACCGGAGGGTCCGGCGCCGGCGGCAACAGCTATCACACAAGCGGCGCAGCCGGCACCGTCGGTCAAGGCAACCCGGGCGGAAACGGCTACTTCGACCTGAACGGCGATGCCGGCGGCGGGGGCGGCGGCGGCGCCGGGCAGCCCGGCGGGAATGGCATCGCCGGAGAGACGAATGGCGTCGGCAGCAACGGAGGAGACGGCGTGGACTCGACGCTCGCCGCAGCGGTGGCGATCGGCTCACCGGTCGGTTGGGTCGGCGGCGGCGGCGGGGGCCGCGGCGGCGGCGGCCTGAACTTCGGCGCCGGAGGTAAGGGCGGCGGCGGCAGCGGCCTTTTCGTGCCGAACTCGTCGATTGCCGGTGGAGCGAACACCGGCGGTGGCGGCGCCGCGGACGGAGACGCCTCCAACGTCGGCGGGTCGGGTGTCGTGATCGTCGCCTATGCGATCGCCGCTGCAGTCGGGCTCAACATCACCGGCGGCACGATCTCCGATGACG
>JBDZUV010000078.1:4342-14317 GCA_040255345.1 Actinomycetota bacterium | reverse complement strand
TGCAAGCAGGGGGTCGTGGGTTCGAGTCCCATCGTCTCCACCGGGCGCCATCGCCTCGGGCGGGCCGATCGACGCGAAGGGACGGTCGGCCCGGCACCTCGAGGCGGGCGTGCGTGCCTGTGGCGCCGCCGTGGCCCGTGCGGGCCGCGGGTGCCGCCGGCCGGTCGGTTCCCACCGACCAGCGCCGGGTGGCCGCAGCGCCGACCGTGGGCCCGGTCACGAGCGCGTGCCGCGCCTCACGTCGCGCCGGTCAGGCTGGTGGCGCGTCTGGCCCGAAACCGTCGTGCCAGCCGATGATGGTCGCCGGCACCCCCGCGACGATCGCCCCCGTGGGCACGTCGTGGGTGACCACCGCGTTCGCGCCGATCGAGGCATGGTCACCGACATGGATCGCGCCGGTGAGCTTCGCTCCGGCGTACATCGTCACGTGGTCACCGACCACGGGCATCTCGGGCCGGTCGCGTCGCCCACCACCGAGGGTGACCTGCTGGTAGATCCGACAGTCCTGCCCGACCACCGCCGTCTCACCGACGACCACCCCCTGGCCGTGGACGAAGATCGTGCCTGCACCGATCTGAGCGCCGACCTTGACCTCGATACCGGTCAGGATCTTCCAGCATTCGGACACGACGAGCGCCGCGTCGGGATGACCAGCCACGTTCAGACGTTCGATCAGCCGGTGGACCCGCATCGTCTGGTACGACAGCGGAAAGATCGTGCGGATCGGATTGCGGCGGCGCAACAGACCCCTGCGTGCCGGCAGGTCACTGGATTCGGTCATCGTGTCGCCTCCGATCGCCGGCCCGAGCCACCGCACACGGTACCAGTGCCGTGCGCCCCGGCATTCGCCCGCCCGGCCCCCGGGCAGGCCTCGGACGATGCCCGTCAGGAGCATCCGACCCAGGCACCCCGCGCCATCTCCTCGAATGCGGAGCTCGGAGGACGACGACGGCAGCCCGGACGAGCCGCGCCCTGGTGCGCGGCGCTGGAGGTGACCCGGCTCAGCCTGCCCCGAAGGGACCTCGCAGGCGCACACGATCACCCCGCGACGCGCCGGTCTGCATCAGTCGAGTGGCGGCGTCGACAACAGGGTCACCGCGATGCGGTTCCAGGAATTGATCGCGGTGATCGCCATCACGAGCTGCCCCAACTCGGTCGGGTCGAAGTGGGCCTTGGCTTCGTCCCACACCTCGTCCGACACACCCTCGCCGTGCCCGTCGAGCAACGTCATCGCGTCGGTCAACCGCAGGGCGGCCCGTTCACGAGCCGTGAAGAACGGGGCGTGGGGCCACGCCATCACCGACGCGAGGCGACGGTCGGTCTCGCCGGCGGCCCGGGCATCGGTCGTGTGCATGTCCACGCAGAACGCGCACCCGTTCAGCACCGAGGCGCGCAACTTGACGAGCTCTCGCAAGACCGGGTCGAGATCGATGGCGTGGTCGAAATGCGCCATCGCGCCGTAGGCCTTGTCGAGGCCGTCGACATCGCCGAAACGGGTTTGCGGAACGACATGCGGGGCAACAGGGGTGTCAGTGGTATCGGTCATGGGTCGCAGGGTACGCCGGGCACCGGCGAACCCGAATCGTCGGCCATGCAGACGAGCCGCAGGGCGGCGTCGGTTCGTCGAAGGCGCACGCGTCGGGTCCCCGGCTGTGGCATGGTGAGCGCCATGGCAGAAGTGGAAACCCTCACCGGTCCGATCGACGTCGCCGAGCTGGGGCCGACCCTGATGCACGAGCACGTGTTCACGCTCGACACCGACTATCTGCACAACTACGGCGAGGGATCGTGGTGGGACGAGGACGCCGAGCTCGAGCGGGCCGTCGACAAATTGAACCGGCTCGCCGACAAGGGCATCACCACGATCGCGGACCCCACCGTGCTCGGCCTGGGGCGCGACATCCCGAGGTTGGCGAAGATCGCGGGTCGCATCCGGGTCAACATCATCGTCGCCACCGGCGTCTACACCTACGACTCACTGCCGTTTCCCTACACGTTGCAGGGCCCGGGTCGACCCCTGGGTGGAGACGACCCACTCGTGCGGGACTTCACCCGCGACCTCACCGAGGGCATCAGCGGCACCGGCGTCAAGGCGGCGTTCCTGAAGTGCGCGGTCGAACACGCGCCGATGAGTGGTGATGTCGAGCGGGCCCTGCGTGCGGTCGCGCAGGTCTCGGTCGCCACGGGGGCGCCGATCACCGTGCACACCAACGCGGCCGAACGCACGGCCGACCTGGTGCTCGACGTGCTGCGCCACGAAGGGGCGGATCTGGGCAAGGTCGTGCTCGGTCACGTCGGCGATTCGACCGACGTCGACTGGCTCGCCTCGCTCGCCGACACCGGCGCGATCCTGGGTATGGACCGGTTCGGCCTCGACGTGTTCGCGACCACCGACGCCCGTGTCGCCACCATCGTGGAACTCGCGCGGCGTGGGTACGCGGACCGCATGGTGCTCAGCCATGACGCGTCGTGCCGGATCGACTGGTTCGGCCCCGACGCCCCCGAGGTGATCGACGCCTTCATGCCGAACTGGCACTACGAGCACATCAGCGACGACGTGGTACCGGCCCTGCGGGCGGGCGGAGTCAGCGACGACCAGATCGCCACGATGCTCACCGCGGTGCCCCGCCGCTACTTCGGCGGCTGATGCCCCCGCGACGGGCGCCCGTCGGGCGCATGCGCCACGTCGGTAGGCTCGCTCGGCGTGGACCATGACCATGCCGACCACGATGGTGCCGACCACGATGGTGCCGACCACGATGGTGCCGGGCAGAGCTTCGACGAGCGGGCCGCGACGTGGGACGACGACGCCAAGGTGGCACGGGCGCGCCTGATCGCCCGACGCATCGCCGAAGAGGTCGATCTCACCGGCGACGAGCGCCTCTTCGAGTACGGCGCCGGGACCGGACTCGTGGCCGAGGCCCTGTACGACTCGGTCGGGTCGATCACGATGGCCGACACGTCGGCGGGCATGCGCGCGGTGGCACAGGCCAAGATCGACGACGGTCGCCTCGCGGGGGCACGGGTGTGGGCCCTCGACCTTTCCACCGAGCCGCTCCCGGCGGGCGAGGCCTTCGATCTGATCGTCACGTCGATGGTGTTGCACCACGTCGACGCCTTGGACGTGACCTTGCGCGCATTCCGTGACGCGTTGGTTCCCGGTGGGCAGCTGTGCGTGATCGACCTCGACGCCGAGGACGGCTCGTTCCACGGCGAGGGGGCCCACGTGCACGACGGCTTCGACCGCGACGCGTTCGCGGCGCGATGCGAGTCCGCCGGATTCGCCGCTGCGGTGGTGTCCGATTGTGGGACCGTCGACCGCGACGGCACGGAGTTCGGGCTCTTCCTGGCGGTGGCGACGCGCTGAGTCCGGCGGCGCGACCGCGCCGGGTCAGCCGAGTTGCACGAAGGGCGGATCGACCGGCTTGCCGTCGAGTCCGACCCGGCGTCGCTGTGACTTGATCAGATACACGTTGGAGGTGAGAAAGAAGCTCACCAGTCCGGCGATCAATGCGGGTGGGAACAGGCGCAGACCGACCATCTCGGTGACCACGAGCGTCGACCCCAGGGGGGTCTTGGTCACACCGGCGTTGATCGCCACCATGAGACAGACCGCGAGCACCGTGCCGTTGGGGTGCCCGGGCAGCACTTCGGCGCCGATGCGGCCGAGGCAGTAGCCGCTGAAGAACATCGGGATGATGAAACCTCCCTTCCATCCGCCGGCCATGCTGACCGCAGCGGCCGCGAGCTTGGTGGCGGCGGCGAGTGCCAACGCTCCGACGGTGATCACCTCGACGCGCCCCAGATGCCGCAACTGGAGCTTCGAGAACGTCAACGCGTAGGGCGAGACGAATGCGAGACCGCCGAGCACGAGGCCGGCGGCGACCGGCTTGCCGAGCACCGGGAGCGGCCGGAACAGCCACCGGGCGAACTCGACCAGCAGCGTGAACGCAGCCGCGACGAGGGCGCCGACGACCCCGGCGGCGAGCCCCCAACCGAAGTCCAGGAACGCCAGTCGGTCGGGAACACCCAGCACCCCGTCGATGCTCCAGATCGGTTCGAAACCCATGGTGGTGAGACCCGAGTACAACACGAACGCCGCCAATGCGCCGACCAGCACCGGCAGCAGCACCTCGAAGTACCGCAGGCCTCGCCGGTGCAGCATCTCCATCGAGAAGATCGATGCCCCCAGAGGGGCGTCGAAGAGCACCGTGAACCCGGCCGCCAGGCCGGTGATCGTGAGAATCCTGGTCTCCACCGGGTCGAGGTGCCACCGGTCGGCGAGCCAGGTCGCCACCGTGCCGTTGGTCTGGCTGAGCGGGGCCTCCGGCCCGATGCCGCTGCCGACGGCGATGTTGAGCAACGAGATCGGTATCAGCGCCTTCAGTTCGCGCATGCCCTCTGCCGGCGCGCCGCCGTGGAGGTGGATGTTGTCGACCAGCAACTCGGTGTCGCCGGGGTTGCCCAGCACCTTGAAACCGAGCGCGGTGAGCCCGCCGGCGGCGATCAGCACCAGCCAGTGGTGCCAGGTGCTCCAGGTGATGGTGGTGTGGAGCAGGGTCGGAAGGTAGGTCTGGACGGTGTCGGCCCAGGGCGCCGGGAACAACAACAGCGTCAGTGAGTTGAGCGCCTCGAGGTAGACGACACCGATCAGGCCTCCGACGAGGCCGACGCACGCGGCCATCGGGAGGAGTCGACTGTTCGAGACGAACGCTTCGAATTGGCGGGAAGAGGGGAGGAAGTGCGCCACGATAGGTCGGGGAACGAATTACCGCTCCGGGGTCGGTGGCGTCAAACCCGTGGTCGGCCCGGCGGCGCGCCCGGGGTGCACCGGTCGGCCACCACGGTCTGGGCGCCGCACGATTTGGCCTGCCCATCGTTGCCCGATATGATCGGGGCATGACCGTACGGCGTGCCTTCGGGCGGGTGTTGGACGTGGACCGCGCGCGTGACGTGTCCCTCGGTGAGACCCCCCGGCGGATGGCGCTGCTCGCGGGCATCGGCGCGGCCCTGGGGGTGATCGGAGGGGTCGCCGCCTGGGCGATCGTGAACCTGGTCGGACTCATCTCGAACCTGGCGCTCCTGCACCGGGTCGCCTTCGACCTGCCCGACCTGCAGCACTACCACCCGGGACCGGATCTGTTGCTGGTCGCCGTGGGCGGCGCGTGCGTCGTCTCGCTGCTCGCCAGATGGGCCCCGACGATCAAAGGACACGGGATCCCCGAATCCCTCGAAGCGATCGTGTTCGATCACAGTCGCATCCCGCCCAAGGTCGTGCTCGCCAAGCCGATCTCGGCCGCCATCGCCATGGGAACCGGGGGTCCCTTCGGGGCGGAGGGCCCGATCATCGTCACGGGCGGGTCGGCCGGATCGCTCATCGGTCAAATCCTGCGACTGTCGTCGGCCGAACGGAGGATCGCACTCGCCACCGGCGCGGCGGCGGGCATGGCCGGGGTGTTCGCCACGCCGATCGCCGCGATCGTCATCGCGTTCGAACTGCTGTTGTTCGAACGCTCGCTGCGGGCACTCGTGCCCCTGTTGCTCGCCACCGGCATCGCCACCCAGATCCACTTCGAGTTGATCGGGCCCGATCCGCTGTTCCAGGCGTTCGGGGTGCACGCCGCCGGCGGGTGGGAACTCCCCATGTTCGTCGTGCTGGGCATCGCGTGTGGCCTCATGGCGCTGGTGCTCAACAAGGGCCTGTTCGGCTTCGAAGCGCTCTTCCGCCGCACACCCGTTCCCGAGTTCTTCCACCCGATCGTCGGCGCGGTCGGCTTCGGGCTGATCGGACTCGTGGTGCCCGGGTCGCTCTCGGTCGGCTACTGGGCGATCCAGTCCGCGGTGAACGACCGCTTCCTGCTGGGCGCGGCCGCCATCCTGATGGTGGCGAAACTGTTCTCGTGGTGGATCGCCCTCGCCTCGAACACCTCCGGCGGGACGCTCGCGCCGATCTTCATCATCGGTTCGACCATGGGGCTGATGATCGGGATCGGGTTCGCACACCTCTTCCCCGGACTGGGGATCCAACCGGCCGCGTTCGCCATCGTGGCGATGGGCGCCACCTTCGGCGCCTCGGCGCGGGCACTGCTCACCGGCGCCGTGTTCGCGCTCGAGGCCACCGGGAGTTTCGAACTGCTCGTACCGATGATCATCGCGACGGCCGTGGCCGAGATCGTCACGCACCAGTTCCTCGATCAACGACTCATGACCGACAAGCTGCTCCGCCGCGGGTACCGCGTCGAGTTCGACACCGAGGTCGACCCGTTCCGGATGATCGTGGCCGGACGTGCCGTCGACCCGCTGCCCGAGGTCGCGCTCGATCCCGACCTGCCCCGGATCGAATCGACCGCGTACCTCGGTGATGCAGTGGCGTCGCTGCTGGACGGGTCCGCCGACGAGATCGTGGTGTACGCCCAGGGCGAGCCGATCGGTGTGCTGGGCCCGGGCGTCATCGACGGCGCACTCGCCCGGCGGCTCGCGGAGCGCGATCTGCAGGAACCGACACTGTTCCGGCGACGCCGACGCCGGCGCCGGCGCGGGCGTGGGCGAACCTCACCGACCGCGACCACCGGTCCCGAAGGCGACGCCGGCGACGCCGGTGGGCGGCCCCACGACACGACCGCAGCGCCTGCGCCCGACCCGGGTGATCCGGCCGGCGCGCCGCCGACGGCCGTCTCCGACCCGGAGGCGGCGGCGCTCGAAGTGCGCCGCGTTCCCGTGACCCGCGCGTGGAAAGCTACCGTGTCACGAAGTTCTGGCAACCGACGCGACGGTCGTGACGCCGACACTCCGGAGATGACATGACAACGCCGCAATTCGATGACGACGACTACCGTGAGATTCTCGCCCTGCGCGATCGGCTCCGACGATTTCTCCATTGGAGCGAGGCCCGGGCGAAGGAGGTCGGACTCACGCCGGCCCAGCACCAGTTGCTGTTGGCCGTGCGCGGGCATCCGTCCGGGAATCACCCGACCATCGGCGAGATCGCCGAACACCTTCAGGTGCGGCACCACTCCGCGGTCGGCCTCATCGACCGGGCCGAGGCGGCCGGGCTCGTCGAGCGGCTGCCCGACGACGTCGACGGCAGAGTCGTGCGGATCCAACTCAAGAAGGCCGGTCAGGATGCGCTCGACGAACTCACCGCCTTCCATCTGACCGAGCTGCGGGTGCTCGCCGAATCGTTTGCGTCGTTGCGTCTTCCCGAGACCACCTGAACGTCAATCGCCGGGTCGCCGCTCGAGGGCGACATCGACGAATGCAGCGGCCGCCGGAGACAGGGGACCCTCGCGGTGGATCAATCCGACCGTGCGGTTCAGCGGCGGGTCGACCGAAGCGACCACTGCGCCCTGTGCGATCGCGATCTGCGCGCGCGGTGAGGGCAGAAAGGTCGTCCCCGCCCCGGCGAGTACCAGCGGCAACAGCGCCTCGCGGTGTCCGGTCTCCACGGCCACCGTCGGTGACACGCCGGCCGTGGCGCACGCGTCGTCGACGAGACGGCGCGTGGCCGTGGAGACCGGTGTGGTGATCAGGGGCATGCCGGCCAGACGGTGCACGGGGATGCGCCCGTCGACGACCACGGTGTCCGGTGGGCACACCGCGAGGAGTTCCTGAGCGGCGAGTTCGTGGACGACGAGACCGGGCGCGGCCGGGAGTTCGACGAGCCCGACTTCGTACGCGCCGTCGTGCACTCCTTCGATCGCCGCGTCGGCAGCGGCGGGTTCGGCGATGTGCACCGCCACCCCGGGATGCCGCGCCCGAAAAGCGCCGACCATCGTCGCGAGCGGATCGACGGCCAGGGTGTGCAACGTCACCAGGTCGAGACGGCCGGCGCGCAGACCCGCCACGTCGCTCACCGCATCACGGGCCACCGCCGCGTCGCGCAGCAGACGGCGGGCCGGACCGAGAAATGCCCGCCCCGCGGCGGTGAGCTGGACCTGTCGACCGATGCGGTCGAACAGCGGGCTGCCGAGCTCGCGCTCGAGGGTGCGGATGCCCTGGGACAGCGATGGCTGGGTCACCGGAATCGACGCGGCAGCGCGGGTGAAACTACCGAGGTCCGCGGCGGCGATGACGTAGGCGACCTGCTGCAGGTTCATAGGGAAAGCCTATCATTTGAACAGGAACTTCCATCTTGACCTATGGGTCGGGGAGGAGTTGGGTGAGGGCGTGGACTGGATCGTGATCGCGCTCATCGGTATCGGGACCGGCTTTCTCGCCGGGCTGTTCGGCAAGGGCGGGTCCGCGGTCGCGACCCCGATCCTGGCCGCCGTGGGGGTGCCGCCGATCGTCGCGGTCGCCGCCCCACTGCCCGCGACCATTCCGGGCACGCTCGTCGCGTCGCGGCCCTACGCCCGGGCCGGCATGATCGATCGCGAACTGATGCGCTGGAGTCTCGTCTTCGGCATCCCCGCGACGATCGTCGGGGCGATCGCCACCCGCTGGATCGACGGGTCGGCGCTGGTGCAGGCCACCGACGTGCTCATCGCCGCGATCGGGATCCGCTTCCTGGTCGGGCCGCCACACGATGTCGAGGTCGTCCGCGACGTCTCACGCCGCAAGGCGCGCACGGTCGGTATCGCGCTCGGCGTCGGTGTGACGGCGGGTCTCCTCGCCAATTCGGGCGGTTCGCTGCTCGCCCCGCTGTTCATCCTCGTGCTCGCCATGCCGGTCAAGGAATCGTTCGGCACGTCGCTGATCGTCGCCAGCGCTCTGGCGGTGCCCGGCACGGTGGTCCACCAGCTTCTCGGTCACCTGGACTGGGCGGTGATCGGCGTGTACGGGGCCGGATCGATCCTCATGGCACCCCTCGGCGCCCGCGTGGCCCTACGCACCGACGCCATCCGGCTCGAGCGCGCCTACGGTGCATGCCTCGCGGTGCTCGGCATCACCTTCTTGGTGTGGTAGCCGATCGGCAGCGACGCGGGCAACAGCGCGGGCGTGCGACCGCGGAGCACCCCCAACGGGATTCGAACCCGTGTTACCTGCGTGAAAGGCAGGCGTCCTAGGCCGCTGGACGATGGGGGCATCGTGACGGGTGAGCGGGCGAGCCTACCAACAGCTCGGCTCGCCGGGCGAGACCGGAACCCACCCCGAGCCGCGACCAACGGCGTCCGCAGCGGCCGTCGACGCGATCCTGACGACTTCGGTCCCGTGGGCGCGACAAAGCTCAATCACGACGCTCCGCGGCCGATGTGGACAACGACTGGAGGGACTCGGACTGTCAGCGCTGTCGCAGGTCGTGGCGGTGTGCCGGCAGTCGAGCACCCCGGACCGATCGACCCTTTCGAACCGCCACGAGGTCGGACATGAACAGTTGCCCCGTTGCTGTGAAATCCGGGAAAGCGAACGAGCGCCTCTTCGCATCGGCGCGCGGGATCGGTCCGGCTCCGTCCCCGGTGGTGCACGCACGTCGGCGATGGTCGCAGGCGAGGCTCCCGTGACCGGAGACGTCCTCATCTGTCCGACTTGCCGCGCGCGGGTGTTCGGCCACTGGCAGGCGTGCAAGTTCTGCGGTGCGGCACTCCGGGTCGACCGGATCGATGCGACCGTCGATCCCGACGAGTTGCAGCAACCGGCGCGGCCGGAGGGGCCGCCACACGCGGCGGAGTCCGACGCGGCACCGCACGGTCGGGAACCCAGGGGTTCTGAGCCGCACGCTCCATGGGGATACGACCCCGGACCGCTCAGCGGCGCCGCGCACCCCTCGCCGGACGGTGACCCGCCCGGCGCCGTCGGGGGCACGCCCTGGTGGTCGTCGCAGGATGCGGCGTCCGACGCCGTACCGGACGGCCCCGAGGTCGGCTGGGCATCGTCGTCGGCCGGGCCCGTCGAAGGACCCGGTGTCGCGGGGCCGGGTGGTCCCCACGACGACTCGGCGGTCGGTTCGCTGGTTCCCGTCGACGTGGCGGAACCGCGGTGGGCGCCCGGTCCCGCGCCGGTGGTGTCCCCCGACGGGGTCCGCGCCGAATCGGTCCG
>JBDZUV010000078.1:0-4242 GCA_040255345.1 Actinomycetota bacterium | reverse complement strand
CGCCCGGTCCCGCGCCGGTGGTGTCCCCCGACGGGGTCCGCGCCGAATCGGTCCGCCTCGACGAACCGCCCGGGCCGCGTCGGGACCACGACGAGAGCCCGGCGGGTCTGGAGCCCGCTGCGTGGTATCCCGAGCCCACGGCCCGGTCGGCGGCGGACGAGCTGCCTCCGGCGGGTCTGGAGCCGGTTGCGTGGTATCCGGAGCCCGGGGCGGCCCCTGGTCCTGATCCCGACCCCCGGGAGGCGCCTGCGGGCGCGGGCCGGCCCGGCCCGGGCGGCGAAGCGACCCCGTACGGGTCGGGAACGGGCGGATCGCGAGCGGACCCCCGATCGGGGTTCGCCGCGCCGGTCGAGCCGAGCGGATCCGGCGACATCGGCCGTCCACTGCCGCCGTCAGCCGCGGATGCCGGCGAGGCCACCTTCGACACCGAAGCACTCTTCCGGGAGCCGGCACCATCGGACCGCTTCGGCGGTGGGCACGGGGGCGATCTCGAACAGATGAGCCCGGACGGAGGCGTCGCGGTCAACTGGGAGCCCGCCGCCGCCGACGCCTGGGACGTCCCGGTCGACCCCGAGGGCAAACCCAAACGTCAGGCGGTGCTGTCGCGCGAATCTCGGCTACTGCTGGCGGGCATCATCGTCTCCCTGCTCGCGGTCGTCGCGGTGGCCACGTTCCGCGAACGCGAGGTCTCGCACCCCTCCGAATGGGCGACGAGCGTGCAACAGATGGCGGACTGGGTGTCGAAGACGAGGAAGCTCCCCTTCGAGCATCCGGTCACGGTCACCACGTTGAACGGCAGCGACTACGACGCGGCCGTGGCGAATGCCGGACGCCCCGACGACGAGAAGCTCCGACAGGAGCTGGCCGACCAGGTCGCCATGTGGCGGGCGCTGGGTGCGGTGCAGGGGAATCCGTCGGCGCGGTTGCACGCGGTCACGGCCCAGCGCCCCGAACTCGGTGCGTTCTACGACCTGGAGCGGAAGCGCCTGGTGCTGCGGGACGGCTCCGATCTGGCCCGACTGCGGGAAGGGCTCGCGGGGGCGCTGTCGGTCGCACTGGACGATCAGCGCGCGAAGCTGGGCACGCTCCGCTCGACCGGGATCGACGAGAATCCCCGCTTCGACGTGGTGCTGGGTACGGCCGCGCTCATGCGGTCCGACTACGCCCGTGGACATGAGCTCACCGACCCGGCCCAGACCGTGCCGTCCGACGATGCGCAGACGGACGGGACCTCGGCGTTTCTCGAGATGCGGCCCGAGTTGCAGGCCCGGCTCGGTGAGCCGTTCGTGCAACTGGTCCGTGACGTCGACGGAGTCGAGGCGGCCGACGCGTTGGCTCCGTCGCCCCCCGTCTCGTCGCAGCAGGTCATGATGCCGACGGCGTATTTCGACGGTCGCGGCCCGCTCGTCAGCCTGCAACCGACCGTTCCCGACGGTGCCGAGGCGTTGGGCGAGGGCACGCTCGGCGCGCAGACCTGGTATCTGCTGCTCGCCGCCCACCTCGAGGATCCGGCCGCGGTGAACGACGCCCTCGCGTTCGCGGACCGCTGGGCGGGTGACTCCTACGTCGCCTACCGGGATCCCGCCGGCAAGGTCTGCGTGACCGACACACTCAGGGGGAGCGACGAGTCCGCGACGGCACTGCTGACGATCGCGTTGCGCCACTGGGCCGACACCGTCCCGGGCGGCCAGATCCAGGTCGAGGCCGAGGGAACCGACCGGGTCACGGTCACCGGTTGCGACCCGGGGGCGTCGGCCGACCGGGGGCTGCAGACCACCCTCGACACGGCGATCGCGGCGGCTGCGACCCGATCGGAGCTCGCCGCGAACTACTACCGACAGGGAACCAGGATTCCCAACGGGGTGAACGGACCGGTCTTCGAACCTCCGGTCGCCTGGTGCATGGGAGCCGAGGCCGTCGCCCTGGCGCAGCCCGACCAGTTGGCGGCGCTCGCCGCTCGGAGGGAGCCCACCTACCGGGACCTGACGTTGGCGGCCGCGGGACGCTGCAACTCCAACATGGCCGACCAGCTCTTCGTCGACCGCGGCGACTGACGGGTCGCGGCCGACTCAGAAACTCATCGCGGTGACGAGGTCGTCGAGCAGCGTGCTGAGAAAGTCGTACGCCACCCACGAGCGCAGGTTCGGATCGCCGCGTCGGAGGTGCACGGTCTGCTGGTCGTCGGTGACGCCCAGGCGGGTCCCCAGCACGAGGCGGACCGCGTTGATCGACCGCAGCCACGACTCGGCCTGAGCGGGATCGAGTCGGTCGGCGCCGGTGGTCGCCGCGAGCGACCGCACCGCATCGAGGTGGTGTTGTCGGAGCTCGTCTCCCATCATCATCTGGTACCCGGCATCCCGGACCGCATCCTCGGAGTACCCGGGCGGAAACAGGCGCTGCAGGCTCGGATCGTCGGGCTGATCGAGGTTGCGTGCCAGGTCGTCGGCGACCTCGCTCAACAGGGCGCGTTCGGCGGCGCCGAGCCGCACCT
Source organism: Actinomycetota bacterium (assembly GCA_040255345.1). Taxonomy (GTDB): domain Bacteria; phylum Actinomycetota; class Acidimicrobiia; order Acidimicrobiales; family Iamiaceae; genus JAFDWI01. Next base: position 1,751 of record JBDZUV010000078.1, on the reverse strand, counting down.
CGAGGGTGCCGTCGCCACACGCCCTGATGTGTCGTCGGAACCGCAGTGCCATCGTCCCGACCGCCTCAGACGTCCTGCTGCATCGTCGCCCACAGACCGTGCTCGTGCAGGCGGAAGACGTCGCGTTCGGCCTGGTCACGGGTGCCCGACGAGACGACGGCCCGCCCGAGCGTGTGGACGTCCATCATGAGGCGTTCCGCCTTTTCCCGTGAGTAGCCGAACAACTTCTGGAACACGAAGGTCACGTACGACATGAGGTTGATCGGGTCGTTCCAGACCAGCACGATCCAGGGCGTGTCCTCCTCGGTGTCTTCATCTCCCCGAGGGGACCACGTCTCGACCGGTTCGGTCTCGACGGGCATGGTCAGGGTCTGACCGGCCTTCGTCGGCGCGATCGCCGACGGCTCGCGGCTCGCCCGGAACGTTCGCATCTTGAGATTCTGCCTCGTCGGACACCGATTCGGACAGTCCCAGGAAGAACCAGAGCACCGCGGCCCAGATGAGCGTCGCTCCGAGGATGTGCAGCGCGACCAGCACCTCGGGCACGCCCGTGAAGTACTGGGTGTAGCCGATCGCCGCCTGGAGCATCCCGAAGACCAGCACCACCTCGAGCCGCGCGAGGACGGCTCGGGGCGCACCCTGACGCACCAACACCACGAGGAGCCACACGATCACCCCCAGCACCGCCATGTCGACGGTGCCGTGCAGGCGGGCCACGTCGCTGATCTGGAACGGCAGTCGGTCCACCGGGGTGCCGCCGTTGGAACCCGAGTGCGGGCCGGTCCCGGTCACGACCGTGCCCGTGGCGATCGCCAGCGCACTCACCCAGACCAGCGTGCGGCCCAGTCGCCGGGCGGTCGGCGTGACCAGTGTCCGGCGACGGGAGCCGTCGGGTCGGCGGGCGCGTTCGACCAGGATCACCGCGTCAGCCACGAGCAGCATCGACAAGACGAAATGGCCCATGACGAACGGCGGCCACAGATGCGACAGCACCACGATCCCACCGAGCACGATCTGACCGACGACGCCGGCAACCAGGCCGAGTGACAACCAGGTCAGGTCCCGCCGGCGGGGCACCCGGACGAGGGCGCCGAGGACGGCGAGGATGACGGCGATCGACACCAGCCCGGTCACGAGCCGGTTGCCGAACTCGACCCAGCCGTGGAACTGCCATGACGGGTACAGCTTGTTGGACTCGCACGTGGGCCAGTCGGTGCAGCCCAGGCCCGACGCGGTCAGCCGGACCGCCCCGCCGGTCACCACGATGAGTCCGATCAGCCAGACCGCGAGGAGCGTGATGCGCTCGTACGCCCGCGGGGTCAGCCCACGCCTCCGGTCGCGTCGTGGATGCTCGAGCGTGGAGTCGTCGGCGGGATCGTCGGCCGCTGGCGCTCCTCGGGTGACCCTGACCACGCCACCGAGCCTACCGACGGGCTCTGCCGGGGTGACAGTGCAGTCGGACACGCCAGGGGGAACTGCCCGTGGCCCACACCGCCGGGTCAGCGCCGGTCGCCGGGGGTTGGCCAGTGGGACGTTCCGGCCGTATCGTCAGGACAGTCATGTCGACCGTCGTGCTCGCACCCACCCTCCGCCAGCGCATCACCGGGTTCGTCGTCCTCACCAAACCACGCATCATCGAGTTGCTGTTGGTGACGACGGTCCCGACCCAGGTCGTCGCCGCCCGCGGGATCCCGGGCCTGGCGACGATGGTCTTCACCGTCATCGGCGGCACGCTCGCCGCCGGTGGTGCC
>JBDZUV010000002.1:0-64712 GCA_040255345.1 Actinomycetota bacterium | reverse complement strand
GACCGCGAGGAACGCGAACCCTGCCAGCGGTGCGAGCGCGTGGAGCAGTTCGAGGTCGTCGCGGCCGAGGATCGCGCGCGCGGGGTAGTAGCTCGCGAGCGCGAGCGGGATCACGGCCGTGAAGAACCGCTGGAACCAGCGGCGATAGATCGACATCGGGTACTGCGCGGCGTAGTTGCCGCCGTACGTGAACGCGTTCCAGACCTCGAGCGTCTCGATCGTCCGCTCCGGCGCTACCGCGCGCCCACCGGGTCCTTGGCCTCGGCGATCGTGCGAGTCCAATGCGCACAGAGTTCGCGCAGTCGTGCACATCCTTGCTCGCCGAGTGACGCGAATGCGGCAGCCGCTGCGGCATCGGTGCGCTCGACGATCCGCCGATGTCGCTCGCGGCCGCCGTCGGTGAAGGTCAGAAAGACGGGGTCGGTCAGTGCCAGGGCAACCGGGTCGCCATCCGCACGCAGGATCTCGTGCTCACGCAGTCGCTGCACGGCGGCGTTCCATTCGGCATCGGGCCAGCCGTGGGTCACCCGGATCGACCGGATCGTCTGCGCGCCGGTCGCCGCGTAGGCGACGAGTGAGTCGATGCCGGACACACCCTCGGCGGTGAGTACCGCGATCCGACCGTCGTTCCGCCACTCGTTCAGAAGCGTCACGGCGTGCCAGAGCACCAGGTGCGCCTCGTCGGGCCAGGCGAGCGCCGCATGGGCGGCCAACAGCGGTCGCCCCTCGGTGTGCTCACTTGCCGCCTCCGCAGCTCGCCGAGCCAATACGGCGGCCTCGGCCACCTCAGCGCTTCCCATGGCATCGCCGAGGACTCGACGGAGTACCTGGTCGGCGACGCCGAGTCGTGCCGAGTCCCAGCCCTGCACCGATGCGAGCTCGCCCACCTTCGCCATGGCACGGCCGACCGAGGCCGGGTCGTGGTCGAAAAGGATCGCGGCAGCGAGTTCGGCTGACACCGCGCCGAGCGACGCGGCGCGAAAGGCGATGGGACCCGTCGTGGCGTCGAGTCCCATGTCCAGTTGGCACGAGGCCGCCTCCGGTGCCGAGTCGACCACCGCCGCCAGCGGCTCGAGTGCAGTCCAGGTGTCGTGTGCCAGGCGTGCTGATGTCGTGCTCTCGGTCGTCACGTCGATCACACGGTGCGTCCGTAGAACGCCGCCAACTGGTCTGCCAGACACGCCCCGGGAGCCACGTCGACGATCTGACCGAACGGGGCAGCGCCCTCGGGCCCTCGCAACGCCTCGGTGACCGAAACGCGCACGCGCCGCAACAGGTCCCCGGCGAGTTCCTCGTCGAGGTCGGCTTCCTGCCCGGTGGCCCGAGCGAGATCCCAACCGTGCACGTATTGATCGGCGGTGATCATGCCGAGCATGAACCCTCCGGTGACCTCACCGAAGGGCATCGCGATCGGCTTTTCCAGGGCGTCACGTGACCCGAAAGCCCGCTCGGCGATCTGCACCGACAGGTCGTAGGAGTCGAGAAGATCCTGGGGGCTCTGCGCCTCCTCGGCGGTGACGTACTCGCCGTTCAGTTGCGCCGCGATCCCGCGGGGTACGGCCACGAAGTGGTCGATCAGTGCCCGCACGTCCCAGGCTGCACATGGCGTCGCCGCTCCGAACTGGTCGGCCCGTACCCGGGCCAGAATTTCGCGGGTACCCGCTGCAGCTCTGCTCAGCGATTCGACAGTCAGTGCCTTTTCCACGGCAACCTCCAGATTCATGCGTTCTCGCCCGAGGATACCGGCGTGCCGGAAAGAGCTTGCGGCGTTCCGGACGGCAGGGGATCCGGCCTCGGCTCGTTGGACATGCGCCTGACGGGTCGCCCGTACCTGATCGGTGGCGGCGAGCACTGGGCCGATCGGGAGTTCGGCCAGCGTGACCCTCAGGCGTCGACCACGTGACGTTCGCCCGCGTCGTGCAACGCTCGGCGGATCGCAGCCGCGGCCACGTCGAGTGCTTCGGGCGCAGGGGAAGGATCGGCCTTCGCGAAGTCGAGGTCGGCCTCGGACGTGATCGGGATCGTGTGCAGGTGGACATGGGGCACTTCGAGCCCGGCGATGATCAGGCCGATCCGCTCGCGCCCGAACGCCACACGCTGGGCCCGACCGATCGTCCGCGCGACCCCCATGAGATGCGCGTTGGTCGCCTCGTCGAGATCGAGCCAGTTGTCGACCTCGACCCGTGGCACGATCAACGCGTGTCCGGGCTGGATCGGGCTGATGGTCATGAATGCGACCGCCACGTCGTCGCGCCAGACGAACCGCCCCGGCAGGTCACCGTCGATGATCTTCGTGAACAGAGTTGGCATGTCGACCTTTCGTCGTGGGATCGTCCCGTTCGCGGTCCACGCGGAGCGGACGCGCCCGTGAACCTAGGCTCTCTCGCGTGACCGACGTCGCCCAACCTCCGGTGCTCGACAAGGGCTGGAACCCGTGGACGGTACCGAACGTGATCTCGGTGATCCGTCTGGCGTGTCTGCCGGTGTTCGTCTATCTGCTCTTCAGCGCCGACAACCGGGCCGCCGCGGGTTGGCTGCTCGCGGCACTGGGCATGACCGATTGGGTCGACGGCTACATCGCCCGCCACTTCGACCAGGTGTCGGAGCTGGGCAAGATCCTCGACCCGGTCGCCGACCGGATGCTGTTCTTCGTGGGGCTCACCTGCATCCTGATCGACGGGACGATCCCGGTGGTGATCGGGGTCGCGATCCTCGCCCGCGAGATCGTGGTCGGCGCCACCACCGTGATCCTGGGCCTGATGGGGGCGCGGCGCATCGACGTGACCTGGTTCGGCAAGGCGGGAACCTTCGCCAACATGGTCGCGGTGCCGTCGTTTCTGGGGTCCCACAGCACCCTGAGCTACGCGCCCGTGCTCGGAGCCGTCGCGTGGACCGCCGTCGTACCGGGGCTCATCCTGTCCTATTACGCCGCGCTCCTGTACATCCCGATCGCCCGGCGGGCTCTCGTGGAGGGCCGGGCGGCTCGGGCCGGTGCCGCCGGATAGTCCAGTACCCTCGGACAGATGAAAGCCGTCATCATGGCCGGTGGCGAGGGGACCCGACTTCGTCCGCTCACCTCCAACGTCCCGAAGCCGATGTTGCCGATCGCGAACATTCCGATGATGGAGCACATCGTCGATCTGCTGGTGGCCCACGGCATCACCGACATCGTCGTGACCGTCGCGTACCTGGCCGACACGGTGCGGAACTACTTCGGCGACGGCTCCGAGTTCGGGGTCCGGATGGTGTACGCCACCGAGGAGAGCCCGCTGGGGACGGCGGGTTCGGTGCGCAACGCGATGGACGAACTCGACGAGCGCTTCGTGGTGATCTCCGGCGACGTCCTCACCGACATCGACCTGTCGGCCATCGTCGCGTTCCACGACGAGCACGATGCGCTGGCCACGATCGGCCTCGTCGCCGTCGAGAACCCGCTCGAGTTCGGGATCGTGATCACCGATGAGGACGGCGCGATCGAGCGGTTCCTCGAGAAGCCGTCCTGGGGTCAGGTGTTCAGTGACACCATCAACACCGGGATCTTCGTGCTCGAACCGGAGATCTTCGACTTCATCCCTGCGGAAGGTCCGTCGGATTTCTCCTCCGATGTGTTCCCCGAGGTCCTGACCGCCGGCAAGGGCCTCTATGGCACGGTGGCCACCGGCTACTGGGAGGACGTGGGCACCCTCGAGGCCTACAACCGGGTCCACACCGATGTGCTCGACGGGCGCGTCGACGTGAGGATCGACGGGTTCGAGCTGCGCGACGGCGTCTGGTTGGGTGAGGGCGCCGAACTCCACCCCGACGCGATCGTGTCGGGCCGGGTCGTGATCGGTGACTCGTGTCGGATCGAGTCGGGAGTCGAACTGGGCGCGTACACCGTGCTCGGGCGCAACGTCCGGGTCAGGGCCGATGCGAACCTGGAACGCGCCATCGTGCACGACAACGTCTACGTCGGCGAGGGCGCGTCGATACGGGGAGCGGTCGCGGGTCGGGGCACCGATCTGCGACGGGGGAGCCGTCTCGACGATGGCGCGGTCGTGGGCGACCAGTGCTTCATCGGCGAGGACGCGTACGTCTCATCGGGGGTGAAGGTCTTCCCGTTCAAGACCGTCGAGGCCGGAGCGATCGTCAACACCTCGATCGTGTGGGAATCCAAAGGGGCGCGCAGCTTGTTCGGCCGCCTCGGCGTCTCGGGTATCGCAAACGTCGACGTGACCCCCGAAGCCGCGTGCCGCGTCGCGATGGCCTACGCCACGACCATGCCCAAGGGCGCCACGGTGGTGACCTCGCGCGACTCGAGCCGTGCCGGTCGCATGCTGAAACGGGCGGCGATGGCCGGGCTGAACGCGGCGGGGGTCAACGTCGTCGATCTCGAGGTCGCGTCGCTCCCCGTCACCCGTTTCGTGGTGTCCCAACCGCGCTCGGCGGGGGGAATGTCGATCAGACTCGAAGGAGACGACGTCCAGTCGGTGGTGATCCGCTTCTTCGATTCGAGCGGCCTGGATCTGACCGACGTCACCCAACGCAAGATCGAACGGCTCGTCAACCGGGAGGACTACCGACGGGTGCTCGCCAGCGAGATCGGCGACATCGCGTATCCACCCCGTGCACTCGATCACTACAGCGTCGCCCTGCAGGACACCATCGACCTCGACGTCCTGCAGGCCTCGACACCCAAGCTGGTCGTCGACTACTCGTTCGGGTCGACCTCGTTCGCCATGCCGATGCTGTGGTCCAAGATCGGGGCGGACGTCCTGGGCGTCAACCCGTACGGTTCGACCTGGGGCATGGTCAACTCCGACGCGGCGACGAGACTCCACCGGGTCGCCGATCTGGTCACGACCTCGGGAGCCGACCTCGGGGCGAGCATCGACCCCGACGGCGAGCGGCTCACGATCATCGACGGCACCGGGCACGTGTTGAGTGACACCGAAGCGTTGCTCGCGTTCGTCGAACTCGTGGCCGGCCACATGGACGGCAGCTCGATCGCCGTGCCGGTGTCGGTGACCCGCCACGTCTCCGACACCGCCGCAACCGGAGGCGCCACGGTGCACTGGACCCAGACCTCGACCGGGGCCCTGATGGATGCGGCACTCGAACCGGACGTCGGTTTCGTGGGCGACGCCCACGGCGGCTTCATGCTGCCCGGTTTTCTGCCCGCGTTCGACGCGGCCGCGGCCCTGGTCAAGCTTCTCGAACTGCTCGCGCTCGCCGACACGTCGCTGGCCACGGTGGTCGGGCGGTTGCCGCGCCCCCATGTGGTGCATTCGACGATCGTCACCCCCTGGGACCGCAAGGGCATGGTCATGCGATCCCTGGTCGAACAGACCCAGGACCTCGACGTCGAACTCGTCGATGGCGTCAAGGTCTGGCACGGCACCGATTGGGTCCTCGCTCTGCCCGACGTGTCCGAACCGATCACCCATCTGTGGGCCGAGGCCGAGAACGAACAGGCAGCGACGCGCCTCGCCGACGAGTACGCACGCCGCATCACCGAACTCGTCCGCTGACCGGGTCCGCGGGCCGTGTCGGGTCGTGGCGACCGGGTCGCCGCCCCGCGATAGGTTGGAGGGCCATGGACGTTCCCGAGAACCTGCGCTATTCGACCGATCACGAGTGGGCCGAGCCCAACGAAGGCGAGCTCCGGGTCGGGATCACCGACTATGCACGGGATGCACTCGGTGATGTCGTGTTCGTGTCGCTCCCCGACGTCGGAACCGACTACGAGGCCGGGTCGGTGGTCGGCGAGGTGGAGTCCACGAAGGCGGTGTCGGAGATCTACACCCCGGTCGGCGGGCGCGTCACCGCCGTGAACTCCGCGCTGGTCGACAATCCGGAGATCATCAACGACGACCCCTACGGCGCCGGTTGGCTCTTTCGCATCGAACCGACCGACTCCGGCGCCTTCGACCTGATGCTCGACGCGGCCGCCTACCGCGCCCACACAAGCGACTGACACCAAGCGGGTCTGCTCGTGTACTGCAACAACTGTGGTCACCAGAATCCACTCGGATCGAATTTCTGTTCATCCTGCGGTGCTGCGCTGACCCAGGCGGGCGACGAACCGGTGACGGTCACCTTCCAGGTCGAGTCGATCGGCGGTACCGAAGACGTGGAGGTCGACCTCGAGGACCTCGCGGTCAACGGGGTCATGGTGGTCACCCGCGGGCCGAACGCCGGTTCCCGGTTCGTGCTCGACGCGCCCTTCATCACCGCGGGTCGCCACCCCGACAGCGACATCTTCCTCGACGACGTCACCGTGTCGCGGAACCATGTCGAGCTGACCCGCCAGGAGTCCGGCGCGTACGTGGTCCGTGACGTCGGTTCGCTGAACGGCACCTATCTCAATCGGGAACGCATCGAGGAAGCCCCGTTGCACAACGGCGACGAACTGCAGATCGGCAAGTTCAAGCTCGTCTACCTCGACGGCGGGGAGGCCCGGTGACCACCCGCACCCACCTCTCGATCGGCGAGGTCCTGAGCCTGCTCACCGACGACTTCCCCGACCTCACCATCACCAAGATCCGTTTTCTCGAGAGCCAGGGACTGATCGACCCGGAGCGCACCGCCTCGGGTTACCGGAAGTTCTACGACTTCGACATCGAGCGGCTCCGCTGGATTCTCCGCCAACAGCGGGAGAACTTCCTGCCTCTCAAGGTCATCAAGGACCGCCTGGACCGCTCAGAGGGGAAGCTGCCGACCCAGGCCGAGCCGGTGCCCGCACAGGCCGAACTGAACCTGGCACGCGATCCGGGCACGGCGGACCCACCTCCGGTGTGGATGGCCGACCATGCGAAGACTCCACGCGACCGCAACGGGGGCGGGAAGGCGGCCGCGACACCGGACCCGGCACCGGGCGGCACCGAGGCCGCCCCGGCCCCGACACCCGACCCGGCCGCGGCGCCGGGCTCGAAGGCCTCACCCCCGGCGGCCTCGGGCACCGAGCGCAGCCACCGAGGTGGGGAACCGAACGAGACCGGCGCGCCGGCAGGCCCCGACCCCGGGCCGTCGACCCGGGCCGACCCCGGGAACCACGGCCACGGGAAACACCAGGCCGACAAGCGGCCCGCGGCACCGCCCCGGGCCGACGAAACCCGAACCCGAGTGGAGCCACCGATGCCAGCATCCCCATCCCCGGACCCGGCCGCCGATCCACCCCCCGACGTCAGCGACGTGTCGTTGACCCGCGCCGAATTGCTCGCCGCGGCGAAACTCGAAGAACGACAACTCGCGCAGCTCGAGTCGTTCGGCATCGTCGTCCCGACCGATGGTTTCGACGATCCGCTCTACGGTGCCGAAGCACTGGTCTGCGCCCGGCAGGCCGCGATCTTCCTCGACCTGGGAATGGAACCGCGGCATCTGCGGGCCTTCAAGGTCGCCGCCGACCGTGAGGCCGGGCTGTACGAGCAGATGATTCTCCCGCTGCTCCGGCAACGGAACCCGACGGCTCGTTCGGAAGCCACGAAACTCGTGGGGCGTCTCACCACGGCCGGGGCCGCGATCCACGCAGCGCTCCTCGAGCAGTCGCTGCGCGGGCAACTGCGCCCCCGCCGCTGACCGACCACCCCGGTTCTGGCGGACGGACCGGGAACCGGGGCACAGGTGCCGTGTCAGGCGACATCGGGGGTCCGCCACGCCGGCCGTGAACGTCGCGAACGTTCCCTGACGCGGCACTAGAATCACCAGTCATGATCGACCTCGAGCTGATCGGGCTGCGGGTGGAACCGCCGGCGAACACGCCGATCGTGCTCCTGCGAGAGGTCACCGGGCAGGGCCGGATCCTGCCGATCTTCATCGGCGGTGCCGAGGCGACCGCGATCGCCTTCGTGCTCGAAGGCGTCGCGACCCCCCGTCCGCTCACCCACGATCTGTTCCGTGAGGTCCTCGACACGCTCGACGCGCAACTCGCCCGGGTGGTGCTGACAGGGATCACCGACGGGACCTTTTTCGCCGAGCTGGAGCTGTCGACCCCCTCGGGCACCCGCACGGTGTCGTGCCGTCCTTCGGACGGGATCGCCCTCGCGCTGCGCACCTCGTCGCCGATCGTGGCGACCGAGGAGCTCCTCGACGAGGCCGGCCAGACCCCGATCATCGCCGACCCCGACATCGGCGAGTCCGCCGACGAGGTCGTGGAACAGTTCAAGGATTTCATCGAACACGTCGACCCGGAAGACTTCGCTTCGTAGCGACGCGCGGCGGGAAGGCATTGACAACCCGCCCCGTCCGGGCCTACGTTGGCGGGCGCTGCGGCCGTAATTTCACGGTTGTCGTGCTTCGACGAGACAGGGAACGACCGTGGACCCAGGCCCGACGGAAAATCGAGAACACGACGGGCAGGGCTTCAGCGGTCGTCAGAGCGCGGAGATCGTCGGGATCACCTACCGACAACTCGACTACTGGGCCCGGACCGACCTCGTCCGTCCGAGCCTCACCGACGCGACCGGCAGCGGCTCACGTCGTCGCTATTCCTACGGCGATCTGCTCGAGCTCAAGATCATCAAACGGCTGCAGGACGCGGGCATCTCGCTGCCGGCCGTGCGCAGTGCCTTCGGCTACCTGCGCGATCAGCTCGACACCGACATCGCGAGCGCCCATCTGGTGCTCTCGGGATCATCCGCCGTGCTCGTGCGCGACGGCGAGGAACTCATCGACGTCGTGAACCGGTTCAAGGGCCAGGGCGTCCTGAACCTGCTCGCGCTGTCCGACGTGCAGTCAGAGGTCGCCGCGGCCGTCCATCAGATCGTCCCCGGCGCCGTACCCGACGCCGGATCGCACGGCGTCGCCGCCCCCGTCGCCCAGTGACCCTGCGCCGGTCGCCGCTCGATGCCGTCCACCGTCGGGCCGAGGCCAAGATGGTCGAATTCGGTGGATGGGACATGCCGCTGCAGTATCCCGACGGCACGTTGGCCGAGCACCGGGCGTGCCGGTCGGACGCGGTCGTGTTCGACGTCAGCCATCTGGGCGCGGTGCTCGTCGAGGGAGACGACGCCTTCGATCGCCTGCAACGGAGCCTGACCAACGACCTGTCGAAGGTCGCACCGGGCCGAGCGCAGTACACCCATCTGCTGGACGAGCGTGACGGGTCGATCCTCGACGACATCATCGTGTGGTGGACCGACGCCACCTCGTTCGTCGTGATGCCGAACGCGTCGAACACGCGTGGGGTCCTCGACGCGCTCGGGTCACCCAGCCGCGACGTCACCGGCGAACGGGTGGTGCTCGCCCTGCAGGGCCCCCGGGCGCGGCGGCGTCTGGAAGCGGTCGCGCCCGAGGCGGCGCGCATCGGACGATTCAGAGTCACCGGATTCACCTGGCGGGGCCACGCCTGCACCGCCGCGGGCACCGGCTACACGGGTGAGGACGGGGTGGAGATCGCCGCTCCGACCGACGCGGCGGAAGACCTCTGGGACGCGGTGATCGAAGCAGGCTTCACCCCGGCCGGACTCGGCGCACGTGACACCCTGCGGCTCGAAGCCGGCCTGCCCCTGCACGGGCATGAACTCGGGCCGGGCATCACGCCGCTCCAGGCCGGGCTCGGCTGGGTGGTGGGTTGGGACAAAGGCGACTTCCGCGGCCGCGCCGCGCTTGAGGCGGAACGGGCTGCGGGCGTGGCCCGTCACCTGGTCGGTATCCGCACCGAAGGTCGCCGGCCTCCACGCGCGGATCAACAGGTCACCGTCGACGGCCACGTGGTCGGTCACATCACCAGCGGCAACTTCTCGCCGTCACTGCAGAGTGGTGTCGCGTTCGCGCTCGTCGCGCCCGAGGTCTCCGAAGGCGCGGCCGTCGAGGTGGTCACCAACCGCGACCCGCTCGCCGGGGTCGTCGTGCCACTGCCGTTCCTGGCGCTGCCCTCGCAGAGCTGATCAGCTCGCGTAGGACTCCATCGGGGGACACGAGCACACCAGGTTGCGGTCGCCGTAGACGCCGTCGATCCGACGCACCGGCGGAAAGTACTTGTCGGTACGGGCCGTCCCCGACGGGTACGCACCCTCGAAGGGGGAGTAGGGGTGGTCCCAGGCGCCCAGCAACATCGCCGCGGTGTGCGGCGCGTTGACCAGCGGGTTGTCGTCGGCCGGCCAGTCGCCGGCGGCGATCCGATCGATCTCGGCCCGGATCGCGAGCATCGCGTCGCAGAACCGATCGAGTTCTCCCAGATCCTCCGACTCGGTGGGCTCGACCATGAGCGTCCCCGCGACGGGAAAGCTCATGGTCGGGGCATGGAAGCCGTGGTCGATGAGGCGTTTGGCGACGTCGTCGACACTCACGCCGGTGTCCTTGGTGATGCCGCGCAGGTCGAGGATGCATTCGTGGGCGACCCCTCCGGTCTCACCGACGTACAGCACCGGATAGGCCGATGCGAGTCGGGCGGCCACGTAGTTGGCGTTGAGTACGGCCACCTTCGACGCCTCGGTGAGCCCGTCGGGCCCCATCATCTGCAGGTACATCCACGGAATCGGCAGGATGCCGGCCGAGCCGCTCGGGGCCGCGGCGACCGGGCCGATCCCGGTCTCGGGTCCGGCCGCGGGGTCCGCGGGATGAGCGGGCAGGAACGGCGCCAGGTGGGCGCCGACCGCGACCGGTCCGATCCCCGGGCCACCGCCACCATGGGGGATGCAGAACGTCTTGTGGAGGTTCAGGTGTGAGACGTCCGCCCCGAACGCACCGGGTCGGGCGAGACCGACCATCGCATTCAGGTTCGCACCGTCCAGGTACACCTGTCCGCCGGCTTCGTGGACCATCTCGCAGATCTCGACGACGGCCTCTTCGAACACCCCGTGCGTGGAGGGATAGGTGATCATCAGCGCCGCGAGTTCGCCACCGTGTTCGGCGATCTTCTCGCGCAGATCGTCCACGTCGACGTTGCCGTTCTCGTCGCACGCGACGACCACCACCCGCATGCCCGCCATGGTCGCACTGGCCGCGTTGGTGCCGTGGGCCGAGGAGGGGATCAGGCACACGTCGCGCCCCAGATCTCCGCGCGACCGGTGCCAGGCCCGGACCGCCAACAGCCCGGCCAGTTCTCCCTGGGACCCGGCATTGGGTTGCAGCGAGACGGCCGCGTACCCGGTGATCGCGCACAGCGCGCGCTCCAGGTCGGCGATCATCTGCGTGTAGCCGGCACGTTGGTGGGCGGGGGCGAAGGGATGGATCTGCGCGAACTCCGGCCACGAGATCGGCTCCATCTCGGCGGCGGCGTTCAGCTTCATGGTGCACGAACCCAGCGGGATCATCGTCCGGTCGAGCGCGAGGTCCGCGTCGGAGAGCCGCCGCAGGTAGCGCATCATCGACGTCTCCGAACGGTGGGCACCGAAGACCTCCGCGGTGCAGAACGCCGACTTCCGGCCTGCCGCCTCACCCAGCCGGTCACCACCCTTCACGGCGCGCGGCAGATCTCTCGATCGCTCGACCGGCAGGCCGAACGCGGCCAACACCGCGATCAGGTCGTCGACGGTCGTCGTCTCGTCGCATGCGATGCCGACCCGGTCGGCGTCGACGCGGCGCAGATTGACGCCCCGCTCCTCGGCGGCGGCCACGACCGCGTCCGCACGCCCCGGCACCCGCGCCGTGACCGTGTCGAAGAACTCGTCGGCGACGAGTTCCACGCCGGCGGCGACGAGCGCATCGGCCAACGTCCCCGCCAGGTGATGGATCCGACGGGCGATCCGCGTGAGTCCTTCGGGGCCGTGGTAGACCGCGTACGCCCCGGCGATCACCGCGAGCAGCACCTGGGCGGTGCAGATGTTCGACGTGGCCCGTTCCCGACGGATGTGCTGCTCACGGGTCTGGAGGGCGAGGCGGTGGGCGGGCGTGCCGGCGGCGTCCACCGAGGTGCCCACGAGCCTTCCGGGCAGCGAACGTTCCAGACCGGTGCGGGCGGCCATGAACGCGGCGTGGGGTCCGCCGTTGCCCATGGGCACACCGAAGCGTTGAGACGAGCCCACGGCGACGTCGGCACCCCATTCGCCCGGCGGCGCGATCAGGGTGCAGGCGAACAGGTCGGTGGTGGCGGTGACCAGCCCACCGCGTTCGTGCACCACTTCGGCGAGGCGGCGGAGGTGTCCGGTCGCGGCCAGACGGCCACTCGAGCCCGGCTGGGAGATCAGGATGCCGAACGGGGTCGACGCACCGATGCCCTCGGCGACCGAGAAGGTCTCGACACGCAGCCCCAGTGGTTCGGCCCGGGTGGCCAGCACGGCGAGGGTCTGGGGGTGGGTGTCGGCGTCGACGAGAAACGGGGCGTCGGCGGCCACCTTCGAAACCCGCCGGGCCAGCGTCATGGCCTCGGCCACCGCCGTCGCCTCGTCGAGCAGTGACGCGTTCGCCAGGTCGAGGGCACACAGGTCCGCGACCATGGTCTGGAAGTTCAACAGTGCTTCGAGCCGTCCCTGGGAGATCTCGGGCTGGTAGGGCGTGTACGCGGTGTACCAGGCGGGATTCTCGAGAATGTTGCGCCGGAGCACCGGGGGAGTGATCGTGTCGTGGTAGCCGAGGCCGATCATCGAACGCATCGGCGTGTTCTGTGCGGCGATCTCCCGGAGCATCCCGGCTGCGGTCCGTTCGGACACCGCGGCCGGTAGTGCCAGCGGCGCGGTGGAGCGGATCTGGTGGGGAACGATCCGGTCGATCAACTCGTCGAGGCTTCCGACGCCGAGGTAGGCCAGCATCTCGGCCTGTTGGGCCGCGGTCGGCCCGATGTGTCGGGCCACGAAGCGATCGTCGGGGGCGGTCGGCCCGACGTCATCCTGGACCGAATCGTCCGAACCGTGTTCGTCCGGTACGGAACCGCTCGCTACGGGGTCATGTGCAGCCATGTCGGGGTCACCCTTCGGTCTGTCGTCAGTGGTCGGGGGCACGTTCGAGCCACCGGGGTCGGTCGCTTTCGGAACCCTCACTTCTGTCACGGGACCTGAGAGCTTCACACTGTGAGGCTGACGCCGACACAGCGCTTGCACCGTCGGTGGACCGGGCCCCCGCCACCCTGACCTGCCGGGGGAGAGGACCCGCTCGCTTTCCAGATTCGCCTCGACCGTGCGGTTCGTGGGCCTGAGAGTTTCGGAGAGGTCTTGCTCCTTCGGCGCACCGCGAACGGTGCTCTCCCACACGGCGTCGACAGCGTCGATCAGGCTAGCTGACGGGCCAACGCGCCGGAATCGAAGTACGCCCTGACGCCGACGAGGCCGCGCCCGTCGAACAGGAAGAAACAGGCGGTGCGGACGCGGAACCGGCGGCCCTTCGCCCCCAGATCGGGCACGGGACCCCGGTAGACGCCACTCAGCCACAACTCCGACGACACGACGTCGGGGGAGTGCCAGAAGTTGATCACTTCGGTGGCGAGGTCGGGGAAGGCGTGGGCACGCTCGACGAGGTAGGCACGAACCTCGTCGGTGCCGTCGTACACCCGACCGCTGCCGACCAGCTCGTAGCGGGGATGGGCGAACGTGGCCAGGATCTCGTCCGGGTCACCGTCGCGTTCGGCGTCGAGGTGGCGTCGGAGGACCTGTTCTCGCTCGGCGGTCACGGCAGTGGCTTCCGGGGACATTCCGGCCACTGTACCGGCGCGGCGGGTCCCGGGTGGGCTGCCTTCATTCGTCACGCCGCACCCCCTCAGGTGGCAGACTGGGCACGGACCATTCGGGAGTGAGATGCCGACATCGAACCGTGGAGCCGACGCGTCACAGGAGACCTTGATCGTCGCGCCCGCGGATGCCCAGACGTTCTGGCCGGTGGAGACCAAGTGGCGCGGGGTCGTGGCCGCCAGGGGCGAACTCCGCTCACCGGAATGGATGCTGCAGCACGTCAAGGCGGTGCCGTTGTCGTCCCGGATCGAGCGCGCGCTGCTCGAATCGGCCCGCAACGACGACGGCCGCTCGATCCTGCAACGGGCGGCCGAACCCGGCGAACACCGGGTCGCAGCCGCGGTGATCGCCGCACTCCGACTCGCCACGGACCACCCGGACCGGTCACTGCGCTTTCTCGGTTGGATCGCCCAGGGTCCGAACGACCCGGCCGATCTCCGCTTTCTCCGCCGCTATCTGCCCGGGCTGCACGTGCTGGTCCGCCTCGATGACGGCGTCGGTGCCGCCGTGCCCCTGGGGCGCGACGCGTTGGGGCTGCTCGCGGCCGAACTCTTCCGTGCCTCCGGCGACCCCGCCCGGGCCGACCAGGTACTCAGCTCGCTCACGCCGAGCGCCCCGGTCTCGGTCGCCCGGACCGCGCTGCGCATCGCCGGGGGAGACTACGCCGCCGCGCACGCCCTGGCCGAGGACCGGCCGGTCACCGATGACGTCACGACCGTGCTCAGGATCATGGACGCCCGTGCCCGGATCGCCGAAGGAAACCCGGGCGCAGCGCTGGTCGAGGTCAACGCGCTGCTCGAGGGCCGCCCCGTCGCGGTCCCGGTGGACCGGGCCGCCCGTACGGTTCGCAGCCAGGCGCTGCGTGCGACCGGCCGTGACGTCGAGGCCAACCTGATCGACGACGACTTCGGCGCCGGTGCGGAACAGGCACAGGCACAGGCGGCCATCGACGCCAACGAGCAACCGCGCCCTCCCTTGTTCGGCCGGTCGCTGCCCGACGCGCTCGACGACGCGTGGGCCCGGGTCCGCCGTCAGCCGTGTCAGACGCCGGTCGAACCGATCGTCGATGAGGCGCAGATCGACGCTCGTTGCGAACAGGCGCTTGCGCTGATCGCCGCGGGGCACCACGACACCGCCGAGTCGACGTTGCTCGCGGCGATGGACCATGCGGATGCCTGGGTCGACGCGGGCGGCCGGGTCGTCGAGGACTACTTCGTGCTGCTCGCCGGCCTGTTCGACAAGCAACAGCTCACCATCGAAGAAGTCGCGACGCTCGAGCGGCTCCGCGCGGCCCACCGGCGGGCGGGCACGGCGTTGTCCGGAGAAGTGGCGGAGCGACTGGTCGAGGCGCAGGCCGTCCTCGATCAGCTCCGCTGAGCGTCGCACACCGGCTCCGCGGCTCTACTTTACAGAACGTGTCTTATCGGCGTTTTGCGCCAGATCCAGATCCGGTCAGGACGGCACGGAACGCGCGTGTCCCGATACGTTCCGAGGACATCTGCGTGGATTACTCGCACATGTTCGGCCCGCTGCATTACGCTCCCACGCCATGGGCAAGACAACGATCCTGCGTTCGCTCGCCGTCGTGGCGCTCCTGGCCGTCGGAGTCGCCGCGTGCGGCAACGACGGCGACTCCGGGCAGGCGAAGCCTTCGGGTACCGACTCCGCACAGGAACCGGGCAACCTGTTCCCGGCCGAGTCGGTCAACAAGGCCGTCCACGAGGGCACGCCGGTGCGCGGTGGCACGCTGACCTACGGTCTCGAGGGCGACGTGTTGAACGTCTCGCCCAACCAGAGTGTCGTCCAGCCTCCTGACGTCCAGTTGGCGTCCGCGGTCTTCGACGCCCTCATCACCTTCGACGCCGAGGGGTTGCCGATCACCGACAACACCGGTCATCGGGCCAACCAACTCGCGGACGAACTCACGCACTCGAAGGATCTGAAGACCTGGACCCTGAAACTGCGCAAGGGCGTCGAGTTCTCCAACGGCGTCGCGCTCACCGCGCAACAGGTCGTCGACAACACGAACTGGGTCAAGGACTCCGGCACCTGTGACTGCAGCGAAAGCGCCAAGCTCATCTCGGCCATCACCGCGACGGGCCCGCAGACGGTCACCTACACCTTGTCCGAACCCGTCGTCGACTGGCCCGCGAAGCTCGACCGGAGCGGCCTGGGTTGGATCACCGAGTCGGGCGCCCGGAACGCGGCCGGCGACCCGAACAACCCCGACATCACCCACCTGATCGGCACCGGCCCCTTCAAGTACCTGTCGCGCTCCGGCGACAACTTCACCCTGGTGCGCAACACCCATTACTACGGCGTCGACCACGACAACGACGACGCCAAGCTGCCGTATCTCGACAAGATCATCTTCAAGCCACTCGCCGATTCGACCACCCGTCTGCAGGCGCTGCAGTCCAACTCGGTCCAGATCATGCAGACCACCGACACGGCGAACCTCGTGCAGGCCAAGAAGGACCCGAAGTTGGGCGTGCAACCGGCACAGGGATCCAGCTCGACCATCATCGGGCTCAACCTCACCCGTCCCCCGTTCGGGGTCACTCCCAGGGAGGGCGAGGACGCGCAGGCGACGGCCAGGCGTGCCCTGGACGACCCGACCGCGCTCGCGGCCCGCCAGGCCTTCAACTACTCGATCAACCGCAACGAGATCAATCAGAAGGACTTCAGCGGCACCCGGAACCCCGCGTACGGCTTCCTGCCACCCGACAGCCCCTTCTACGATGCCGGGGCTCAGCTCCCCCGCTTCGATCTGGCCAAGGCCAAGGGCCTCGTCGACAAGGTGGCCAAGGCGGGCGTCACCACCGACCTGACCGCCCTGTGCGTCGCCAACCCCCAGGCCACGGCGACGTTCCAACTCGTGCAGCAGCAGGTCGAAGCGGCCGGGTTCTCCGCACAGCTCAAGCAGGTGGAACAGGCGATCCTCGTCCAGAACCTGCTCGCCGGCGGCGGCGACATCGCCTGGACGATGGCCTGTTTCCGGGCCCCCCAGGTCGCCGACCCCAACGGTCTGTACAACGCGCTGCACTCGGGCGGACCCACCAACTTCGTGAAGTACGCGAGCGACCGAGTCGACCGCGCCCTCGAGCAGGGGCGACGCACCGCTGATCGTGCCGAGCGCGAGAAGCTGTACGCTACGGTCCAACAAGAGGTCTCCAAGGACGTGGTGTACGTACCACTGCTGTTCGACTACGACGGCAACGTGTACCGGAACAACGTGAGCGGGCTCACCACCCCCTCGCCCACGTCCCTGGGCATCATCCGCCCTGGGAACCTGTACTACACCGAAGGTTGATCCGTCGGGTCGGCCCATTTTCGACAAGGGGAATACATGAAGTCGTCACCGATGAACCGGAGGGTTCTCCGCTTCAGCGCCGTGCTGTGCACGTTGGCGCTGCTCGTCGGCGCGTGCAGCAACGACACCTCCGGCGGGACGAGCTCGTCGAAGAAGTCCGGAGCATCGGGATCCCAGAGCACCGAGACGTCGGGGATCTTCCCGGCCGACACGGTCAACAAGGCCGTGCACGAGGGCACACCGAAGCGGGGCGGGACCCTCACCTGGGGCCTCGAGAGCGACGTGCTCGACGTGTCACCGAACCAGAGCCCCATCCAACCGGCAGACGTCCAGATGGCTTCCGCGGTGTTCGCCTCGCTGATCACCTGGGGTGACCACGGCAAGTTCAAGGGCATGGCGGTGACCGACAACACCGACCACGCCTACGACCAGTTGGCCGACTCGCTGACCTCCGAGAACAACGACCTGATCCACTGGACCCTCACCCTGCGCAAGGGCGTGAAGTTCTCCAACGGCAAACCGGTGACCGCGCAGCAGGTCGTCGACGCGACGAAGTGGGCGATGGCCTCCACCAGTTGCTCGTGTGCCCAGAACGCGTCGGAGATCGCCTCGGTCACCGCCGCAGGAGACCTGACCGTCCAGTACACCTTGAAGGACCCGATCGTGGACTGGCCCACCAAGTTGGTCGGCGGCGGGCTGGGCTGGATCACCGAATCCTCGGCCCGCGACGCCGCCCCCGATCCGCAGAGTCCCGACATCGCCCACCTGATCGGCGCCGGACCGTTCCAGTACGACTCGCAGTCGGGTGACTCCTACACGGTCACGGCCAACGAGCACTACTTCGGGGTGGACCGCGACAACGGCGACGCCAAGCTCCCCTACCTCGACAAGATCGTGTTCCGTCCCCTCGCCGACTCGGTCACCCGCCTCCAGGCCGTGCAGTCCGGCGGCGTGCAGATCATGCAGACCGCGGACACCTCCAACCTGGTGGGCGCCAAGAGCGACCCCGATTTGAACGTCCAGCCGGCCCAGGGTTCCTCGTCGACGATCCTGGTCCTGAACCTGACCCACCCGCCCTTCGGGGTGAAGGCGAAGCCGGGTGAGACCGCTCAGGAAACGGCGATCCGCTCGCTCGACGACCCGACCGCGCTCGCCGCCCGTCAGGCGTTCAACTACGCGATCAACCGCAACGAGATCAACCAGAAGTACTACAAGGGCACCCGGGTGCCGGCGTACGGACCGTTCCCGGCCTCCAGCCCCTGGTACAACCCCGATGGTCAGCTCCCCCGCTTGGACCTGAAGAAGGCCGCCGCCCTCGTCGACAAGGTGAAGGCCGCCGGCGTCGATTTCAAACTGCAGAGCATCTGCATCAACACGCCCGAAGCCTCAGGCGTGAACCAGATCATCCGGGAGACCACACGGACCGTGGGGATCCAGGGCACACTCCGCCAGATCGAACAGGCGCTGCTCGTCAACACCCTGCTCAGCGGAAGCAGTGACATCCAGTGGAACACGTCGTGCTTCCGGAGTGGCCAGCTCGCCGATCCCGACGGCATCTACCCGGCCTACATCACGGGCGGTACCACCAACCTGGTCAAGTACTCACGCAAGAACGTGGACACCTGGTTGAAGGAGGCCCGACGGACCGCGGACGTTGCCGAACGCGAGGCCCTGTACGACAAGATCCAGGCGCAGATCTCCAAGGACGTCGTCGTGGTCCCGCTGCTCTTCGACTACTGGGGCAACGTGTACCGCAAGAACGTCAGCGGTCTGTCGACGCCGTCGTCCTCTTCGCTGGGCATCATCGACCCCGGCGACCTGTACCTCAAGAAGTGACCCGCGAGGCTGTGACCGGCGACCTTCGTGGCGTCGGTCACAGCAACCGCACTTCCATGGGTTAGAGTGTCGACATTCCGGCCCCGTCATTGGGGGTGGGGCCGGCCGACATCCAAGGGGACCCTGTGACTCGATCGACCGTGAGCCGAAGCTGGCTGCGCTTCAGTGCCGGCTTGTGTGCACTCGCGTTGCTCGCCGGCGCGTGCAGCAACAGTGATTCCACGAGCAAACCCTCTGCGTCCACCAAGGCCGGCGCGACCACCCAGACCGCCGAGGCGACCGCCGGTATCTTTCCCGCCGACATCGTGAACCAGCCCGTGCACGACGGCACCCCCGCGCGCGGCGGCTCGATCACCTGGGGCGTCGAGAGCGACATCCTCGACGTGTCGCCGAACCAGAACGTCATCCAGCCTGCGGACGTGCAGATGGCCTACGCGGTCTTCGATCCGTTGTTGACCTACGGCGACCCCGACGACACCCACTTCAAGGGTCAACCGGTGACCGACAACACCGACCACCGCTACAACCAACTCGCCGACTCCCTCACCTCCGACAACGACGACCTGCAGCACTGGACGCTCACCTTGCGCAAAGGAGTGAAGTTCTCCAACGGCAAGCCCCTCACGGCCACCGAGGTGGTCGACCACACCAAGTGGGTCATGGCGTCGCCCGAGTGTGCGTGCGCCACGAACGCGAAGAACATCTCCTCGGTGACCGCGGACGGTGACCTGACCGTGAAGTACACCTTGGCCGAACCGGTCGTGGCCTTCCCGTCACAACTCACCGGCACCGGCCTCGGTTGGATCACCGAATCATCGGCCCGCGGCAATGCCCAGAAGCCCGGCATCGATCAACTCGTCGGCGCCGGTCCCTTCGCGTACCAGTCCCATTCGGGTGACTCCTACACGTTGGTCAAGAACAAGTACTACTACGGAACCGACCACGACAACGACGACGCCAAACTGCCGTATCTCGACAAGATCACCTTCACCCCGTTGGCCGACTCGGTGACCCGCCTGCAGGCCGTGCAGTCGGGATCGGTGCAGATCATGGGAACCGCGGACACCTCCAACCTCGTGGGGGCCAAGAAGGACCCGAACCTGAAGGTCCAGCCCGCGCAGGGGTCGAGCGCCACGATCCTGGTGACGAACCTCACCCACCCGCCCTTCGGGGTGAAGGCGAAGCCGGGCGAGTCCGCGCAGGCCACGGCGATCCGCTCACTCGACGACCCCGACGCGATCAAGGCCCGTGAGGCGTTCGTGTATTCGATCAACCGCAACGAGATCAACCAGAAGTACTACAAGGGTGCCCGCGTACCGGCCTACGGGTTCTTCCCTTCCTCGAGTCCGTGGTACAACCCCGACGGTCAACTCCCCCGCTACGACAAGGCCAAGGCCACCGAACTCGTCGACGAGTTGAAGGCCAAGGGGATGGCACCCACCGTCAACGCGCTGTGCATCAACACCCCGGAATCCTCGGGGATCTTCCAGATCCTCAAGCAACAGGGTCAGGCGGTGGGGATCCACTCGAACCTGCGCCAGGTCGAGCAGGCGATCCTGGTCACGACCCTGCTGTCGGGCACCGGTGACATCCCCTGGGACACCGCCTGTTTCCGGAGCGCTCAGCTCAGCGACCCCGACGGAGTCTACGGCGGGCTCATCACCGGGGGGCCGACCAACCTGGTGAAGTACTCCCGCAAGAACGTCGACACCTGGTTGAACGAGGCTCGCCAGACCAACGACACCGCGAAGCGCAAGGCGCTGTACGACAAGATCCAGGTCCAGGTCTCCAAGGACAAGTTCGTCGTGCCGCTGCTCTTCGACTACTGGGGCAACGTGTTCGCCAAGAACATCAGCGGCCTGGGAACGCCGTCTCCCGGATCGCTCGGCATCATCCGACCGGGAACGCTGTATCGCACCCAGTGAATCGGTGCCCGCACCGATCGTGTCGGCGCGGGCACCTGTGACATCGAACACTCGGCTACGCTTTCGTGCCGATGGGCAACCGAATGGAGAAGGAACCTGTGTCGAAGAAGCCACTGAAGTGGATCGCTGCTCTGTGCGTGCTGGCGTTGGTCGTCGGCGCGTGCAGCAACGACAGCAAGTCGAACACCCAGGGTGGAGGGGGATCCCAGGGCACCACGAGCGGAACGGGATCGAACACCGGCGACGCCGGGCTGTTCCCGTCGGACATCGTGAACCAACCCGTCCACAAGGGCACCCCGAAGCCGGGTGGCACCCTGACCTTCGGGGTCGAGAGTGACATCCTGGACGTCTCACCGAACGCGAACGTGATCCAGCCTGCCGACGTGCAGATGGCCTACGCGGTGTTCGACCCGTTGCTGACCTACGGCGACCCCGATGACAAGCAGTTCGCGGGTGTCCCGGTGACCGACAACACCAACCACCGCTACAACCAGCTCGCCGACAAGATCACGTCGCAGAACAACGACCTGCAGCACTGGACGCTCACGCTGCGCAAGGGTGTGAAGTTCTCGAACGGCAAGCCCCTCACGGCCCAGGAGGTCGTGGACCACACGATGTGGGTGAAGGGCAGTTCGGACTGTGCGTGTGCCACGAACGCGGCGAACATCGAGTCGGTGACCGCCGAGGGTGATCTCACCGTCAAGTACACGCTCAAGGAAAAGGTCGTGGCGTTCCCGACCCAGATCACCGGGACCGGTCTGGGTTGGATCACCGAATCATCGGCCCGCGGCGACGCCCAGAAGCCCGGCATCGATCAACTCGTCGGCGCCGGACCGTTCGCGTACCAGTCGAAATCCGGTGACTCCTACACCCTGGTCAAGAACGACAACTACTACGGCACCGACCCCGACAACGACAACGCCAAGCTGCCGTACCTCGACAAGGTCATCTTCCAACCGCTCAACGACTCGGTGACCCGTCTGCAGGCCGTGCAGTCCAACTCGGTCCAGGTCATGCAGACCGCCGACACCTCCAACCTGGTCCAGGCCAAGAAGGACCAGAGTCTCTCGGTGCAGCCGTCGGAAGGTTCGAGTTCCACCATCCTGGTCCTGAACCTCACCCACGAGCCCTTCGGGGTCAAACCGAACCCCGGGGAGGCCGCGTCGGACACGGCGATCCGCTCGTTGGACGACCCGATCGCGAAGAAGTCCCGGGAAGCGTTCAACCTCTCGATCAACCGCAACGAGATCAACCAGAAGTACTACAAGGGCGCCCGGGTGCCCGCGTACGGCTTCATCCCGGCGTCGAGTCCCTGGTACGACCCCAAGGGTCAACTGCCCCGCACCGATGTCGCCAAGGCCAAGAAGCTGGTCGAGGAAACGAGAGCAGCCGGCGTCGACCCCGACGTCGACGCCCTGTGCATCAACACACCCGAATCCAGCGGGATCTTCCAGATCCTCAAGCAGCAGGCCGCAGCCGTCGGGGTGACCGCGAAGTTGCGTCAGGTCGAACAGTCGATCCTCGTCACCACCTTGCTGTCGGGTACGAGCGACATTCCCTGGGACTCGGCGTGCTTCCGTTCTCCCCAGATCGCCGACCCCGACGGGGTCTACGGTTCGCTGCACTCCACGGGCACGACCAACCTCGTGAAGTACAACCGGCCCGACGTCGACAAGTGGCTGACCGAAGCCCGGGAGACCGCCGACCGGAACAAGCGCAAGAAGCTGTACGACCAGGTCCAGGAGCAGGTCGCCAAGGACGTCGTGTACGTGCCGCTGCTGTTCGACTACTACGGCAACGTGTTCAGGAACAACGTGAGTGGCCTCAGCACCCCGTCGCCGTCGTCGTTGGGCATCATCCGGCCCGGGACCCTCTACTACACCGAGTGAGTCGAACGTCCCTACCGGTTCCGGCTCCGTACCACACGGGTCGAACCGGTAGGGTCGCGACCCTATGTCCCGCAGGATCGAGATCGAACTCACCAGCAACCGTGACGACGCCACCTTCACCTGGCGTGCCGCAGGTGCCCGCGAACCCCGAGGAGACGTCGCCGTGGCGACACTTCCCGCGGGGGCCGGGGTCGGCGACACGTTCCGCGTGGAGGTCGCCACCGGCCTGGATGGTCACGAGATCATCCAGGTCATTCCCGACCGGGCACCACGCCGCGAACCCGAACGACTGGAGTTGATCGGCCGGGATCTCCCCGACGACGAACTCGTGACCTCGCACCTCGCCCGGGGCGGCGGACGCAAGGACAAGCGGCGTGGTGGCCCCGGACGTGACGACCGCCGTGGGCGTCGCCGAGACGAGACCAGGGGCCGCGAGGGCGACCTGCGGGACCGCAAGGCCGGCGACCGTCGGCCACGCCGCGGCGGCGCCGAACGGGCCCAGAGCGAGCACGAAGGCGCACGCCGTCGCGTCAAGAAGCGGGCACCGCGGGCACCACGACTCCGTCCGGGGCACACGCATCGCAACGCCTACCTCGAAACACTCGCCGACGAACAGCGTCCGGTCGCCGATCAGCTCGTCAAGGGTGGCATGCCGAATCTCCGTCAGGCGATCGCCCGCGACAACGAACAGCGGCGTTCCCAGGGACAACCCGAGGTTCCCGCCGATCGACTGATCCAGATCGCCGAGTCGATCTGGCCGCGCCTGCAGAACGCCGAATGGCACGACCGCGCCGACGCCGCGCTGGCCGCCATCGACGAGGTCGACCTGCGCGACCTGCGCAGCGTCGTGGTCGCCGCGGACGATCACGCGAAGACCCCCGAGACCCGGGCACTGGCCGACGAGTTGCGTACCAGGCTCACCGGTCGGGTCGAACGGGCGCAGAGCGAGTGGCTCGCCGAGCTGCAGACGGCGCTCGACGAGAAGCGGATCGCGCGGGTCCTGAATCTGAGTTCGCGGCCGCCCAAGGCCGGCGCACCACTGCCCGGGCCTCTCGCCGACGCCATGGTCGCCGCAGCGCACGAGGCCCTGAGCGCCGAGAGTGCGAGCGGTCGATGGGTCGCGTTGCTCGATGCTCTCGCCTACTCGCCCATCCGGCAACGGGTCGTCCCCAGTGGGATACCCGCCGAGCCATCCGACGAACTGAAGACGAAGGTCACGAAGCTTGCCTCGCGTCTTCCCGAGATCGCCAAGGCCTTCGGAATCACCACGGCCTCCGCACCTGCGCCGAAGTAGGCACGCGTTAGGGTTTCGGTCCATGATCGAATACGAACTCGACAACCACATCGCGACCATCACCATCAACCGGCCCGACGCCCGCAACGCGGTCAACGGCGCCGTCGCGACCGGCATCGAAGAGGCGATCGACTCCCTCGAGAACGACGACGAGGCGTGGATCGGGATCCTGACCGGAGCACGGACCGCGAAGGGGTACATCTTCTGCGCGGGCGCGGATCTCAAGGAGATCAGCGTCAACCCCGGCGCGATGATGACCGAGCGCGGCGGCTTCGCGGGCATCGTCCAGCGGGAGCGTGCCAAGCCGATCATCGCCGCGGTCGACGGCCCGGCACTCGCGGGTGGCACCGAGATCGTGTTGTCGTGCGACCTGGTCGTCGCGTCGGACACCGCGACCTTCGGGATTCCCGAGGTCAAGCGGAACCTGGTCGCCGGCGCCGGCGGTCTCTTCCGGCTCCCCCGCAAGCTCCCGCGCAACATCGCGATGGAATGCGCCCTCACCGGCGACCCGATCGACGCCACCCGCGCCCACGCCTACGGGCTCGTGAACCACTTGTGCGCCGAAGGTGAAGCACTCGCCACCGCACGGGAACTCGCCGAGCGGGTCACCAAGGCGGCCCCACTGGCGGTCCGGGAGTCCCGTCGGATCATGTTGGCCGCGACCGACGAACCCGACGAGGTCGGCTGGAAGCTCTCGGGCGAGGGCATGATGAAGATGTTCGGCACCGAGGACTTCTCGGAGGGCATCACGGCCTTCGCCGAGAAGCGCGACCCGGTGTGGAAGGGTCGCTGATCCACCGGCACGTCGGCCGCTTCGGTTCGGATCGCGACGGGTCCCGGTTCAGTTCAGATGGCGTGAGACGCTGATCGCGCGCGCCACCAGACCGTGCGACTCGAAGAAGTTCTTCGTGTCCCGATCACCGGGCAGGGCCACCGCGTCGAGTTCGCCACACCCTTCGGCCCGCGCCCAAGCGGTCAATTCTTCCATCATGGCTTCACCGACCCCGATCCCCCGCGCCCCCGGTGTCACCCACAGCTCGAGGATCTCCGCCACCCGGCCCGACCCTTCGGTGTCGGTGGTGCGTGCGAGGAGGTAACCGACCCCCATGCCATCGAGGGTCCCGACGATTGCGCAGGCGCCGCGTGCGCCGGCCAAGGCCGCCGAGAGCACGTGGTCCGTGACGTCCGCAGGCCGGTCTCTCCCCCACAACGCTGCGCCGCCACGTGCGGTGAGCGTCGCCGCTCGGGCCTCGTCCCGGAGCGCTTCGATGTCGCCGCGATCGTCCGGTACGGCCGGACGTGCCGCCTCGTTCGGACACGGATTGGTCACGGCGCTCAGTTCTGGAGCTGTGCGACGCGACCCAGGATCGTCTTACGGGCACGGTTGGCGAACTCGTAGCGACGCACGGCCTCGAGCTCGTCGGGTTTGAGCGCCATCAGGCGCGGCACGACCTGGGACGCCGCAAGACTGTCGTAGTCCACGATCGCGAGTTCGTCGGCGGCGGGAGCGTCGCTCCGCGCGATGGGGTCCGGTTCGTCCGACCCGACCGTGTCTGCATGCGCCTCGACGACCCCACCAGCCGCATCGTCGGTCGTCTCGTCTGCCGCGGGAGGGAACAACCCGGCGCGGATCAGCAATGCATTCGCCCGGTCGACGGCTCCGCCGAGCTGACCGGCGATCTTGTCGGAGCCCAGCCGGGTCGCCATCTGGCCCATGACCCGGGCGTTGGCGACCTGGATGCGTCCGTGTTCCGCGAGTTCGGGGATGAACCGGGAGGCTCCGGCGATCAAGCCGATCGGTGCGTACAGCAGGTCCTCGAGTCTTCTGTTCACGACGCTTCCCCACTTCCTGGCGATCGGCCGGCGTCACACACAGTCGGCGCACAACATGTGGTCGGGGTCGGCCAGCTGGCTCGGGTGCTTCACGAGGAAGCACGACTGGCACACGAACTCCTCAGGCCGTTTGGGCTGGACGCGGTTCGCCTTGTTGGTCCGGTCCTCGACATCGAGAGCGACGGACCCTTCGTCTTCGTCGTCTTCCTCTTCGCCGGTGTCGGCCGCGGCGAGCCGGGCCTGGAGGATCTCTCCGAGGTCCTCTTCGACATCGTCGTCGTCGAGCTCCTCATCTTCGTCCTCTTCGTCACCCGAATGACGCTTCTTGTGCGCTGGGCGGGAGTCGGGCTCTTCTTCCTTCTCCACCTCGACGACGTCGACCTCGACGTCGACGACGTCGTCGACGGGGTCGAGGTCCTCCGCATCCACGTCATCGAATTCGTCGTCTTCGCTGAAGTCTTCGTCGATCTCCTCGTCGAGTTCGTCGTCTTCTGGAATAACGTCGGCCATTGGTTCCTCGGCTGGGGTGGTGTCACGGATTGGCGGTGGCGGATGTACCGCGGGCGCGGATCATACGCGCGTCGCCGGCCAAAACCGACATTCTCTCGACGAAATTCCGATGCCGCCCGGGAAATCGGGCGGATCGACGCCGAGCGGGTGGCTACCGGGCGACCGGATGGCGGCGCTTCTCGGCCCGTCGCTCGGCCTCGAGTCGCCCCAGGGGTGGATCATCGGAGAGGTCGACGTGCCGCATCAGCGCGGCGACCGCCGGGTGTCCGGCCTCGGTGGCGATCAGGTCGTACATCCGTTGGGCGACCCGGCGATACGCGGGATGTCCCTGCGGCGTCGTCCGGAGCTCGATCAGGTGCATCGCCTCACGTGCATTGAGCTGCAGCACGAAGCGGACCCGATAGGCGAGCGACACCGCATAGGCCGCCTGCGCGGGAAAGGGTCCTTCCAGCTCCCGGTAGAGCGCCGCCGAACGATCCATCGCATCGTCGAATCGGCCTCCCAGACCGGCGGCATCGACCGACTCGGGCCGCGTGTAGCCGTGCCGGGGGCTCAGCGGCTGCCATTCGACCGTGAGCATGCGATGCCGCTGCAGGTCCCGGAACGCCCCGTAGTCGGCGAGGATGTCGAAGCGATAGTCGATCCGTTCCAGTGCCCGGCCTGGCTTGTGACGCCGGTTCGCCCGGTCCCCCACGTACGCGTCGACCACCGCGACCCGTTCGGCCGCTGACATCGCCGAGACCTTCGCCCGGATCTGGGTTTCGGGCAGGTGGCTGAAGGGGTACAGCATCGCGGCGACCAGGGAGATCTCCGCGTCCGGATCGAACGAGGTGAGGGTCACCGGCGTCACCGGATCTGCCGGCGTGGTGGCACCGAGGAGTCGGTCCGCGACCTCGGACATCGCCGCGGCACGCGACCCGAGGTACTCGGACCAGACCTGTCCGCGCTCGACCTGATCGACGCGGCGCAGGAACGACGGAATCACCTTCCGTAGTTCGGTGAGCATCAGATCCGCGTACCGCCGGGCCTCGGGAAGTGGGTGGGCCCGCATCCGCAGCAGCAGGTACTCGTAGGATTGGCCGGTCCCGAAGATCCCCACGTTCGACAGCGACGCGCCGGGAAGCACGCCGCGCACCGAATCGAAGGCCCGGGCCTGGATCGCCTGCCGGTACACGAAGTCCGAATCCTCCGGCGACCGGGGAATCACCTCGCGGAGGAACGTCACCATGTCGGCCACGAGCTCCCCGTAGGAGTCGAACATCCGGTCCAGGTCGCCCACGTAGCGGGTGCCCAGGGGCGAGGCGAGCACGTCGGGATCGCGGTAGTAGCGGTAACGCCCGTCGAGCCGCCGGTCATAGGCGATGTAGCGGGTCGACTGTTCGAGGTAGGACATCAGCCGTCCCCACTCGAGCACCTTGGTCAACAGGTTCGAGGCCTGTTCGCACGCCAGATGCACCCCGCCGAGCTGCGCGACCGAATCGTCGCCGTACTCGACGAACACCTTCTCGTAGAGCTGCTCGGCCCGTTCCAGACCGACGGTGGCGTCGATCGTCGCATCGCCGGTGATGTCCAGATCGGTGACGAACTCGTCCAGGAACAACCGGCGGAGGCTCTTGTGCGAGCGGGAATACCGGGCGAACAGGGCCCCTTTGACCACTTCGGGCAGATTGACCAGGGCGAAGACCGGCTGGTCGAGGTTGGTGAAGTAGCGGCGGAGAATGTCGGCCTCGGAAGCGGTGAACTCCTCGGCGGCATACGTGTTCACACGACGACTCTAGATGGCACCGTCGTGACGGGACGGGATGGCCGCGTCGAAGGCGCGGCGTGCCGCAGCGACGAGCCCGGCTTCGGCCCAGCACGCGGCCGCGAGTCGGGCCAGGATCGTCGCCCCGTCGATCACGGCCCGGTCCGCAGCGCCCGAGACCGCCGCCGCGGCGAAGTCGGCGGTGTGGATCGCGACGCCCGGTGGAGCGACCTGGATCATCGGATGGATCGACGGGACGACCTGGCTGACGTTGCCCATGTCGGTCGAACCGACGACCCGTCGGGAACCCTGCGGGGCGCGGACCTCTCGGCCCGTCGCCGCGGCGAGCTGCACGTACCGTTCGACGAGAACCGGGTTGTCGAGCATCTCTGCATACCGATGATGCTCCCGGGCGATCGACACGGTGCATCCTGCGGCGTCGGCTCCGGCCTGCAGGCACGTGTGCACCCGTTCGCTGAGAAGCCCGAGCGAGTGCAGGGTCGGTGAGCGGACGAACCAGACCGTCTCGGCCGCCGCGGGAACGACGTTCGCGGCGTCGCCCCCACGGGTGAAGATGCCGTGCACCCGTTCACGATCGCCGATGTGCTGGCGCAGCGCGGCCACGTTGACGTAGCCCAGGACCGCCGCATCGAGCGCGTTGCGACCCTGTTCGGGTGCCGCCGCCGCATGTGCGGCCCGGCCGGTGTAGGTGGCCCGGTATTGGGCGACGGCGATGGTGTCCATGTGGGTGAGGTCGGCGTCCGCCGGATGCACCATCAGCGCCACGTCGACGTCGGCGAACGCCCCGGCCTCGAGCAGGTCGACCTTGCCGCCACCTCCTTCCTCGGCCGGCGTCCCCACGACGACGAGACGACCGTCGAGCTCGTCGACCACGTGCGCGGCGATGATTCCGGCACCGGCGCCGACCGCGGCGATCACGTTGTGGCCACACGCGTGCCCGACACCGGGGAGCGCGTCGTACTCGCACAGGATCGCAACGGTCGGACCGTTCCCCGAGCCGGCTCGGGCCACGAACGCGGTGTCCAGCCCGTGGGCGTGCGGTTCGACCTTCAGGCCCGCATCATCCAGCAGCGACACCAGCACCTCGTGGGCGTGGCGTTCTTCGAAGTTCAGTTCCGGATGGGCGGCGATGTCGTGGGCGACGGCGATCAGCCGGTCCGCCCAGGCGACGGACGCGTCCGCCATGCGGGAGTCGATCGGCCGTGCGTCGGTCACCCGGGCCACCGTAGTCAGATCACGACCGTGAACGCGTCGGGCTCGACGCCGAGTTCCAGGTGCTGCACCCGTCCCACCAGCTCACCGTCGACGAACAGCAGACCGGCCGGCTCGAAGTCGAAGGTCGCCCCGGCAGCTCGGCGGACCACGATCCGGGGGTGCGGCACGTGGGTCCCCGTGGCGAGACGCCGCCTGGCGGCGAACTTGTCGGACCACCCCAGCGACGCATCGGTGGTGTCGAGCAGGCCGTCGTTGGGATGGGACTTCGGACCGAGATCCCAGGTTCCGAACCACTGGGCGTTCATGGCTGCCACGACCCGGCCACGCCAGGCCCGTCGTCGCACGATCACGTGAGCGACGAAGACGTGTTCGACACCGTCGGCGGTCGCCACCCCGAGATCCACCGGGTAGCGGCGCGCCGCCGGCGAGTACAGGTTCGCCTCGGAACCGGTCCCCCCGAGCGTCGCACACAGATCGCCCCCCAAAAGACCGAGCATCGGCAACGGTTCGCCCGCCGTGCGGGCCTCGGCGAGCGCGTGGGACGCCTCGGCGTCACGATGGATCACGACACCCGACTCGACGAGGACGCCCGACTCCCCCCACGGTCGGCGCTTGCGGATCGTCACTGCAGCGCGGACCGGCGGCTCCGTGCCCGTTCCATCAGGACCCCGATCAACACGGCCACGCCGTAGAGAACGACCATCGGTACGGCCATGAACATGAACGTGAAGGGGTCCGCGGTCGGGGTGATCACCCCGGCGAACACGATGATGATCGCAATGGCGTATCGCCAGCCACGGATCAGGGTGCGGGGTTTGAGCACCCCGATCGCCATGAGGGCGACCAGCACGACGGGAAATTCGAATGCGAGGCCGAAGGCGAGCATCATCCAGCCGATGAGCGCCACGAACTTGCCCGAGTCGTACGCGGCCACGAACTGCGGGCCGCCCACGCCCTGCAACCAGTTCAGCGAGACCGGAAGGACGAAGTAGGCGAGCGCCGCGCCCGACAGGAAGAGCAACAGCGCGGGGCCGATGAACGCCACCGTGTACTTGCGTTCGTTCGCGTACAGCGCGGGGGCGACGAATCGCCAGATCTGCCACAGGATGACCGGCATCGCGATACCGATCCCGATGTACACCGACAACTTGAGTCGTGTCGTGAGCGGGTCGAGTGGGTCGATGTTCTGGAGCTTGCCGCCCTCGAGCAGGCAATCGTGCTGCTTGCACAGGTCGACGATCGGGTGCGTCAGGAGCTTGAACACCGGATCGAACACGAGCCAGCCCACGACGGCCGCGATCGCCACGGCGATGGCGACCTTGAGCAGACGGTTGCGCAGCTCGACGAGATGCGCCATGAGCGACATGGACGAATCATCGGGAGTGGTCGGATGCTTTGAACTCATGAGGTCGACAGCGATGGGTCAGGAGCCCGACTCGTCGTCGGAGTTCCCGGCGCCGGGAGTCCCTGCGGGGATCTCGCCACCGCCTTGTGAGGGCGGGTCGTTGCCGGTCGAGTCCGAGGTCATCTCGTGCACGGCCTTGTTCATCTCCTCACGGAAACCACCCGAGAGCTTGCGCAACTCCGCTGCGGCACGCCCGATCTTCCGGGAGAGCTCCGGCAGCTTCTCGGGCCCGAGTACGACGGCCACGATCAGGAAGATGAACAGCATCTTCTCCGGCGAGAAATCCAGCATCGTTCCCGATGCTACCGGTCGGCGGGTCCGGCGTCGTCGTCGCCCTCCGGCACCGGCCCGAAACGTTCGAGGTCGCCGTGCAGGTCCGAGAGATTCCCACGGAGGCCTCCGAGCCGATCCGCGGTGTCCCCGGGTCGGCCGTCGACCGACATGAGGTGGAGTCGGGCGAGCCGACGAGAGCCCCTCACCAGCCAGACGGCGACGCACACGACGACGAACGGACCGACGGCCCAGAGCCAACGCATGGCCCCACGCTACCCGTCGCTCGCCGCGGCAGATCCGACCGCGTCACCCGGATCATCGGTCGAGATGCACGCCCCGGCCGAGACCCAGGACGGACGCGGGCCACACCGCGGTGTTCATCGATGTGAAGGTCCCGTCTCGTGTCGGATCACAACCAGCCGAGGCGACCCAGCGGCCAGATGATGACGAACGCGCGCCCCACCAGGGACGACTCCGGAATCGGCCCGAAACAGCGACTGTCGAGCGAGTCGGAACGGTTGTCGCCCATGACGAACACCATGCCGTCGGGAATCACATACGGGTGGGCACGCGTGCCGGTGAAGCCACAGCCGTAGGGAGGCTGGCGGACGGTCGACGCCCCGGGCTTCACGTAGGGCTCGTCCATGCGCTCGCCGTTGACGTAGACGTGATCATCCGCGATCGCCAGACGATCCCCGGGCACGGCGACGACCCGCTTGACCAGGTCTGCGTAGTCGCCGACGATCCCGCAGTTCGCCCACTCCGGCTCGTCGGCGGCGGCACAGTCGGGGGTGGTGAACACGACGACATCGCCCCGGTTGACCGAGTGGAGACGGTACGACAACTTGTTGACCACGATCCGGTCGCCGTTCTCCAGCGTGGGGATCATCGACCCCGAGGGGATCCGGAACGGCTGGAACAGGAACGCCTGGATCAGCACGGCGAGCCCGAAGGCTCCGCCGACCACGACCACCCATTCGATCACCGACCGCAACCTCGACCGCTGGCGGCCCCGCTTCAGGCGGGAGGGCGGAAGGTCGATGCCCGGCGCCTCCGCCGCCCCGGCACCCTCGACGGAGTTCTTGACCCCGTTTCGGGCCCCGGTCACATCATCTTGCACAAGAACACCGACGATACCGGGCGACCGTCACTCCCCCATACCCGACCGCCGGATCCTTCACCGGTAGATGGCCCGGATTCGCCGCCCCTCCTCAGCCGCCAGTCGGTCCGCCCCGAGCACCGGATCGGCATCGACGACCCTCACGGCCGGCCCCAACTGCACGAGCAGTCGCGCCAACCACCGCGTCGATCCGATGGACAGACGGAATCGGACGGTCTCGTCGCGGTCGTCACGGGCCACGACGGGTACCTGGTCGAACAACCAGGCCGCCGACCGTGCGACCTCGAGCTCGACCTGGGGGCTGGACTCGTCGAAGGCGACCGCACCGGGAGCGTCGGCCACCGGCCGCGAGAAGTCCTCGTCGGTCGCGCGCGCCGAGATGATGCGGTCCACACGGAACACCCGGTGGTCGTCGGCCCGGTGACACCAGCCCGACACGTACCAGTTGCCCGATGACGAGAACAACTGGCTCGGCTCGATCCGGCGGGTGTGCTGCTGGTCGTCGGTGGTGTCCGGGTAGGCGATCTCGACCTGCCGCCGCTCGGTTCGGGCGGTGTCGAGCACGTCGAAGATCTCCCGTGACGCGTCGCCGAGATCCACCTCGATCGCGGTGTCCACGTCGGCTCCGACCACTGCGGCGAGCTTGCCGAGCGCCCGTTGCAGCGGTCCGTTGTCGTCTCCGCCGGGGACCGCGGCGAGACCGCGTGCCGCGGCGATCATCGTCACGGCCTCGTGCGCGGTCAGCCGCAGGGGGCGCGCGAACGCATCGGCGTACTGGATCAGCACGCGGTCGTCCGAGATCCAGGCTTCGATCATCGTGTCGGGCGTGTACGGGTGCACGCCGACCATCATCACCGTGTCGAGGTCGCGGACCAGCTCGTCGCGGTCGACCTCGAACCGCGCGCACACCTGATCCACCGGCACGCCGTCGGGATGACCGGCGACCCAGGGGACGAGCGCCAGGAGCCGGGCGAGACGATCCGTCGCGGTGACTCGCCGGGTCATGGCGCGCCCTCGATGATGTCGTCGAGCCACGCGACGATCCCGTCGCGCACCGCCGCCGGTTCCACCACCTCGACGGCCTCTCCGAAGCCGAGCAACCATGAGCGGAACCCGTCGACACTGGTGACCTCCAGCCGCACGACGGCCGACGCATCCTCGGCGACCTCGACGACCCGCTCGGGACCGACCTGGGCCGTGACCGTCGGCACCGCGACCGGATCGACCCGCAGCGTCACCGTCACCGTCTCGTCCCCCCCGATCCTCCAGGGTTGCATCTCACCGATGTCGATGCGCTCGACCGGCGGGTCGGTCAGTGATGCCCCGAGTTCGACCTTGCCGGCGATCCGGTCCAGGCGGTAGATCCGAACCTCGTCCGCACCGAGATCCCATCCGGTCACGTACCAGTGTCCGTTCTGGAAGCCGAGCGCCTGCGGGGCGAGCCGTCGCGGGGTCTCCCGGTAGGTGAACTCCGCCACGCTCGGCCGGTGACAGGCCTCGAAGAGGACGCCCAGGTTCTCATCGGCGGGAACCGACGCCCACGGGACCGCATCGGCGTCGAGGTGCCCGGGTATCCCACCGAGCTTGAACAGACTGGTCCGGCCCGCCCCCGGGTCGACGGCGATGAGACGCGTGGCCAGATGCAGCGCCGCGATCTCGTCGACGTCGAGGTCGGGGTCGCCCAGGTAGTACTCGTCGGGGTCGATGCGGTACCCCTCCACCACCGGTGTGCTGAAGGGCACGGGCTCGATCGTGATGGGCACGCCCATCTCCCGCAGGTCCTCCTTGTCACGCGAGAACTGTCGATGGAAGGCGATCGGATCGTCGGGGTAACCACCGACCCGGTCCTGCAGCGTGGCCGCAGACAGCGGAACCCGGGTGTGCAGCAGTGCCGCGACCAGGTTCATCAGGCGTTCGAGTTTCGCGGCACTCACCGGGTTCCCCCTCCTTCGGCCACCATCGCCGCGGCACAGCGACCCGCCGCGGCCGCCGTGTCGAAGAACAACCGGTCCTCGTCGGGGCCCCGCCCCATCGTGGTGACCCGTATGCCGGCGCGCGCCAGCAACGCGGTTGCGTCGACGTCGTCGACCCCGACGATCCGGTGCCGGTCGCGCCACGGTTCGAGTTCGTCACGCAGCGTCGCGGTCACGGGAACGGTCACGGGGCTGCGGAGCAGGTCCAGCACCGTGGCGGTGTGGTGGCTCACGCCGCGGTGGCGCGCGCGACCGTCGCCCTGTGAGGCCCGGACACACAGCACCCCGCGCCCGCCGAGCGCATCGGCCGTGTCAAGGATCGGTGCCGCCTCGAGTGCGGTCGTACCCAGACGGTGACCGGTCCCGACCACGCCGGGACCCATCCCGACCACGACGAGATCCGCCCCCGCGTCGTGGCGGGCGAGCGCCAGCGCCGAGGGCACGCCGACGGCCTCACGCGTGCCACCGAACGCGTGACCGGCCGTGATGGTCCCCGCGGCCAACAGCCCGGCCTCGTCCATGGCGAACACGAGCTCGCTCATCGCCAGGGGCAGGGCGGCGCCGTCGGTCATCACGTAGGCGATGCGCAGATCCGGGTACTCCGCCAGCGCCCCGAGCACCACCAGGGGTACCTGGCTGTGCAGCGTGCAGGCGACCACGACCGTCGAATCGAGATCGTCGGGGAGATCGTCGAGATGCTCTTCGGCCGCGCCGGTGTCGAGCTGCATCGGGGTGTAGCGCAGCTTCATGATGTGGCCGCCGCCGGGAACGTGGTACGCACCCTGGGTGAGATTCACCGACACGACGTGGGATCCGCCGGTGCCGAGCGCGAGATCGACCGCGGTCGTGTTCGCCAACACCTCGTCGCCGACCGCCACCGACCCGGTAAGTGCGGTGACGACGTAGGCCTTCTCGGGGGTGCGGGAATCGTCCCGTTCGATCAGCACCTGCTGGTAGCCGGGCCGGTCGCGACGCACCTCGACCACGCGCCCCTCGACGAATGTGGCCATCAGAGGCTTTCGATGAGTCGGGTGACCCGTTCGTCCTGGGACCGGAACGGGTCCTTGCAGAGGATGGTGCGTTGCGCCTGATCGTTCAGTTTCAGGTGCACCCAATCGACCGTGTAGTCCCGCTTGCGCTCCTTGGCCCGGCGGATGAAGGCGCCGCGCAGCCGTGCCCGTGTCGTCTGGGGCGGCTCGTCGACGGCGGTCTCGATCTCGGCGTCGGTGCACATACGGACCACGCGGTCCCGGGCCTCCAGGCGGTAGTACAGGCCGCGGGCCCGGTCGACGTCGTGGTACTGCAGGTCCATCAACGCGACCTTCGGGTCGTTCAGCTCCAGCTTGTGGCGGGTCCGGTACGCGTCGATCAGGTTGTACTTGGTCACCCAGTCGCACTCGCGGTCGAGCGACAGCGGGTCCTTCTCGATCCCCTTGAGACAGTGGGTCCACATCGCGAGTGCCTGTTCTTCTTCGGGGGGCAGGCCACGGGTGTCGGAGAATCGTTGCGCACGCTCGCAGTACTCGGTCTGGATGTCGAGGGCCGACACTTCGCGCCCGTTCGCGAGGCGTACGGTGCGCTTGCAGGTCGGGTCGTGGCTGATCTCACGGATCGCCCGGATCGGATTCTCCAGGGTCATGTCGCGCAGCACGACCGAGGGTTCTTCGAGCATCCGCAGCATGATGCTGGCCGCGCCGACCTTCAGGAACGCCGCATACTCGTTCATGTTCGAGTCGCCGACGATCACGTGCAGTCGGCGATACCGCTCGGCGTCGGCGTGCGGCTCGTCACGGGTGTTGATGATCGGGCGGCTGCGCGTCGTCGCGGACGACACCCCCTCCCAGATGTGTTCGGCCCGCTGCGAGATCGAGAACCGCGCGCCACGGGCGGTCATCAGCACCTTGCCGGCACCGGCGTAGATCTGACGCGACACGAGGAACGGGATCATCACCTCGGCGTAGTGGCCGAAATCGTCGCGCCGCGTCGTCAGGTAGTTCTCGTGACACCCGTAGGAGTTCCCGGCCGAATCGGTGTTGTTCTTGAACAGGAAGATGTCGCCACGGATCCCTTCCTCGGCGAGGCGCCGTTGGGCCCCGACGAGCAACTGTTGCAGGATCCGTTCGCCGGCCTTGTCGTGTGCGACCAGGTTGCGGATCGAGTCGCATTCGGGCGTGGCGTATTCGGGGTGGGATCCGACGTCGAGATAGAGCCGGGCACCGTTGGCGAGGAACACGTTGGACGAACGCCCCCAGGACACCACCCGCCGGAACAGGTACCGCGCCACTTCATCGGGACTGAGACGGCGCTGGCCGTTCAACGTGCACGTGATGCCGTACTCGTTCTCGATGCCGTAGATCCGGCGTTGCATGGTGCGCACGTTATCGGGCGCCGCGGCCCGTGGCGCCGATGCTTGCCGCGGCCGGTTTCAGCCGCTGGTGTCGGCGTCGTCGCCGGAGGAGTCGGCCCGGCGCGCCGCGTCGTCACGCGAGTCTCCGGCGGCGGTGTCGATCGCCGGGATGGTGACCGATGCGAGCACGTCACGGACCCGGGCGTCCTCCCAGCGCTCGAAGGCGCGTCGACGACCGTTCCTGCTCAGACAGGCGACTTCGAGCTCGTCGGCGCCGAGGTGGTCGTCGCCGGTGGAGAGTGCGGCGACCGCGATCGCGAGGCCGTTCGCGAAGTCCAGGTTCGCCTGCCACAGGTCCTCGAGTCGGTGGGACACCGCACCGGTGTCACCGCCGAGCGCACACCAGTCGGATTCGTCCATCATCGTGCCGTCGTAGAGCACATGGAAGAGTCGGTCCTCGTCGGGGCGCGGACCGACCTCGGCGACGAGCAATTCGACCTCCATCGGCTTCATCTCATGGGTGAACACCTGGCCGAGATGCTGCGCGTACTGGTTCGCGAGGCTTCGGGCGTCGACGTCGGAACGGGAGAACTCGAAGCCCTTGAGATCCGCGTGACGCACTCCGGCGACCCGAAGCTGATCGAATTCGTTGAACTTGCCGACTCCGCCGAAGGCGATGCGGTCGTAGATCTCGTTGATCTTGTGGAGCGTCGACGACGGATTCTCCGCACAGAGCACGATCCCCTCGTCGGTGACGAGGGCGACGAGGCTGCGTCCACGGGCGATCCCCTTGCGCGCATAGTCGGCCCGGTCGGCCATCACCTGCTCGGGCGAGACGTAGTAGGGCATGCTCACAGCTCGTCCTCCCCTGCCGGTTCACCGTACTGGACCACGTAGCTGTCACGGAGTCGCTGCACCCGGCCCCGCAGCTCGGAGTCCTCCACACGCCGGCAGCCTTGCTCGTCGACATCGAGAACGACGGGGTAGATCCCCCGCAACAGGTCCGGGCCCCCGGTCGCCGAGTCGGCGTCTGCCGCACTCAGCAGGGCGCGGAGTGCGAGATCCGTCGCACCGTCGGCATCCAGCGACGGAGACCACCCGAGGCTGACCACGGTCGTGGCCTGCATGCTGCCCGATCCGGTCGCGGTGAACTCCTGTTCCTCGTAGCGGCCCCCGGTCACGTCGTACTGGAAGAGACGCCCGTACCCGGACACCCGGTCGTACCCGGCGAACAGCGGTACGACGGCGAGCCCCTGCATGGCGGCGGGCAGGTGGTTGCGCACCATCCGGCCGAGCTGGTTCGCCTTGCCTTCCAGGCTCAGTGCCGACCCTTCCACCTTCTCGTAGTGCTCGAGCTGCAGTTGGAACAACTTGACCATCTCCATCGCCGGACCCGCCGTGCCGGCGATGCCCACCACCGAGTACGCGTCGGCGGGAAAGACCTTCTCGATGCGTCGGTGGGAGATGAAGTTCCCGGCGGTCGCCCGCCGGTCACCCGCCATGAGGACACCGCCGCTGTAGCGGAGCGCGACGACGGTGGTGCCGTGCGGGATCTTCAGGCCGTCGGGTACGCCTTCGGTCGGCACCGGTGCGGCGAGTCCGGTCCTCGTCACCAGCGTCGCGAAGTCGGGACCGGGGTCGTCATTGGTCGAATAGAGAGGAAGCGTCACGTCTGAGCAGGGTAGCGGGTCGCTACTCACCGCCCTTTTGCACGTAGGACTTCACGAACTCCTCGGCGTTCTCTTCGAGCACATCGTCGATCTCGTCGAGCAGATCGTCGAGTTCGGACTTGATCTTCTCGCCCGATTCCGAGCGCGTGCCGCTGTCGGCTTCGGTCGGGGCGTCGCCGGTGACGCGGTTGGCGTTCGGGGTGCGGTGTTTCTGTTCTCGTTCGGCCACTGTGCGGTCCTTCGTGTTGCCAACGGTCTCCCCAAGCTATCGACCCGACCACCACCTCCACACGCATGGTTTCCCCTGGCCGCTCCCGGGCGTCAGGAGCCGAGATTCGCGATGAGGTCGCGGGCGGTCGCGCTGCGGTCGACGAGTGCACCGACCTGGGCCCTGGTTCCCCGCCCGGGTTCCATCATCGGCACCCGCCGGAGCGGAGGCTCCCCGACGTCGAACACCATCGAATCCCAGTTGGCCGCGACGACCGCGTCGGGGTAGCGGGTCAGACACGTCCCCCGGAACCACGCCCTGGTGTCCTCGGGTGGGTGATCGACCGCCCAGGCGACCTCGTCGTCGTTCGAGATACGGACCAGCCCCGCACGCGCCGCCAACGACCGACCCGGGCGCAGGTCGTGGTACTGCAGGGCGATCGCGGACAGACGCGGATCGGCCCAATCGAGCCCGTGGCGGGTGCGGTACGCATCGACCAGGCGGTACTTGGCGACCCAGTCGAGCCGGTCGGCCAGGCTCATGGGGTCCGATTCGAGCCCTGTGAGCACCGCCCGCCAGTGGTCGAGCACGAGCTGCGCGATCTCGTCGCCTCCGACGCACCCGGAACCACCGGCGGCCACGTACCGCTCGGCACACGCGAGGAAGTCGGCCTGTACCTCGAGCGCGGTGACCGTCGACCCGTCGGTGCACACCAGAGGCCGCGCCAGGTCCATGTCGAGTGACACGGCCCGCATCGCGGCCACCGGCGCCGTGAAGTGCACGTCGGGCAGCGGTTGCGCGTCCTCGACCATGGCCAACACCAGCGCAGTGGTACCGACCTTGAGCAGGGTCGCCACCTCGGAACAGTTCGCGTCCGCACAGATCACGTGCAACCGTCGGTACTTCGTCGAATCCGAATGCGGTTCGTCGCGGGTGTTGATGATGGGGCGCTTCAGGGTCGTCTCGAGTCCGACCTCGGCCTCGAAGAAATCCGCCCGCTGGGTGAGTTGGTAGTCGACGTCGACGCCGGGGATCTCGCTGCCCAGCTTTCCCGAACCGGTGAAGATCTGGCGGGTGACGAAGTGAGCGGTGCCGTGATCGACGATCCGGTAGAAGGGCACCGACCGGGCGATCAGGTAGTTCTCGTGGCATCCATAGGAGTTGCCCTTGCCATCGGAGTTGTTCTTGTAGACGACGAGTTCCTCGCCGTCGGCGAGCAGAGCTCGTGCCGCGGCCATCGAGCGTTGGGCGATGACGACCGCCGCGGCATCCCAGACGACGACCGATCGGGCGTCGGCGCACTCTGGCGTCGACAACTCGGGGTGGGCGTGATCCACGTAGTACCGGGCGCCGTTCCCCAGCACGGTGTTGACGAGGTGGGTCTCGACCTTGGGGGGACTCGACTCGGGTGCCGGCGCGTCGCGGGCGTCGTTTCCCGGCGTCTCACTCTCGAAATCCCAGTCGATGCGTGGGTCGTCGCGACCGGTCGCACCCCGGGCGATCGAGTCCAGGTACGCGTTGATCAGCAGCGACGACGCCGCGATCGGGTTGGGCTCCGCCGCACCACGGTGCACGATGCCGAACTCGGTCTCGAGCCCGAGGTACTTGTGGACGGCCATCGAGTGCCTAGCGCCTGCTCCCGGTCACAGATACTGGCCGGTCGCAACCCGTTCGATCGCCCGACCACCGTCGATCTTGGACTCCGAGTCGCGGCTCACCAGCGTGCGCACGTAGACGATCCGCTCGCCCTTCTTGCCCGAGATCTTCGCCCAGTCGTCGGGGTTGGTGGTGTTGGGCAGATCCTCGTGTTCCTTGTATTCCTGGTGGATCGAATCGATCAGGTC
The DNA here is from genome assembly GCA_040255345.1 of Actinomycetota bacterium. GTDB lineage: Bacteria > Actinomycetota > Acidimicrobiia > Acidimicrobiales > Iamiaceae > JAFDWI01. The sequence goes on along the minus strand of JBDZUV010000002.1, from coordinate 24,712 downwards.
GACCGTGCGCAACCCCCGGGGACCTCCCGAGATCACCCGCTTGATCGCCAATTTCTTGGCCCGACGGACGATGTTCTCGATCATCGCCCCAGAGGCGAAGTCCTTGAAGAACATGACCTCCTTGTCGCCGTTCGCGTAGGTCACCTCGAGGAACCGGTTCGACTCGTCGGTGCGGTACATCTCGGCCACGGTGTCGGAGATCATCGCCGCGATCGCGCTCTCGGCATCGCCGGTGTCGGCGACCATGTCGGGATCGAGAGGAAGATCGGTGTTCAGGTACCGGGCGAAGATCTGTGCAGCGGCTTCCGCGTCGGGGCGTTCGATCTTGATCTTGACGTCGAGTCGACCCGGTCGCAGGATCGCCGGGTCGATGAGATCCTCGCGGTTCGACGCGCCGATCACGATCACGTTCCGCAACGCCTCGACCCCGTCGATCTCGGCGAGGAGCTGCGGCACGATCGTGGATTCCATGTCCGAGGAGATCCCGGTGCCCCGGGTGCGGAACATCGAGTCCATCTCGTCGAAGAACACGATGACCGGCCAACCTTCCTCCGACTTCTCCCGGGCGCGCTGGAACACCAGTCGGATCTGACGTTCGGTCTCGCCCACGTACTTGTTCAGCAGCTCGGGCCCCTTGATGTTGAGGAAGTAGCTCCGGGCGTGTTCGTCACCCGAGACCTGGGCGACCTTCTTGGCGAGCGAGTTCGCGACCGCCTTGGCGATCAGGGTCTTGCCACAACCAGGGGGCCCGTAGAGCAGGATCCCCTTGGGAGCGGGCAGATCGTGTTCTGCGAACAGGTCCGCGTGGACATACGGCAACTCGACCGCGTCCGCGATCTGTTCGATCTGCGAGTCGAGTCCGCCGACGTCGGCGTAGGTGATGTCGGGGACCTCTTCGAGCACGAGCTGCTCGACCTCGGGGCGCGGCAGTTTTTCGAGCAACAGACCCGACCGGCTGTCCATCCGCAGGGTGTCGCCGGCACGCAACTTGACGTCGCGCAGGCTCGGGGCGACCGCCACGACGCGTTCCTCGTCGGTGTGCGCGCTGACCAGCGCCCGGTCCGTCCCGATGTGTTCGGAGAAGGTCACGACCTCGCCCTGCGACTCGGGCTCCCGGGCCAACACGACGTTCAGCGAGTCGTTCAGTACGACTTCCATACCGACCTCGAGGGTCTCGGTGTCGTCCATCGCGACCGCGACGCGCATCTTGCGGCCACCGGAGAACACGTCGACGGTACCGTCGTCGTTCACGGCGAGGAGCGTGCCGTAGGCCGCGGGCGGTTGCGTGAGCTTGTCGACCTCCTCGCGCAAGGACGCGATGTGGTCGCGCGCCTCACGCAACGTGAAGGTCAACTTCTCGTTGCGCGACACCGCTTGCGCAAGCTGGGCACGGGCGTCGACGAGTCGGTCCTCGAGCTCGTGGATCCGAGCCGGACCCGCCTGGACACGGCGGCGCAGATCGCCGAGCTCGCGCTCGAGCTCGTCACAGTAACTGGTGAGTTCGGCGAATCTCATCGCCTCGTCACGGTCGTCGGGTGCGATCGGGATCACCTCCTCGGTGTCGTCGGGGTTGTTTCGGACCCTACCGGTTCGCGGGCCCGTTGGCGGTGATATCGCGGCATCGCAACGTGACCGGTGGCACATGGCCGAATGGTGTAACCGTGGCGCCGGTGCCTAACGTGGCAGAGCAGGGAAGTCCCACCCATCCGCGACACGAGGCTGCAGGTGACCATGAAGGTATGGATCGACCAGGATCTTTGCACTGGTGACGGTCTTTGCGAAGAGATCTGCCCGGAGGTGTTCGTCCTCCTCGACGACGGTCTCGCCTATGTGAAACAGGACGGTGAGCCGTTGAACGACCCGGGTGGCGCCGCGTGTCAGGCGACCGTGCCGGAAGGGCTCGAGGAAGCCACGATCGAGGCATCCGAAGAATGCCCCGGCGAGTGCATCTTCATCGAGAACGACTGATCCCACTGCCGGCCCGTCGCCAACGGTCGACCGGGCGATTCATCCCAGCCAGCGGGCCTGGGTGAGAAAGCCGGTGTGGGCGACCATGCGATGGTCGGGCCGCACCGCGGCGCCGTCGATGTGCCAGGTACGGCGCAGGATCTCGGTCGTCTCGGCGAACCGGAAGCGGTGGTCACCGAGCGCTCCGCGGAACTGGACGGCCTGAGTGATCGACGGGGTGTAGGCGACGATGATCCCGCCGGGTCGGAGCCGTTCGGCCGCGTGCGGCACGACCTGCCAGGGTTCGGGCAGATCCAGCACGACACGATCGAGGTCGTCTTCGTCGATCCCCTCGTAGATGTCACGGATCTCGACCCGGTAGCGCGCCATCGCCTCGACACCGAGAAAGTCACCGACGTTGCGCCGGGCGGTGACGGCGAAGTTCTCGCGGAGTTCGTAACCCACCACGTCGGCACCGGCGCGCAGCATCGTCATCGACAGTGCCCCCGACCCGACTCCGGATTCGAGCACCTTCACGCCGGGTCCGATGTCGGCAAGCAGCAACAGCGGACCGAGATCCTTGGGGTAGATCACCTGGGCGCCGCGGGGCATCTTGAGCACGAAATCGGCCAGGGTGGGACGCAGCACGGTGTAGGTGCCGCCTCTGGTGGCCCGGAGCACCGTCCCTTCGGGTGAACCGATGATCGCGTCGTGTTCGACGACGCCCGCGTGGGAGTGGAACGCCGCCCCCGCCTCGAGGGTCACCAGATAGTTCCGCTTCTTGTGGTCGATGAGCAGGACCCGCTCACCCGCGGTGAGCACCGCCCCGGGCCGCGTCACGAAGCGGACGTGCCGTCTGGCGCTTCGCCCGTCGACCGGCGTCGCGCCTTCCTCGCCGCACGCTTGTGGGTGCGCGCCACACGTTTTGCGGACACCTCGGTGTCGGGGGTGTGGGCGATCGTGAGGGTCTCCCCCGGCTTCAACACGGTCCGGTAGGTGACGTCTTCGGACTTGCGACCCCACTTGAGGAGCATGCGGAACCCGAAGATGCCGGCCGCGAGCGCGCCCCACGGGCCCGGGCGGCCCTCCATGAACCGACTGAAGAACCTTCTCTGGAGCAACAGCAACAGGGCCATGGGCGACCTCTCACACGCGCCGGATCTCGACCACCGTGGTGCGCTTGCGACCACGGCGCCGACCCAGCAGGAACACTCCGAGTACGAGCGCCGTGCCCACGACCGCACCCACGGTCAACGCGGTCGACTTGGCGGCATCCGCGGTGGAATCCACCTCGCCCCGGAGTTCGGCGAACTTGGCGCGCAGGTCGTCCGGGGTGATCTTGTTCCCGTCGAGGGGCGGCGGCGTGGCGGTCATCGTTCGGTTCCCTTCCTGTTCGTGATCGACACGACGGCGAGCGCGATCACGATGAGGGTGATCACCAGGGTGATCAGGTACGGCACCCACGTGAGGCTTCCCGTCAGATGCTGACCGGTCTCGGTCTGGAGGAGCCGCAGGATGCCGACGATCAACAAGCCGATCGCCATCGCCCCGACCACGGCGGCACCGAGGCCGAAGGCGACGAACTTCCACAGTCCCTTGATCGGATCGACCGTCTCCTGCTTCGCATAGGCCTTGGTCAGCTCGAAGATCTCGCCCAGGCTCTTCTGGGGGCTCGAGTCGTCTTCAGCCATGAAGGGTCCTCTCCGGTGATGGGTAGACGGCAGGCCCGTGTCGCGGGCCCGACCAACCATGGTGCCACTTCGGCGCGGTCGACAGCTGCATCATCGGGGAGACAGCTCGCCGAGGGGCAGACCGGTGCCGTAATCGACGAGCGCCCGACCGAGGTCCTCCTGGATGTCGAGCAGCCCGGGGGTGACCGGCGCACCGTTGGCGATGTAGGCGAACACCAGTGGCGGCGCCCCGGTCGGGTCGGCGAACCCCGACAGCGAACTCACGTCGTTCAGCGTGCCCGTCTTGGCCCGGATGCGCCCGTTGGTGGCCGGGTCTTCGAAACGGTCGCGCAAGGTGCCCCTCTGCCCGGCGACCGCCAACCCGTCGGCGATCGCCGAGTCGTCTCCCGATCGTGTCAGCAGTGCCGACAACAGTGCGCAGGTGAGTCGGTTGTCGTAACCGAGCCCCGAGCCGTCGTGCATGACCACCCCCGCCGACGGCAGACCGAGCCGGTCGAAGGCGGCCGCGAAGACGGCCAGACCGGCCCGGGTGCTACCCCCGTCGCCTTCGACCGCTCCGGCCTCCTTGACGAGCAGCTCGGCGATCTGGTTGTCGCTGCGGTTCAACATCTGGTGGACGATCGCGGTCAGTGGCGGTGAGGTGACGCTCGCGATCACCGCGGTGCCGTCGGGCCGCACCCCGGCCTTCGGACCACCGTCGACCTCGACGCCGCGTGCTTCGAGCAGTTCGGTGAACGTCGCCGCGGCGAACTTCGGTGGGTCGCCGGCGTTCTCGAGGTCGGCGAGACCTTCTTCGCTGTAGGTGTCGGGGAAGGACGTGAAGCTCTGGTTCACCTCGAGGGCCGACAGCGGACCGAGTTGATGTTGGTCGAGGTAGCGCTCGGGCCATCCGGGTACGAGACGTTCGCCGTCGTAACGGGATTCGTCACCGACGACCGATCCGCTCACGCGACGCACTCCTCTGGCGACCACGGCGTCGGCGAGGTCTTCGATCGAGGTCCCCGCTCCCGCCTGGTCGCCGAGATAGTCGGCGTAGGCCCTGGTGCGCAGCACGGGATCGCCGCCACCGACGAGATACAGGTCACCCGCGACCGTGCCGTCGGCCCCGAGGGTGCCACCGACATCGGTCCGGTAACGATGGTCGGGTCCGAGCACGTCGAGCGCCAACTGGGCGGTCACGATCTTCTGGTTCGACGCGGGAACGAGCGGCGTGGAGGGGTTGGATGCGAACAGCGACCTTCCGGCGACGTCGACCGCCAGGCAGGTCTCGGTCGGGCTCGCAGCGGCCACCGAGAGGAGTTCGGGTACGAGTTTCGGCTTCGCCGCGATCGACTGCACCAGCACGGGCACCCGACGGGCGCTGAACAGTGGTGTCGCCGACGATCCGGGGGGCGCGCCCGAGCCCGCCGAGGCCGGCGCGGTCGACCTGACACTCCCGACACCGATGGCGAGCACGAGCACGAACAACACGACGGGCGCCGCGATCGACGCCCGTCGGGAGCGACCAGGCCCGGGAGGAGACGTCACGAGCGGCGTTGCCGGTGCCGCGCGTAGGTCCACAGGTGTTCGAGCGCGCGCACCGCCCGGTCGGCCGAGGGGTAGCAGAGCCGATGGTTCGCCCGCAGCGTGGCCACGCCGGGGTTGTCGGGTCGGGTGACGGCCAGTTCGGTCGCGCACAGGATCGGCTTGCCGGTCGCTTCCGACACGTCGACGGCGGCCTGGGCGTAGCGGGCGTCCTGACGTTCGTGGAAGTCGACGATGCGTTCCAGGCCGTGATCGGGGTAGAAACCACCGTCACGTTCGAGGCGGGCCTGGTTCGACTGGATGCCGAGACCCAGGTAGATCACCGCATCGACGCCGGGATGACGGGCGATCGCTTCGAGTACCTCGGGGATCGTGTCGCGGGTCTCGCCACCGGCGAGGTCGACGGGGTTGTTGCGACTCCACCGGGGGGGGAGCTTCTCGCCGAGCGTGTCGTGCAGGTCACCGGGCAGTTCGACCAGTTCGAGCGTGCCACCCCGGGTGATCGCGTCGGCACACAGCACGCCCCAGCCTCCCGCGGTGGTCACCACGACGGTGCGGGGGCCTCTGGGCAGCGGTTGGGTGGCGAAGGTGGCGGCGGTGTCGAAGGCTTCTTCGACGCTCGCCGCTCGGCTCGCACCGGCCTGGCGGCAGGCACCGTCGAAGACGCGGTCGTCGGTGGCGAGCGAGCCGGTGTGACTCGCCGCGGCACGCTGCCCGCCGGCGGTGGCCCCGCCCTTGAGCACGACGAGCGGCCGGCGTTCGGCGACCGAACGGGCGGCGTCGTAGAACCGCCGGCCGTCGGGCACCCCTTCGACGTAGACCAGCGACACCGCGGTGGCGGGGTCTTCGGCGAAGTAGGCGAGGTAGTCCTCGACGCCGAGCATCGCGGCGTTGCCGGCGCTCACGGCCCGGGAAATGCCCACGCCGGTGGCCACCGCGTAGTTCATGAACGACGACACGAGGTTGCCCGACTGACTCGCGACCGCGATCCGCCCCGGTGGCGGATTCGGCGCCACGATCTGGGCGCACAACTTCACCGGCGTCGACACGACACCCTGGCCGTTCGGCCCCGCGATGACCATGCCGAGGCGCGTGGCTTCGGCGACGAGTTCGCGCTGGGCGTCCCGACCCTCCTCGCCCGCTTCGCCATACCCCGCGGACGTGACGAACGCGGCCCGCACGCCCTTGGCGGCACACGCCCGGAGCAGTTCGATGTTCGCCGCGGCCGGGGTGCACACGAACACCAGGTCGACCGCGCCGTCGGGCAGCTCGGCGATGTCGGTGAGCGTCGGCTCGCCGAGCACCTCGCTCCCGGCGCGGTTGGTCGCGTACAGGGCACCTTCGTAGCCGGCGGCGCGGATGTTGTGGAGGCTCACGAATCCGAACTTGCCCGGGTGCGTCGAGGCACCGGCGACGACCACGCCGCGGGGTTCGAACAACGGGGTGAGACGCTGCGCGTCGCTCATGCGGCCACCTCCACGAGGGCGTCGACGGCGACCGGGCGACCGTCCACGATGATCAGGGGGTTCAGGTCGACCGAGACGACCTCGTCGTGTTCGACGGCCAGACGTGACAACGCGGTCACCACCTCGACGATCGCGGCCCGGTCGACCGCGGGTTCACCCCGGAACGCGCCCAGCAACTCCTGGGTGGCCAGCGAGTCGATCAGGTCTTCGGCGTCGACGGCTTCGACCGGCACCAGTGCGATCGCCACATCGGCGACCGCTTCGGCGAGGATCCCCCCGACGCCGATCATGACCGTCGGTCCGAACTGCGGGTCGCGGCTCATGCCGGCGATCAGTTCACGGTTGCCCGACACCATCGGCGCGACGAGCACTCCGACGTCACCGTCGTCGGGAGTCGCGGCGGCGAGCAGATCGGCCGCGGCGGCCTCCACCGCGGCGGCATCGCCGAGTGCGAGGCGGACGAGGCCCCGCTCGGTCTTGTGGGCGATCCGGTCACCGCAGAGCTTCGCCACCACCGGAAAACCGATCTCGGTGGCCGCGGCCGCCGCCGCAGCGGCGTCGGCGACGACGCGCTCGTCGGGTACCGGGACGCCGTACGGGGCGAGCAGCGCCTTCGACGCTGCCTCGGAGAGGGTGATGGTCGAGGTGGTTCCAGGCGGTGATGACACGAGGTGCGATCCTACCGATGAGCGTCGCCACGGCCCGCCGCCCGGTCGTGACGGTACGGTCCTGACGACGCCGATGTTCAGCGATCGAGGGCCGACACCCCGGCGAGGATCTCGTCGATCGCGATTTCCCCGTCTACGAACTCCCGGACGCAATCGATGCTTTCGCAACCCAATGGGAGGCGCTCATACCCGTCGAACCTGGCCTGGAACGTGGCCGCGTCGTCGTCCGAGTCGGGGCCCTCGTCGCGTGCTACGCCATCTACGGGATTCTTCTCCCGGACGACACGATCGAAGTCGTCGGTAGCAGCATCCAACTCGAGCAGCGCTGATCGGTGGCGCTCGACATCCGGTGCCCGCAGCAGGGGCTCCTTCCGGGACCGTCCGGATCGGCGGGTAGGCTGCGAAGCAGAACCCGAACGACCGATGGAGATCCGTATGGCCGCCGATGCCGAGCTCGAAGAACTGGCGATCAACACCGTTCGGGCGCTGGCCATGGACGCCCCCCACGCGGCGAACTCCGGCCACCAGGGCACGGCCATGGCGCTCGCTCCCCTCGCACACGTGCTGTTCACCCGAGTGATGAACTACGACGCCTCCCAGCCCGGTTGGCCAGACCGCGACCGGTTCGTGCTCTCCGCCGGGCATGCGTCGATCCTGCAGTACGCCATGTTGCACCTGTGCGGATTCGGTCTCGACATCGACGACCTCCGCAACTTCCGTGAGTGGGGTTCGCTCACCCCCGGTCACCCCGAGGTCCACCACACCCGCGGCATCGAGGTCACCACCGGCCCGCTCGGCCAGGGCTTCGCCAACGGCGTCGGACTCGGGCTCGCCGAACGAATCCTGCAGGGCAGATTCGGTGATGATCTCGTCGACCACACCACCTGGGTGATCTGCGGCGACGGCGACCTGTCAGAAGGGATCAGCCACGAAGCGGCCTCGCTCGCCGGGCACCTGAAGCTCGGCAACCTCGTGTGCATCTACGACGACAACCACGTCACGATCGACGGTCCGACCGAGCTCGCCCTCACCGACGACGCGGTCGGTCGGTTCTCGTCGTACGGCTGGCACGTCCAGGATGTCGGCGAGATCGCGAACGACTGCGACGCCCTCGAGGCCGCGCTGCTCGCTGCGAAGGCCGACACCGAGGCACCGTCGCTCATCGTGTTGCGCAGCCACATCGGCTACCCGTCGCCCACCCTCACCGACTCCCCCAAAGCCCACGGACTCGCATTCGGTGACGACGACATCGCCGAGACCAAGAAGCTCTTGGGCCTCGACCCGGCTGCCACCTTCGCCATCCCTGGAGAGGTGCTCGCCTACTACCGGGCCGCCGGAGTCCGCGGCGCGAACCGCCGCTCCGAGTGGGAAGGTCGCCTCGCCGGCCTCGCCGGCACCCGGCGCGACGAATGGGAGGCCGCCTGGGCCGGAACGGGCCTGTCGGGGTGGGAAGCCAAGCTCCCCTCCTTCGAGGTCGGCCAGAAGATCGCCACCCGCAAGGCGTCCAACGCCGTGCTCGACGCGCTCGCCGATTCGCTGCCCGGGCTGGTCGCCGGCGCCGCGGACCTCACCGACAACACCGGGGTGCTCCTCGACGGGGCCGAGGTCCAGGAACCGGGCACCCCGGCCGGCACCCAGGTGCACTACGGCGTGCGTGAGCACGCGATGGGGGCGATCGCGACCGGCATGGCCCTGCACGGTGGCGCGCTACCGGTCGTGGGCACGTTCTTCGTGTTCAGCGACTACATGCGACCTGCGGTGCGTCTGGCCGCCCTGAGCGACGCCAAGGTCATCTACTCGTGGACCCACGACTCCATCGGCCTCGGCCAGGACGGCCCCACCCACCAGCCGATCGAACAACTCGCGTCACTGCGGGCGATGCCCGGGATACGCCTCATCCGACCCGCGGACGCGAACGAGGTGGCCGCTGCGTGGCGGGTCGCGCTTCGATCCGACGGCCCCACCGGCCTCGTGCTCACCCGCCAGAACATCGAGGTGCTCGAAGGCACGGGCTCCTACGAGGGGGTCGCCCGGGGCGCGTACGTGGTGGCGATGGTCGGAGGCGCCGATGGCATCGACGTCGTCCTGGTCGGCACCGGATCCGAGGTCGCCCTGTGTGTCGAGGCGTCACGCGCCCTCACCCGCGAGGGCATCGGCGTCCAGGTCGTGTCCATGCCCTCCTGGGAGCTGTTCGCCGAGCAGGATTCGGGCTACCAGGATGCCGTGCTGCCCCCGGCGATTCCGACACTCGCGGTCGAGGCCGGGGTGAGCTTCGGTTGGGACCGCTGGGCCGACGATTCGGTGTCGATCGACCGTTTCGGCGCATCGGCGCCCGGCGATGTGCTCTTCGAAAGGTTCGGCTTCACCGCGGACGCCGTCGCCGAACGGGCACGCCGACTGCTCGAGGCCCTGGGCGACGACGCATGAGACGACCACGACGAAAGAAGCGAATCCGATGACGCGACTGCAACGCCTGTACGACGAACAGAACCAGAGCCCCTGGATCGACAACCTGCGGCGCGACGACACCCGGTCGGGTGTCCTCGCCGATCAGGTCGCCGCCGGTGTCCGGGGCATCACGTCGAACCCGTCGATCTTCCAGAAGGCGATCGAAGGCACCGACGCCTACGACGCCCAGTTCGCCGACCTGATCGCCGACGGTCGCAGCATCACCGACGCGTACTGGGATCTCGTGGTCACCGACATCACCGAGGCGCTCGAGATCCTGGCGCCCCTCCATGACGCCTCCGACGGTGAGGACGGTTTCGTGTCGATCGAAGTGGCGCCCGACATCGCGCACGACACGGTTCGATCGGTCGAGGCCGCAGCCGGATTCCACGACCGGATCGACAGGCCGAACCTGTACGTGAAGATCCCCGGCACGGCCGAAGGGGTCGAGGCGATCGGCGAGATGATCGCCCGCGGCAAGAACATCAACGTCACGCTGCTGTTCAGCGTGCAGCGCTACGACGAGATCATCGAGGCGTACCTGTCGGGTCTGGAACGCTTCGCCGCGGCCGGCGGTGATCTGTCGACCGTCCGCAGCGTCGCGTCGTTCTTCGTGTCACGGGTCGACAGCGAGATCGACGACCGGCTGGAGGCGATCGGCACCGACGAGGCACGCGCGCTCAAGGGCAAGGCCGCGGTGGCGAACGCCAAGCTCGCCTATCAGCTCTTTCTGGAGCGCTTCTCGGGTGAGCGGTGGGAAGCGCTCGCGGCCGCCGGAGCCCACGTGCAGCGCCCCCTGTGGGCATCGACGTCGGTCAAGAACCCCGACTACCCCGACACGCTGTACGTCGATGCGCTCATCGGGCCCAACACGGTCAACACGCTTCCGAACGCCACGATCGACGCATTCGAAGACCACGGGACGATCGCCCGCACCGTCGATGTCGACGTCGACGCCGCGCGGGACGACGTCGCACGCCTCGCCGCGCTGGGCATCGACCTCGAAGACGTCGCGGCGCTGCTCGAACGCGAAGGCGTCGACAAGTTCATCGCCGCCTTCGACGGACTGATCACCTCACTCGACTCCAAGGCCGCACACCTGCAGGCGACAGGCTGAGCCCATGGCGATCCCTGGCACCGTCCGCGTGGTGGAGGACGTACCGAGCGCCTTCGCCGAAGAGACCGTCGCCGCATTCGGGCGGCGGGTGAACGATGTGTTCTCGTTCGCCCTGTCGGGTGGTGACACCGCTCGAGCCTGTTACCAGACACTCGCCGAGGCCGGTGACCGGATCGACTGGTGGAAGGTCGACTTCTACTGGGGTGACGAACGTTGCGTACCCCACAACGACCCCGACTCGAACTACCACCTGGCGCGCGAGGCGCTGCTCGACCGGGTGGGGGCCGCCAACGCCACGTACCTGATGCGCTGTGCGGACGGTCCCGAGCCGTATCAGTTACGGCTCGGCGAGCTCGGCCACATCGACCTGGTCCATCTGGGGCTCGGCCCGGATGGCCACACCGCGTCGTTGTTTCCCGGATCTGCCGCGCTCGAGGCCGACCCGGGACGGCTCGTGACCATGAACGACGACCCGCTCGGCAACAATCCGTACCAACGCATGACCCTCACCTTCGCAGGGATCGCCCGTGCCCATCAGGTGATCGTGACGGTGTCGGGCGCGTCGAAGGCCGAAGCACTGGCCCGCGTCGCGGCCGGCGACGACGTGCCGGCGTCCCGGATCGACGCCGAGCAGGTGTTGTGGCTGGTCGACCCGGCCGCGGCGGGCAAGCTCTCCCCCGGCGCCCTGCACGACTAGTGCTGTGGCCATGATCGCGGGGAGGCGTGCTACCGGCGATCCTCACCCCTGACGACGTCGCGGTCGTGCAATCGGCGTCGGAAGCCGAGATCGAAACCCGATATGGCGGCGAACACGGCGACGGGACCGACACCGACGATGAGGCCGGTGTGGTGGCCGCCCCGTTGCCGACCACCAGACGACGACCCGACGCGCTGATCGGTGTCACCGCGAACCGTCTGCAGGCCGGGCCGGTGCCGATCGTGCGTGGCGAACCTGATCGTGTCGTGCAACCGGTACCACCGACTGCTCCACCACCGAGCATTCCGGATCGACGCCGACCGAAACCAGGACTTCACCTTCATCGACGCGCACGATCACCCGATCCGACCCCCCGACCTGCATGCCCGCCACCGGTACCGCGACGTACCCGACACGCCACGCGCACGCAGCGGCGGCGGCGGCGACCCCCCACTACTCCACCGACCTCGCCGTCACCGCCATGGCCTCAGCCGGCTGAACGCTGCGCCCGGTCGAAGAGATCTTGGAGCACCCCGTGCAGGGCGACGGTCTGGTCCCGGACCGCTCGCCGTGGAACCCGACCGTTGGCGTTCTTCTCGGGCGCCGCGAGTGGTTCACCGATCTCGAGGACGATCCTTCGGGGTCGGATGAACTTCGCCCCCTTCGGCATCGCGGCCTCTGATCCGCCGATGCCCACCGGCACGATCGGCGCACCGGTGCGAGCCTGCACGTACGCGGGGCCGTCGAAGAGCTCCTGCACCACCGGGCCCGACTGGCGGGTTCCCTCCGGGAAGATCACGAGCGATTCCCCTGCACGCAGCACTGCGATGAGCGCCTTCAACGCTTCGCGGTCCGGGGTGCCCCGGTGGACGGGGATGGCACCCAGCGCGGTCCACAGGCGCCCCCAAGCGCCCTTCCAGAGGGTGTCCTTGGCGAGGTAGCGCATGCGGGGCAACCCGATGCCGACGCACGAGACGACCAGGCCGAAATCGAGGTTCGACCGGTGGACCGGGGCGAGAATGAACGGCCCGTCGGTGGGCAGGTGTTCACGGCCCTCGACCCGGACGCGGAACAGCAGCTTCGCGGCACCGACGAGCAGCACCGACGCCAGCCAGTACAGACCCTTGCGGAAGGTGGTCGGCGGCGCCGCCGGGTCCTCGTCGACGTGCACCCGCTCCGCGGCCACGGCCGGTCCGTCGTCACTCACGACAACAGCTCCAGGATCGCTTCGACGATCGCCGTCACGTCACGATCGGACGTGTCTACGACGATCGCGTCATCGGCCACGGCGAGCGGACTCGCGTCACGTGCCGAATCGGTGGCATCACGCTGGGCGATCTCGGCGGCGACGGCGGCGGTGTCGGTCTGGCCGAGTTCACCCGCACGACGCGCCGCTCGCACCTCGGGTCTCGCCGTCAGGTAGAGCTTGAGCATCGCGTCGGGGAAGACCACCGTGGCGATGTCCCGGCCCTCGACGACACCGCCGCCGTGGTCGGCGACCCACGCTCGTTGACGGGCCACCAACTCGCGACGCACCTCGGGGATCTTGGCCACCTGCGACACGGCCCGCGACGTCTCGGGGGTGCGGATCGCGTCGGTCACGTCCGCCCCGTCGGCCCACACGGTCGTGCCTTCCAGTCGCAGGTCGATCGCCGAGGCCAGCGGGGCGACCCGGTCGGGGTCCGACACGTCGACACCCTTGCCGAGTGCCGCCACGGTGACGGCGCGGTACATCGCCCCGGTGTCGAGATAGCCGAGGCCGAGGCGCTCGGCCAGTGCCCGGGCCACCGTGGATTTCCCCGAACCCGCGGGTCCGTCGATCGCGATCACCTTGGCGGTCCCGCTCTTCATCATGGCGTGCCAAGACTAGCGAGGTCGGCGAAGTAGCCCGGATAGGTCTTCGCCACCACGTCGGGATCGGCGATGCCGATGCCCGGTACGACCAGACCGAGCAGGGCGAAGCTCATGGCCATGCGGTGGTCGTCGTAGGTCGCCACCGTGGCGGGGCGGACCTGACCGGGCACGATCGTGAAGCCGTCGTCGGTCTCGTCGGCCTCGATGCCCAGCCTGCGCAGCTCGTGGACCACCGCCGCGATGCGGTCGGTCTCGTGCAAGCGGGTGAACTCCACGCCCCGCACCCGGGTCGGTGACGACGCGAACACCGCGACCGCGGCCAGGGTCTGGGCGGTGTCGGGGTGGGAACGCAGGTCGATGTCGATGCCCTGCAGCGGACCTCCGGTCACCACGGTCGCGTCGTCGAGACGCTCCACGTCGGCGCCCATTTCTTCGAGCACCGCGAAGAACGCCGTGTCACCCTGGCGGGCGGCGCGTCCCAGCCCTTCGAGGCGGACCCGTCCTCCGGTGATCGCGGCGGCTGCGGCGAAGTAGGTCGCGGCCGTGGCATCGGGTTCGATGTCGTAGTCCCGGCCGCGCAGTCCGCCGGCGGCAACGACGAAGCGCCCCCGGTCGGGTTCGTCGACCGTCGCGCCGAAGTCGCCGAGCGCCCCGATCGTCAGGTCGACGAAGGGGCGGGCGGCGATGTCGGCCCCGGAGTCGACGACGAGCCCGTCGGCCAGCCCGGGGCCGACGAGCAGCAACGCACTGAGGAACTGACTGGACGCGGACGCGTCGACCGTGACCGTGCCGCCGCGCAGTTGGTCGCCGGTGACCCGGACCGGTAGACACCCCGGGTCGCCCAGCGGCTCGACGACGGCCCCGAGTGCCGTCAACGCCTCGAGCACCGGACCCATCGGCCGGCGCCGCAGCGGCTCGGCTCCGTCGACGACGACGGGGACCCCGGCGAGTGCCGCCACGGGCAGGATGAATCGCGACGTCGTCCCCGACAGTCGCGCGTCGATCCGGGTTTCGGGGTCGACGGTACGCCCCGGGGTGACGCGTACGTCGGTACCTGCCGCGTCGATCCGCGCGCCGAGCGCACCCAGGGCGCCGATCATGGCGTCGGTGTCGTCGGCCCGGAGCGCGCCGTGCAGCACCGACGGTCCCTCGGCCAGCGCGGCGAGGATCAACGCGCGATTGGTCAGACTCTTCGATCCGGGCGGGCGCACCGTCGTGTCGGGCGGATGCGCCAGCGGTCGCATGCGGCGCACGGGTCCGGTCATGTCTCGTCCTCGGACTGCACGAAGGCGCGGAATCCGGCATCGAGGAGTTCCCGGCAGAACCGCTCGGCGTCCTCGCTGAGGACCCGCAGCACCACCATCCCGCCTGCGGTTCCGTCGAGGTCGACGGTGGCGGCGGACGCCAGGTTGACATCCAGGTCGGTCGCAAGCGTCGCGACGGCCCCCAACGCTCCCGGCTGATCCTTGATGAGCACCCGGATCTCACTGTGCGGACCGGCGTCACTCGGCCGGGTCGGCAGGTTGCGCCGCACCTGCTGGGCCTCTCCCAGTACCCGCAGCAGCGCCGCTCCCTCCCCCTCGGCCACGATGGTCCGGATCGACCCCAGTTCGTCGCGCAACTGGTCGAGCACCTCGACGATCGCGTCACGGTTCTGCTCGCACACCCCCGGCCAGATCACGGGCGATCCCGCCGCGATACGGGTCATGTCACCGAACCCGCCCGCCGCCAGGCGCAACAACGCCGCGTGGTCCGACGAGTGATCACCGGTGACCCGTACCAGGGCCGCTGCGGTCAGATGCGGCACGTGCGACACCACGGCCACACCACGATCGTGGTCGACCGGCGCCAGGGTGAGCACCTGCGCGTCGAACGACGCGACGATCTGGCGGACGGTGACGTAGGTCGCATCAGCGGTCTCCGGCCCGGGGCACAGTGCCCACGCGGCACCCTCGAACAGGTCGGCGTCGGCGCCGACGAGGCCGAGTTCCTCGGAGCCGGCCATCGGGTGTCCGCCGATGAACCGGGGATCGTCGATCGCCGAGACGATCGCGGTCTTGACGCCGCCCACGTCGGTGACCACGGCCTTCTGGCAGGTCGCCAGGGCACGACGAGCCTGGTCGACGACCGCGCCGACCGGGGTCGCGACCACGACCAGGTCACTTTCTGCGTCCAGTCCTTCGGCGTCGCACGCTCCCACCTCGATCGCCCGGGCCACCTGGCCGGGTGTGATGTCGGTGCCACTCACCCACCAGCCGTGGGCCCGGAGCGCGAGACCGATCGACCCGCCGATCAGCCCGGTACCGATGACGGTGGCTCGACGCTGCCCGGTCATGTGGGCAGGTCGTCTCTGAGCCCGACCGCACCTCGCAGGTACACGTGGTGCAGCGCCGCGCGCGACCGGTCGGACTCCAGGTGGATCATCACTCTGACGCAACGCGGCGTGGCACCGACCACGTCGAGTTCCCGGGCACAGATGAGGGGCACGTCACCCAGTCCGAACAGCCGGGCCGACGCCGCCGGGAACTTCGCGTGCAGGTCGTCGGTCGCGGTGAACAGCACGCTGATGAGATCGTCATGGTCGAGATCGTTGCGGGCGAACAGGGTCTCCACCAGTTCGATCACCGCTTCGTCGATCGCTTCGGTGGTGTCGGTTTCGACGGTGGTCGCGCCGCGCAACGCCCGAACGTGTCTGCTCACGACCGCCGATCCTAGGAGACTGCCGAGCGACACATACCAGCCGCCCCCTAGTGATCGGGGCTGCGGACCAGCCGCTCCAGCGCGCGCAGTTCCTCGGCCTCGAGCAGGCGCCACTCACCCGGCTGCAGGCGGGGGTCGGTGACCGGTCCGATCCTGGTGCGTACCAATCGGGTCACCTCGCCGCCCACCGCGGCGACCATGCGGCGCACCTGCCGGTTCCGGCCTTCGTGGATCACGATCCGGAGCAGCCCGGGGGCCGGGTTCGACACGGTCGCCGGCGCCGTGACGCCGTCGTCGAGTTCGACGCCGGTGCGCAGCCGTCGCAGCGCCTGCGGAGTGATGCGCCCCGAGACCTCGGCCAGATATTCCTTGGGGACCTCATAGGAAGGATGGGTGAGTCGGTGGGTCAGCTCACCGTTGTTGGTGAGCAGCAGCAACCCCTCGGAGTCCATGTCGAGGCGACCGACCGGGTAGACGCGGGGCGCAGCGGGGACCAGCGAGACCACCGTCGGCCGGCCACGGGGATCGGCCGCGGTGCTCACCACGCCGACCGGCTTGTTCAACAGGTAGTGGACCAGACCGGGCGCGACCGACACGGGCGCCCCGTCGAGTTCGATGCGCGCCCTACCGGGGTCGACCCGTCGTCCCAGCTCGGCGATCTCTCCGTCGACCCGCACCCGGCCTTCGGCGATGTAGATCTCGCACTGGCGGCGACTCGCCACTCCAGCGGCCGCCATGACCTTCTGGAGTCGTTCTCCGGTCGGTCGCTCAGTCACCACCGGTTTCGTCACCGTCGACCCGTAGGCCGGATTCCAGTGCCTCCACGATGTCGGAGTCGGGGATGAACCCGGCCAGGGGCGGGAGTTCGTCGGTCGAATCGATGCCCAGTTTCGACAGGAACAGCTTGGTCGTGCCGTACAACACGGCTTGTCCCGGCCCCGGGTCGCGGGCGATCGCCGCGATGTAGCCGCGGCGTTCCAGGGTGCGGACCACCCCGTCGACGTTGACGCCGCGGATCGCCGCGATCTGGGCCCGCGACACGGGTTGTTTGTAGGCGACGATGGCCAGGGTCTCGAGTGCTGCCGCCGACAAGCGTGCGGAGCGGCCGTGCAACACGAACCGTTCGATGTACGGCGCCTCGTCGGGGTGGCTGCGGTACTGGTAGCCGCCCGCGACCCGCACGAGCTCGAAGCCGCGCCCGTCGGCGGCGTACTCACCGGCGAGCTCGGCGCAGAGCTCGTCCACCCGGCCCACCGGAATCTCGATGAGTTGTGCGAGGAGCTGCGGCTCGACCGGCTCCTCGGCGACCATGACGACCGCCTCGATCGCCCGGCGGGCCTCGGCCTCGTCCATCATCGGGTCGTCAACCGTCGTAGGTATCGACCAGCATCGTCGACACGTCCCAACCGGCGTGCCAGGCGAGCGAATCGCTTCCGGGGCCACCTCGCCAGGTGATGTCGATCTCGCCGAAGATCTCGGCCTGGTCCAGATCGATCCGGTCCTCCTTGAACAGCTCCAGGACCGCC
Organism: Actinomycetota bacterium; assembly: GCA_040255345.1. Taxonomy (GTDB): domain Bacteria; phylum Actinomycetota; class Acidimicrobiia; order Acidimicrobiales; family Iamiaceae; genus JAFDWI01. Next base: position 7,074 of record JBDZUV010000002.1, on the reverse strand, counting down.
AGGAACCGCACGACGACCTCGAGCCGGTTCGCCGACGACGCGGTCAGCTCACGGAAGCTCATGTGGCCGGCCCGGCTGAGTTCTTCCGCGACCTCCACGACCGCTTCTGCGACGCTGACCCGGATCGGAGCCACGTGGGCCAGGTCGATGCGCGGTTCCGGACGTGGAGTGAGGGCCCTGGCGAGGGCTGCGCGGATCTTTTCCGGCGTGACGCCGATCATCGGGTCCGGAGCCAGGTCGAGAAAGTGGTCGTCGGGTCCGGCGACCCGGGGAGCGGAGCGCTCCGCGTTCTCCGCGATGCGGGCGAGTGCTCGGGCCGCGTCCTTGAACGTCTTGCATTCGACGAGCCGGGCGAGCAGCAGGTCACGTTCGGACCAGATGGCCAGTTCCTCGTCGAGCGTGATCGGTTCCTCGTCGGGCAACAGGCGACGGGCCTTGAGCTGGACGAGCGTGGCGGCGATCAGCAGGAACTCGGTGGTCACCTCGAGGTCGGGCTCGTCCAGCGCATCGACGTAGGTGAGGAATTCGTCGACGATGCGCACCATCGAGATCTCGTACAGATCGACCTCTTCCCGGAGAATGAGGTGCAACAGCACGTCGAAGGGTCCTTCGAACACTTGCGTGGAGACGTCGTATGCCACGCACCTCACATTAGCGCCCGCAAGTTGCACCATTGTGATTTGCCGGGGTCGGCGCCCCACCCGCGTACGCTTCGGACCCATGACCCGCGTGTTTTCCGGAATGCAACCGAGTGGCGACCCCCATCTGGGCAATCTACTGGGGGCGGTCGCGTTGTGGGTCGCCGAGGCCGAAGCCGCCGAGAGCCTGTTCTGTGTCGTCGATCTGCACTCGATCACGTTCCCCCAGGATCCGGCCGACCTGCGGCGCCGCACCCTGGAGTTGACCGCCACGTTCCTGGCCATGGGACTCGACGCGGAGCGCAGCATCCTCTTCCTGCAGAGCCAGGTTCCCGCACACCGTGAGCTCGCCTGGCTGTTGGAGTGCACCGCCTCCTACGGCGAACTGCAGCGCATGACCCAGTTCAAGGACAAGTCGGGGCGGGGTGAGTTCGTGTCGGCCGGATTGTTCACGTATCCCGCACTGATGGCCGCCGACATCCTGGCCTACGACACCGACCAGGTGCCCGTCGGCGACGACCAGCGACAGCACATCGAGCTCACCCGTGACCTCGCGCTGCGTTTCAACAGCCGCTACGGCGACACCTTCGTCGTGCCCGAAGGGGTGTACCGGACCAGCGGCGCCCGCATCATGGACCTGCAGCACCCCGAACGCAAGATGTCCAAGTCGCTCGATTCGCCGCAGGGCACCGTGCTGTTGTCCGACGACGACGCCACCGTGGTCCGGAAGATCAAGCGGGCGGTCACCGACGCGGAGACCGAGGTGCGCTACGACCCCGCCACCAAACCGGGCGTGTCGAACCTGCTGTCGATTCTCGCGGCCTGCAGCGACTCGACGCCCGAGGTCGTCGGTGCAGGCTTCTCGGCCTACGGCGAGCTGAAGGCTGCGGTTGCCGAGGCCGTCGTCGAGTTCCTCGGTCCGGTCCGATCCCGGTACGAGGCGCTGCTCCACGACACCGGACACCTGCTCGATGTCCTGGCCGACGGCGCCGCCCGGGCCGACGCGATCGCCCGGCCGGTCGTGCGCCGGGCCGAAGACGCCATGGGATTCCTCCCCCGGGCCGAAAGGTGAGCACGCGGACCGTGCGTTTCGCCCTACGATGATCCCATGTCCGATCTCCTCGCCGCGCGCCGTGCCCTCGAAGCGCTCCGTGCAGAGCTGCTCGCCCGAAACGAAGAATTGTCGGTGACCGCCGACGATCCGCTGGCCTATGACGTCAACTTCGCCGATTCGGGGCAGGTCGCCGCGGAACTCGGCGAGAACCAGGTGGCCATCGCGGTCGCCAGAGAACAACTCGACGAGGTCGACGCCGCGCTCGAGCGGATCGACGCCGGCACCTATGGGCGCTGTGAGCGGTGCGGTGAACCGATCGGCGACGCCCGCCTCGAGGCGATCCCGGCCGCGCGCTTCTGCATCGACCACGCCTGAGCGTTGTCTGCCGGGCATCTGGTCAAACGGTTCTTCGGGTCGCTCCGACCCGGAGGTCCTTCCAGGACCGACGACGCCTGGGCCCGCAGCCACCTGAGCGACGCCGAGATCAGGCTCTGGCGTCGCATGTCGAACCCCGACCGGCGCCACGCGGTCGGGGTGGCCAGACGGGTCGAGCGCGCCCTGGGCGACGCAGCCACCGACCCGATCCTCGCGGCGGCCCTGCTCCACGACGTGGGCAAGATCGTGTCGCACCTGCGCACCTACGGGCGCGTGGTCGCGACGCTGTCGGCCAAGATCGCAGGGCACGAGATGGCGGTCGCCTGGAGTGAGACGCGGGGCTTCACCCGTCGGGTGGGGCTGTATCTGGAGCACCCCCGCCTGGGCGGCGACCTGTTGGCCCTGGCCGAATCCGATCCCCTCACCGTCGCCTGGGCGCGCGAACACCATGCACCCCGAGACGACTGGACCGTGCCCGTCGCCATCGGCCGGGTGCTCGAGGCCGCCGACGACGACTGAGCCTCAGCGACGGGCCCGAGGATGGGCGTCGGCCCAGGCGGCGAAGAGACGCTCGGTGGAGACCTTCGTGTAGATCTGGGTGGTCGACACCGATGCGTGACCGAGCAGCTCCTGCACGGTACGGATGTCGGCCCCGTGGTCGAGTAGATGGGTGGCACAGGAGTGCCGGAGCACGTGCGGGGTGCACCGCTCCCCCAGCCCGGCCGCCGTCGCGTACTTGTCGATGATGCCCCAGAGTCCTTGCCGGGTGAGCCGCCGACCCCGCCGATTCACGAAGAGCGCCGTGTCGTCGTCACGGGTGGGCCGCGCCGGCCGCAGCGCACCGCGCGCGTCGGGATCGAGCCACACCAACAGCGCGTCCTTGGCCATGCGACCGATCGGCACGATCCGTTCCTTTGCACCCTTGCCGGTCACCCGCAACAGCCGCTCGGCGAGATCGACGTCGCCCACCGAGAGGCCCGTGGTCTCCGACACACGCAATCCTGCGCCGTACATCACCTCGATGATCGCCCGGTCCCGCAGCACCAGCGGCCCCTGTCCCACCACCGCGGCGAACAGCGCCTCGATCTCGGCCTCGGTGAGGGCCTTGGGCAGCCCCGGCCGGGCACCGGGTACGGCCAGTTCCTGCGCCGGGTCGACCGGGATCGTGCCCTCGTCGCGCAGGAACGCGTACAACGAACGCACCGCCACCGCCCGCCGCTTGCGGGTCGATGCGGCCGCGCCGGACGCCGCGATCGCACCGAGATAGGCCACCAGGTCGTCTTCGTCGACGGCGGTCAACGTCCTGGGGTGCAACCAGCGCAAGAAGTCGGCGAGGTCCCGTCGGTAGGCCGCCAGGGTCGACGCCGCCCGGCCCCGTTCGACCCGCAGACTGTCGAGAAACTCGAGGACCTCGCGTGGGAACTCGACCGGCTCGAGTACCGGCGGTCGACCCCGTGCCGCCGGGGTCATGACTCCAGATGACGCAGCGCCAGCATCAACGCGAGGATCGACTTGCCGTCGACGAGTTCGCCCGAGGCGATCAGCTCCCAGGTCGATGCCAGCGGCACGCGTACGAGCTCCATCGCCTCTTCTTCCGGGCCCTGCAGGTCGTTGCCGACGTGGCTCAGTCCGGTCGCGAGAAACAGGGTCGTGTGCTCGTCGGTGAATCCCGGCGAGTTGTAGAACGCCCCCAGCTCGACCCAGTCGCGCGCGTCGATGCCGGTCTCTTCGACCAGCTCCCGCCGGGCCGCGTGCCGGGTGGGTTCGTCCGCGACATCGCGCTTGCCGGCCGGGATCTCGAGCAGGTTCTCGTCCAGCGCCGCCCGGTACTGACGCTCGAGCACCACGGTGCGATCATCGTCGACCGCCACGACCCCCACCGCTCCGGGATGTTTCACGATCTCCCGCGTCACCGTCGACCCGTCGGGTATCTCGACGGTGGCCTTCACGAGCTGCACCATGTACCCCTCGAAGAGCACCTCGGTGCCCCGCCGGGTGAACCCGGGTGCGCTCACCCGGCGACCGCGGCGTCTTCGGGAGGCGCCTCGACGTCGAACAGGTGCGGGCGCCGACCTTCAGCCCGGGCGAGCGCCGCCTCGATGAACGCGGTGAACAACGGCGCCGGTCGGGTCGGGCGGCTCTTGAACTCGGGATGGGCCTGGGTACCCACCCAGAACGGATGTCCGGGCAGCTCGATGAACTCGACCAGGCGGTCGTCGGGCGACGTCCCCGAGCAGACCAGGCCGGCCGCTTCGATCCGACTCCGGAGCTTCGGGTTGACCTCGTAGCGGTGACGGTGGCGTTCGGAGATCACGGTGCGGCCGTAGGCCTCGGCCACCTGGGATCCGGGGACGAGTTCGGCGACACACGCGCCGAGCCGCATCGTGCCACCCAGATCGGTCACGTCCCGTTGGTCGTCCATCAGATCGATCACCGGGTAGGGCGAGTCGCGGTCGAATTCGGTCGAGTGCGCCCCTTCCATGCCGGCGACGTTGCGGGCATGTTCGATGACCATGACCTGCATCCCCAGGCACAGTCCCAGACACGGCAGGTCGTTTTCGCGGGCGAACCGGGCCGCCGCGACCTTGCCTTCGACGCCCCGCTCGCCGAATCCACCCGGGAGCACGATACCGTCGAGGTCACCCAGGCGGCTCGATGCCAGGAGTTCGTCGACGTCCTCGGCGTTGATCCACGTGATCTCGACGTCCGCCCCGTGGGCGAACCCGCCGTGGTGCAGCGCCTCGACCACCGACAGATAGGCGTCGACCAGCGCGACGTACTTGCCGATGACGCCGATCTTCACCGGCCGGGTCGCCGCCCGCACCCGCTCCAACAGGTCTTCCCATTCGCCCAGATCGGCGACCGTGTCATCGAGGCGCAGGATCGAACACACGACGTCGTCGAGCCCCTCGTCGTGCAGCATCAGCGGCACCTGGTACAACGTGTCGGCGTCGGTCGCGTTGACGACGCCGGCGACGGGCACGTCGCACAGCGCGGAGATCTTCGCCTTGAGTTCCGGCGAGATCGGCTCGACGCTCCGGCACACGATGACGTCAGGTTGGATCCCGCGGCTGCGCAGTTCGGTCACCGAGTGCTGCGTCGGCTTGGTCTTCTGCTCACCGGACGGACCGATGTAGGGGATGAGCGTGACGTGCAGGTAGCACACGTTGTCGCGCCCCACGTCGAGACGGAACTGTCGGATCGCCTCCAGGAAGGGGAGGATCTCGATGTCGCCCACCGTCCCGCCGACCTCGGTGATCACCACGTCGGTGTCACCTCCACCCGATTCGGTCTGGTCGGCCAGCGACGTGATGCGGCGTTTGATCTCGTCGGTGATGTGCGGGATCACCTGCACCGTCTTGCCCAGGTAGTCGCCGCGGCGTTCCGCGGCGAGCACGGTCGAATAGATCGACCCGGTGGTGGCGTTCGAGTGGCGGAAGAGGTTCTCGTCGATGAAGCGCTCGTAGTGGCCGAGGTCGAGGTCGGTCTCGCCTCCATCGTCGGTGACGAACACTTCGCCGTGTTCGAAGGGATTCATCGTGCCCGGGTCGACGTTGATGTACGGGTCGAGCTTCTGCATCGTCACCCGCAGACCCCGCATCTTCAACAATCTGCCGAGCGAGGCACCGGTGATGCCCTTGCCCAGTCCGCTCGCCACGCCACCGGTCACGAAGATGTGCTTGGTCACGGGCTTCCAGTCTAGGAGACCGCGGGGCTCACCCGTGGATCCCCGTCAGTTCGGTGTCCGATCGTAGGCAGGCACCACCGCGGTCGCGGTGTCACCGATCCCGTAGGAGCCGAACCGCCCCTGCGCGGCCTCGACGAGTGCGAACACGGTCGCGATGTTGCCCTCGAAGGACCCGAGGTTGTCGACCGTCGACACCCGGCCCTTCACGCCGTCACGTGCGAGCAGGTTGGTCAGGAACGGGTCCTCGTCGGGTTCACCCGCCACCTTGGGACCGACCGCGGCGACCTGCGCGACGGGCCCGAGACGACCCATCGTGTCGATGAGGGGAATGAGCACCCTGGTGTTCACCACGTCGGGGTCGGTGCCCGTCACGAACACGTAGCGATAGCCGTTGTCCGGGGCGAGTTCGGGTGCCTCCAGGACCGGTGCGTCGCTGGAACCCGCCCCCGCGGGTCGAAAGCTCAGAAAGCCGTTCTGGCGCAGCTGGCCGATCACCTCGGGTTCCTTCGGCGCCGGAATGGTGGTGGTCGTGGGCGCGACCGACGCGGCGGAACCGGCCGGGGTCGTGGAGGTCGTCGTCGTGGTGGTCGTCGGCACCCCGCGCAGCGTGGCGCCGGGGAGCGCGGCGCCGGCCAGGGCGATCGCGAGTTGCCGATCGAGTGCCGCCTGCACGTTGCTCCGGGCCGGCAGGTCGAGCAGATCGCCGATCCGCTCGGTGTCGGCGTCGTCGAGGACCATCCGATCATCGATGACCAGCGTTCCGTCGAGCCGGGCGCCCGCGTCGCTCAGCGCGGTCGCGGTCTGTGACAGCGAGTCCTTGTCGGCCCCTTCGGTCGCGATGATCAGCACGGGGACGTCCTGGAGCGCGGTGTCCACGGCGCTGGGCAGGACGTTCTTGGTCAGCGCGTCGTCGATCGTGCCGTCGGTGTCGGTGCGGCGCGACAACTCGGCCGACAGTTCGTTGTTGGTCTGGTGCACGGCGGCACTGCGGGCCTCGGCCCGTTGCAGGTTGGCCTTCAGGCCGTCCACGGTGGCCTTGGACACCACCGTCGTCCCCATGAGGATGCCGATGATCAACGCCAGGAAGACCGCGGTGAGGCTGACGATGTGATAGCGGAAATTGATCATTCACGACTCCTGGTGGATGCTCATCGCCACGCCAGCCAGAAGCTGCGCACGAACAGACGGACGGGTTCGCTCATGAGGCCCACGATCACGAGCGCCGACAACGCGCTGACGATCAGCAGGACGATGTCCAGGGTACGGACCGTCGAGTGGTACAGCCGCGAGACGCCACGGGCATCGACCAGGCGCGATCC
>JBDZUV010000213.1:0-2808 GCA_040255345.1 Actinomycetota bacterium | reverse complement strand
ATCGTGGCCTTCACTCTGGCCGTCACCCGCGGTGACACCAGCGGGCTCCTTCCGCTGCTCGATTCGTTCGGTACGGTGCCGCCGATGATGGCCGACCTCGCGGCGGTGGTGCTGAGCGACGCCGGGCGCCGCGATGATGCAATGGCGATCTGGGCCACCCGCGAGCCCATCGGCGATGACTTCTTCCGCTCACTGAAGCTGACCGCCCGGGCCCTCGCCGTCGTACGCCTCGGCGCGGTCTCCGAGGCTGCCGCCCTCGACGCCGCCCTCGGCGCGTTCACCGGGCAGCTCGGCGGCGCCGTCACCGGGGCGTTCGCCTTCCCGCCGGTCGACGCATTGCGCGGTGACCTGGCACAGCTACTCGGGCACCCGGCCTTGGCGGCCGAGCGGTACGCTGACGCCGCTCTCGTCACCTCGCGCTGCGGTTCGCCCGCCTGGATCGCCACGATCGCCGATCGACAGAGAGCCCTCGCCGATCAGCAGGCTTGAATCGACGGCCACCTTTCACGGCGATTCATGGGCATGCGGTGTGACCGCAAGAAGGCCGCAAGTCGGGCGTGTCAAGGTCCAGCCATGACTGGACCACCCATCGCGTTGATCACCGGCGCGAGCAGTGGCATCGGCCTGGCCTGCGTCTCGGCGCTCGTCGCCGATGGCTGGTATGTGGTCGCCACCGCGCGGAACCCCGCCGGGGCTCCCGAGCTCCAGCAGTTGATCGCTCAGAGCGCGGCCGCCGAAGCCCGAATGTTGGACGTCACCGACCCGGCCGCCGTCACCGCCTGTGTCGACGCCGTGCTGGCAGACCATGGTGCCATCGACCTGCTGGTCAACAATGCCGGAGTCGGGCACCGGGGCACCTTGGAGCAGGTGAGCGACGAGCAGTTGGCCGCGACGTTCGATGTCAACTTCTGGGGTGTGGTGCGTCTGACGCGTGCCGTGATTCCCGGGATGCGACAGCGTCGCAGCGGGCGGGTGCTGACCATCACGAGCACGAATGGGATCGTCGGCATGCCTTTCAGCGACGCCTACAACGCCGCGAAGTTCGCGGTCGAGGGGTTGATGGAGGGGCTCGCTCCGGTGGTTCGCCATTGCGGGATCACCCTCAGCGTGGTCGAACCGGGGCCCGTGCGAACGTCGTTCCTGCGCAACGCCCACGGTCCCGTGGATGACGTAGCGGCCGATGACCCCTACGCCCCGCTGCTCTCGCGCTACAACGCGATGATGGCCGGTCTGCTCAGCACCGGTGAGTCGGCCGAACAGGTCGCGGATCTGCTGGCGCGCATCGCCACCGACCCGGATCCGCATTTCAGATACCAGTCCTCGGACATCGCCAACTCGATCGCGCAACAGAAGTTCACCGACCCGACCGGCGACGCGGTCATCGACGCGACATCCGCCCTTCTGGACGCCAGATGACGGAACACCGACAGCCGGTCGCCGCCGTTGTCGCCGCAACCGTCCATCCAGCCAATGACCCGTTCGTCCGTTCCCGGTCCGAAGCGGTCCGAGCATCAACAGAAGCGAAGAGGTAGAACCATGAGGATCCGCCGATCGGTCATGGCGTTTGGTGCCGTCGCTGCTGTCGCGTGCGCGAGCTTGATTTTCGCAGGTTGTCAACCTTCCGGCTCGGTGTTGCGTGGCCGGGTGGCGACCACGGGGGGCGAGTCAGCGGAAGGTATTCCGGTCGCGGTGTTCTCGAACGCCAGCGAGTCCGTCGTCGCCCAGACGACGACGGACGGCAACGGGGACTATTCGTTTCTTCCCTCGATGCTCGGTGACGGCACGTACCGGGTGTTGTTCTCGTCGGCCGACTGGTGGCAGAACGCAGCGGACTGGTCGTCGGCAACTCCGGTTGCGGTTTCCGCGGCCGAGCCTGTGACGCTCGACGAGACGTTGGCTCCAGCGGTCGGTTCGGTTGCCGGCACGGTCACCGACGAGAGCGGACCGGTCGCTGGGGCCACCGTGTCGGCGATCAACGCCACGACCAACAGGTCGGTCGCCACGACGACCACGGCCGGTGACGGCACCTATACCTTTGCGCAACTTCCCGCCGCCGGGTACGTGTTTCGGTTCGAATCGTCAGGTCATGCGACGCGCTACAACGATTCGGCAGCCACCACGGCCACCGCACCGGTCGTCCAGGTGGCGAAGAACGCGAACGTCACGGGTATCGACACCGTGCTGTCGGCCCAGGCGACGATCACCGGGCACGTCAACAGCGGCACCACTCCTCTGGGTGGCATCTGGGTCGCCGCGTACGACCACTCGACCGGGCGAGCAAGCGGTCTGGTCGGGACTGCTGCCGATGGCCGTTTCACGTTGGATCGCTTGGAAGCGGGCGGGTACACGATCGCGGCTTTCGACCCGAACGGTGGGTATGCCGCCCAGGTGGTGGGAACGACCAGTACCGACCCGACCCAGGGGACCGTGTTCAGCCCGACTGCCGGTGGCACCCTCGACATCGGCACCATCGATCTCGTCGCTGTCCCGGACGCACCCACCGGCGTCACCGCAGCGCCAGGGAATGGTCAGGCAACCGTGTCCTGGATTGCACCTGCCGCCGATGGCGGTTCGGCGATCACCGGCTACACCGTCACCGCGTCGAGCGGTCAGACCTGTAGCACCACCGGGGCGCTCGGCTGCACGGTCACCGGGCTGACCAACGGGACCGCGGTCACCTTCACGGTCACCGCGACCAACGCCGTGGGCACCAGCGGCCCATCGAGCGCCTCTGCGCCGGTCGCTCCGGGCGTTGCGCCGAGTCCTCCGATGTTCGTGAGCGCGACCCTGCAAGGTTCGTCTGCCAAG
>JBDZUV010000077.1:0-14525 GCA_040255345.1 Actinomycetota bacterium | reverse complement strand
ACGTCGGACGCGCCGTGCGGCGCCTGGGCATCACCTATCCGGTCGTCCTCGACCTGCACCACAAGGCGGTGCTGGTCGTGGGCGGAGGTCGGGTCGCGGCACGCAAGGTGGCCGGGCTGGTCGCGGCGGGCGCACGGGTGACCGTCGTCGCGCCGGAGATCGTCGGTGAGCTCGAGGCGTTGGTGGCCCGGGGAACCATCACCCACCGGCGGCGACGCTACGCAGCCGGCGAGGTTGCGCGGCATCGGCTGGTCGTCACCGCCACGGGCGTGCCCGAGGTCGACGCCGGGGTGGCTGCAGACGCCGATGCGCACCGGGTGTGGGTCAACGCCGCCGATGATCCGGCGAACTGCTCGTTCATCCTCCCGGCGATTCATCGTGACGGGCCGGTGTCGATCTCGGTGTCGTCCTCGGGCACGTCGCCCGCGCTGGCGTCATGGTTGCGTGACCGGATCGCAGCCTGCACCCGTGACCTGCTCGGGGACGCGACCGGAGAGGTGGCCGGCATGCTCGCCGAGGCGAGGGCGCGCGTGAAGGCGTCGGGCCGGTCCACCGAGTCGATCGACTGGCGCAGCCTGCTGGACGGCCCGTTCCCGACGCTGGTCCGCGACGGTCGACTCGACGAGGCTCGGCGGTTGCTCGACGAAGCGATCGGCTGAGGGCGTCGCCGTGCCGGTCGCGGAACTCGCCCTCGCCGGTCTGTGTGTCGGTTTTCTCGTCGGCATGACCGGCATGGGAGGCGGCGCGATCATGACGCCCCTGTTGGTGCTGGGTTTCGGTGTCGGCCCCACGGCGGCGGTGGGCAGCGATCTGGCCGTGTCGTTGGCGATCAAACCGGTGGGCGCGGCCGTCCACCAGCGAGCGGGGACGGTGCGCTGGGACCTCGTGCGGTACCTCCTTCCCACGGCCGTGCCTGCGGCGTTCGCCGGCGCCTGGCTCATCTCGCTGTTCGGCGACGACGGGTCGGCCGACGAGGTCGTTCGCGCCGGGATCGGAGTGGTGCTCGTGGTGGGCGTGGCGGCGATGATGATCCAGTCGGTGGTCGTACGCCGCCGTGGCCCGAGCGCGGCCCCCCAGCGACTGCGACCAGTGGCGACGCTGATCGTCGGGCTGATCGGCGGGCTGATGGTCGGCTTCACGTCGATCGGCTCAGGGTCGGTGATCATCGTGTCGCTGGTGCTGTTGCACCCGGGCCTGCGTCCCTCGGAGTTGGTCGGCACCGACCTCGTGCAGGCGATCCCGCTGGTCGCCGCGGCCCTGGCCGGCCATCTGGTGTTCGGCGTGGTCGACCTGGGGTTGAGCGGTGGGTTGCTGCTGGGCGCGCTGCCCGGGGTGTACCTCGGGGCCAAGGCGACGGTCCGTTTGCCGCCTGGTGTCGTGCGGTCTGCGCTGGGTGTGCTGTTGCTCGGGTCGGCGTTGGCGTTGTGGCACGTACCCACCGCCGTGCTCTTCGGTCTCTGCGGGTCGTACCTGGTGTTCTCGATCGCGCGCGGGCTCACCGAGCGGCGGCGCCGCATGGCCGCAGTGGGCACCGCTCAGGCCGAGCCCACCGAGATCGTCGCCGTCGACCCGGTGGCGGCCGGCGCTGGTTCGTCGGTGGCGTGACCGCTCGGGCATCATCGGTTGCCGAGATGCCCACTTCCCCCCTGCCCACCGACCCTGCGGCGCTCGTCGATGCCGTGCTCGGCGGAGACCGGCGTGCCCTGGCACGGGCCCTGTCGATCGTGGAGCGTGGCGACGCCGAGGCGCGGGTCATCGGGCGGCTGGTCTATCCCAGAGCAGGTCAGGCGACGACTCTGGGCATCACGGGGGCGCCGGGAGCGGGCAAGTCGACGCTCACCAGCGCGCTGGTCGCTCACATCCGCAACCTCGGGATCCGCCCAGCGGTGTTGGCGGTCGACCCGTCGTCGCCCTTCAGCGGGGGAGCGATCCTGGGCGACCGGGTGCGCATGGCCGAGCACGCGCTCGACACCGAGGTGTTCATCCGTTCGATGGCGACCCGTGGGCACCTGGGCGGACTGACCCTGGCGGTGCCCGAGGCGATCAGGGTCCTGGATGCGGCCGGGTTCGCCTGGGTGATCATCGAGACCGTCGGGGTCGGGCAGGTCGAAGTCGAGATCGTCTCCCAGGCCGACACGACCGTGGTGGTGGTGAACCCGGGGTGGGGCGACGCGGTGCAGGCCAACAAGGCCGGGCTGATGGAGATCGCGGACGTCTTCGTGATCAACAAGGCCGACCGGGACGGGGTGCGCCAGACCCGCCACGACCTCAAGGCGATGCTCCAGATGGGCGATGCGCGGGGTTGGACGCCGCCGATCGTCGAAGCGGTTGCCACCGAGGGGCAGGGCGCGGCAGAGCTGTGGGAGGCGATCGACGCACACCAGGAGCACCTGCGGGCCACTGGCGAGCTGGAAGTCCGTCGCCGTCGACGGCTACGTGGCGAGTTGGAGAGTGTGGTCACCGAACGCCTGCGCCAACGGGCAGCCGAGCTGGCGGGCGCGGTCGGTTCCCAGGGGCTGATCGAGCAGGTCCAGACAGGCGAGATCGACCCGTACACCGCGGCCGACGAGCTGCTCGGTCCGCTCGGCGCCTGACTGGCAACGACGTCGCCTATGCCGGGGCGACGACGGTCATGCCGAGCGCCGACGCGGCCTCACGCAGTCGGGCGTCGTAGGTGACGATGCCGTCGAGGTCGTCTCCGAGATCGAGCGCGGCAGCGAGATGGAGCGCATCGAGACTTCGGAGTCCGACCGGTTCGAGAAACGCAGCTCGTTCGAACATGCTGGTCGCCAACGTGAGCAGCGTGACCGAGTCGAGGACGGCTCGTGCCCTCGTCGTACGGTCGGGCGCGACCCGACGAACCGCGCGCAGCAGTTCGGTGCGCAACAGGTCACAGGAGACCACGGGGTCACTCGTGTGGTCGATCCAGGCGAGCAGGGCCGGCGTTTCGGTCTCGGCCACGACGAGTTTGGCCGCCGCGGACGTGTCGAGATACCAGGCCATCGGGTCCCTGTGGTGGGTCAGTAGCGGTCGGCGCTGCGTTCGGCCAGGACCGCTGCAGTCAGTGACGGGGCCTCGTCATCGGCCGGGTCGGGCGGCCCGAGATCCGCGAGATCGGCCGTGGCCGGACGGGCGAGCCCCGAGGTGATCAGCGTCGAGAGGCGGTCTTCGGCAAGCGGGACGAGCGCCGCGACCGGTCGTCCCCGGCTGGTGACGGTGATCGGCCGTCCGGCCGCCGCTGTGGCCACCACCTCAGAGGCATTCTGCTTCAGCGCTCTGATCCCGACTTCGTTCATGTGCTTCATTGTAGCTCAATTGGCTGGGCTTCCGTCGCGTGGGCGCCCGAGGTCGGTCAGTCGAACACTTCGGTGCTGAGATACCGCTCGCCGTTGTCGGGAAGGACCACGACGACGTTCTTGTCTGCGTAGGCGGGTCGAGCGCCGATCTCGAGCGCGGCCCACACCGCGGCACCGCTCGAGATGCCGCACAGCAGGCCCTCATCACGGGCCAGTCGGCGGGTGGTTGCCGCCGCATCGGGGGCGTCCACGGTCACGATCTCGTCGATGCCTTCGACGTCCAGGACCTCGGGAACGAATCCGGCACCGATGCCCTGGATCGGATGCGGCGCGGGTTCGCCACCCGACAGCACCGCCGACAGGGTCGGCTCGACCGCCACCACGTGCACGTCGGCACCGAGCTCGGTGAGCCGTGCGGCCACGCCGGTGATCGTTCCCCCGGTGCCGACCCCGCTCACGAACACATCGACCTGTCCGTCGGTGTCGGCCCAGATCTCCTCGGCGGTGGTCAACCGGTGACTCTCCGGGTTGGCGGCGTTGGCGAACTGCTGGGGCATGAACCAGCCGTTGTCCGCGGCCAACGCTTCGGCCGTGGCGATCGCTCCCTTCATGCCGTCGGCCTTGGGGGTCAGGTGCAGCTCCGCGCCGTACGCGGTGAGGATCCGGCGCCGCTCGAGGCTCATGGAATCGGGCATCACGAGCACGGCCCGGTAGCCCTTCGCGGCGGCGACCATCGCGAGGCCGATGCCGGTGTTGCCACTGGTCGGTTCGACGATGGTGCCACCGGCGGAGAGGCGACCGTCTCGTTCGGCGGCCGCGACCATGGCGATCGCGATGCGGTCCTTGACGCTGCCGCCGGGGTTCTCGCCTTCGAGCTTGGCGATGATGTGCGCGTCGACGTCTCGGCCGACACGGGTCAGCTCGACGAGTGGCGTGTGGCCGATGAGGTCGGTGACGTTGGTGTGAATCGGCATCAGAGTCCTCCCATTTCGTAGGTGGTGGTCAACCATTCAGGGATGTCGTCGGGTTCGTGGGAGTGGTCGGCGCCCGCGCCGCCCATCTTCACGCAGCGGCTCGCGGGTGCGAGGACGACGCAGCCCGCGGGCACATCGTCCAACACGACCGCGTTGGGGCCGATCCGGGCGCCGTCGCCGACGGTGACCGCGCCCAGCACCGTCGACCCGGCGGCAAGGGTGACCTCACGGCCGATGGTCGGGTGCCGTTTGGACCCCTTCTGGTCGACCCACCAGCCGCGCCCGCCGAGGGTGACGCCGTGGTAGAGCACGCAGTCGTCACCCAACTCGGTCGTCTCACCGATGACGATGCCGACCCCGTGGTCGATGAACACCCGCCGTCCGATGGTGGCGGCGGGGTGGATCTCGATGCCGGTGGCGAGCCGGCCGACCTCGGAGATGATCCGCGGGGCGAGGGGCACGCCGATCTGCCACAGACGATGGGCGACGCGGTGGAGCCAGATCGCCCAGAGTCCCGAATAGAACACGACTTCCACGGCGTGGAGGCCGTGGAGGGCAGGGTCCTTGCGATACGCGGTCCGGACGTCTTCGATCAGAGGCATCTGAACCCGCCAGCCTACCGGCGCGTGTCGGACGTCCTGCCGGGGAAGGAGCGATGCCCGATGGGGACGAGTGACAGGCGAAGGGGTCGGCCCGACGGACGCGGCGCGGCGGTCCGAAATTTGTGGCGTCCTGCCGCTCCCAACGGCTTTTCGTTACGGATTTCGCCGGCTCGATGGCGTTGGGGGGATAGACGGCGAAGGTGCGGGCACCCGTGTTACGTGGCCGTGGTACAGTGTCGTGTATGGCTCGAACGCTCACCATCCGATTGGCGGCCGAGGATCGGGCCGTGCTCGAAGCCGCGGCAGAGAAACGAGGCATGGGATTGAGCGCGTACGTCCGCGAGCTGGCGGAGCGTGATGCCCGACGGCGTCGGTACGAAGAAGTCCGCGCACAGGGAGAAGCAGTCGTCGAGCATCTCGCGTCCCATGCTGACGCGCGCGACGAAGTGGCCGAGTTGGGGACACCGCAGACCGATCTGCCATGAGTCGGCCGAGAGAAGGCTCGCTCGTCATCGTCGATTGGCGGGGGAACCGAGGTGCAGGCGAACCGGGAAAGCTCCGACCGGCGGTGGTGGTGGAGAACCACGAGTTGTTTCCCGACTCGTACCCGACGACACTCGTCGCGCCACTCACCCACGACGGCGGCCTGGCGCATCCCACGTTCGCCGTACGGATCGACCCCACGCCCGAGAACGGAGCTGACTCGACCTGCTGGGCATTGGCCCACCACCTCACCAGCGTCTCCCTCGAGCGACTCAGGTCGACCGGTGCATCGATCACGACGTCGCAGTTGGCCGACCTCAGGAGCCGGGTGGTCCTCGCCATCGGCGGATGACCGTCGGCGGCGGTGCGGGAAGCCCGTTCTCCTAGGATCGGCCGATATGGCAACAGACTCCTCGACCCCATCGCCCGGTCTGGTCACCGTCGAAATCGGATCCGACGGCGTGGCCGTCGTCACCCTCGCGAACGGCAAGGTCAACGCCCTGTCCACCGCGGTGCTCGCCGAACTCGCCGCTGCGGCACGCCGGCTCACCGACGACCCGCCCGGTGCGGTGGTCATCACCGGTGGCCCGAAGCTGTTCGCCGCGGGCGCCGACATCACCGAGTTCGCCGGGCCCGAAGAGGCCCGCACGATCGGCGGCGCCTTCCGTGACGCACTCGACGCGGTGGCCGCCATCCCGCGCATGGTGATCGCCGCGGTCAACGGGGTCGCGCTCGGCGGTGGATGCGAGCTCGCCCTCGCGTGTGACCTGCGGATCGCCTCGACGAAGGCCCGTTTCGGTCAGCCCGAGATCCTGCTCGGTATCATCCCCGGTGGTGGGGGCACCCAGCGTCTCGCCCGCCTCGTCGGCCCGGCCAAGGCGAAGGACCTGATCTGTTCGGGACGGCAGGTGCGCGCCACCGAGGCCCTCGAGATGGGATTGGTCGACGAACTCGTCGACCCCGACGACGGTGACGTCGACCCGGTGTTCGACCGGGCGCACGAACTCGCGCTGAGCTTCGCGAACGGCGCGCTCGCCGCCCAGGCACTCGCCAAGCGCGCGATCGACGCCGGACTCGATGGCTCACTGGCCGACGGGCTCGCCCTGGAGCACGACCTGTTCGCCGAGGTGTTCGTCACCGACGACGCCGGCATCGGTGTGGCGTCGTTCCTCGAACACGGCCCCGGCAGGGCGACGTTCACGGGCCGGTGACCCTCAGTCTTCCCGCCTACAGCCCGCGTCCGCCGCTGGACGACGATCCCGAGTGGTACCGCACGGCGGTCTTCTATGAGCTCCTCGTGCGCGGGTTCGCCGACCTCAACGGTGACGGCACCGGCGAGCTCCGCGGCATCATCGACCGGCTCGACTACCTCGAGTGGCTCGGGGTCGACTGCCTGTGGTTGCTGCCCTTCTACGATTCGCCTCTGCGCGACGGCGGCTACGACATCGCCGACTTCTTCACCGTGCTGCCCGAATACGGCGACGTCGACGACGCCGCCGCGGTCATCTCCGAATGCCACCGTCGCGGGATCCGGGTCATCGCCGATCTGGTGATCAACCACACCTCCGACGAACATCCCTGGTTCGTCGAATCCCGCCAGGACACGACGAACCCCAAGGCCGACTGGTACGTGTGGGGCGACGACGACCAACGATGGGCCGACGTGCCGATCGTGTTCTCCGACACCGAGCCGTCCAACTGGACCTGGGACGCCGAGCGGGGTCAGTACTACTGGCACCGGTTCTTCCACCACCAGCCCGACCTCAACTACGACAATGCCGAGGTCGCCGAGGCGATGCTGGACGTGGTCCGGTTCTGGTTGGACCTCGGTCTCGACGGGTTCCGCCTCGACGCGGTGCCGTACCTGTTCGAGCGAGACGGCACGCGCTGTGAGAACCTGCCGGAGACCCACGCGTTCCTCAAGCGGATCCGCGCCACCGTCGACGCCGAATACGGACCGGGCCGGGTGCTGCTCGCGGAAGCCAACCAGTGGCCCGCCGACGTCGTCGACTACTACGGGGAGGGCGACGAGTGCCACATGTGCTTCCACTTCCCGCTCATGCCACGGATGTTCCTGGCCGTGCGGCGGGCCCAGCGGTTTCCGATCACCGAGATCCTCGCCGAGACGCCACCGATCCCCGACGGCTGTCAATGGGGGCTGTTCCTGCGCAATCACGACGAACTGACACTCGAGATGGTCACCGACGACGAGCGCGACTACCTGTACGCCGAATACGCCCACGACCCGCGCATGAAGCGCAACGAAGGGATCGCGCGGCGGCTGTTCCCGCTGCTCGACAACGACCGGCGCATCGTGGAGCTGTTCCATGCGATGCTCTTCAGCCTTCCCGGCTCACCGGTGCTGTACTACGGCGACGAGATCGGCATGGGCGACAACATCTATCTCGGTGACCGCGACGCCGTGCGCACCCCGATGCAATGGTCACCCGATCGGAACGCGGGCTTCTCCCAGGCCGACTTCGCCCAGCTCTATCTGCCCCCGCTCATGGACCCGGTGTACGGCTACCAGGCCAACAACGTGGAATCGTCGCTGCGGGACTCGTCGTCGTTCCTGCACTGGATCCAGAAGATGATCGCGATCCGTCGTCAGAACCCCGTGTTCGGTACCGGAACCTTCGAGGTGGTCGGCGTGCAGAATCCCGCCGTGCTCGCCTATGTGCGTCGTGGACCGGCGTCGGAAGACGGCGCAGGTGAGGCCGTGTTGTGCGTCAACAACCTCTCAGGGCTCGCCCAACCCGCCGAGCTCACCCTCGGCGCATACGCCGGGGCGACCCCGGTCGAGATGATCGGGCAGGTACCCTTCGGCGCCATCTCGACCGACGATCCGACACGGCGCTGGCCGGTCACCCTTCCCCCGTACGGATTCTTCTGGTTCACTCTGGTATCGGAAAGTCCACTGCAACCATGATCGCCCCCGCCGATGTCGAAGAGTACCTGCCCGACTATCTCGCCCGTCAGCCCTGGTTCGCCCACGGCGAGGCCCGCAACCGCACCCGGGCGGGCGAGCGGGTCGAGGTCGGTGCGACCGTGCGCCATGTCGAAGTCTGGCGCGACGGCAATCCCGGGCTGATCTGGGCGATCCTCGACACGACGTTGGACGGCGAGGACGTCGGCTCCTATCAGGTACTCATCGGACTCCGGCCCTCGGTTCCCTCGCCGGGGTTCCTCATCGGGGCCACCTCGCGGATCCTCGGCACCCTCGCAGGCGAGGGGAGCGAATGGCTCGCCTACGACGCCCTGGTCGACCCCGAGCTCACGATCGTGGCGCTGGCCGAGATGTTCGACGATCTGCACGGTGTCCGCAGTGTGCGCAAGCTCACCGCGGGCAAGTCCTCGACGTCGGTGGTCGCCGACGAGGCGTGGCTGTGCAAGGTGTTCCGCCGGGTTCGCCCCGGGGCCAATCCGGGTGTGGAGATGCCGGCGGAACTCTGGGAGCACGGGTTCCGCGCGACCCTGGAGACCGTCGAGTCGTGGCGGCACATGGACATGGATCTCGCCCTGCGCCGACCGTTCCTCCCCGGGGCCGCGAACGGTCTGGATCTCGCCGAGGCGTCGCTGCGTGAACTGTTCGCCTCGGGGCTCGACCCGCAGCTCTCCCCCGGGGACTTCAGTGCCGAGGCGCGGCGGATCGGACGGATGCTCGCCAAGATGCACCGGGCGTCCGAACTGGCCTATGGCGTGACGCCGGTCGCCAGTGACGACCTGCTCGACGAGTTGGCCGGCGAGGTGGTCGCCCTCGGCATCGACGGACTCGACGCGACGGCACTGCACCATTGGGTCGCACGGTGCCGCGGCGAGCTCGCCGACGAGATCCCGACGGTGCGGGTGCACGGCAATCTGCACCTGGGTCAGTTGCTCCGGAGTGACCAGGGTTGGTTGATCCTCGACTTCGAAGGCGCGCCGTTGCTGCCGACCGCCGAACGACGGCGACCTCGACCCGGATGGTTCGACGTCGGTTCGATGTTGCGCTCGTTCGACTACGTGGCCGCCCTGACCCGGGCGGCCCGGGTCGAATCCGAGCTCGAAGACGACGCGGTCCAGGTCGGTGCGACGATGTGGGTCGACCGCAATGCCCGGGCCTTCCTCGATGGCTACCGGCTGGAACGTGACGGCAGCGGCGGCGACGTCGACATCACCGTGCCCGTCGAGATCGGTCAGGTCGCCCGGGCCGCGTACGAAGTCGCCTATGAGCGTGCCAACCGGCCCGACCTCACGCGGATCCCGGTCACGGCGTTGCGCCGGCTGATCGTCGGGTGACACGCGATGCCGTGGAGGCACCTCCCGACGCCCGGCGCCGGTAGGCTGACGACCCCGTGAGCGCACGACAACAAGGTGTCCGCACCTGCTACCGCCACCCGCAGTCTCCCGCCGGCGTCGTCTGCCAACGCTGTGACCGACCGATCTGTCCGCACTGCATGCACCAGGCATCGGTGGGCTTCCACTGCCCTGAATGTCTCGCCTCCGAGCACACCCGGGTCATCTCGGCGCGTGGGCTGACCGCCGGCCAACCGATCGTCACCGTGGCCCTCATGGCGATCAACGTCGTCGTCTGGGTCGGCGGGCAGCTCCTCTACCGGACCAACGACCTGCTCACCACGTCTCCCGAGGTGATCGCCAAGGGCGGGTTGTATGCCAATCTGCCGAGCAAGGTCGCCTACGTCGGCGACCGGATCGTCGGCTACACCGACTATGTCGGGGTCGCCCAGGGAGACTGGTACCGACTGCTGTCGTCCGGGTTCATCCACGCGGGGATCATCCACCTCGCCATGAACATGTGGGTCCTCTACATCCTCGGTCGCATCTTCGAGGAACAACTCGGACGCGTCCGCATGGGTCTGATCTACTTCGCGTCCCTGTTCGCCGGATCGCTCGGCGCCCTGATCGCCTCACCCGACTCGGTCACCGTGGGTGCCTCCGGCGCGATCTTCGGGCTGATGGGCGCCCTGTTGTCGATCGCGAAGGCCCGCGGGGTCGCGCTGCGCCACACCGGCCTGGTCGGGATCGTCGTGTTGAACCTGGTCATCACCTTCTCACTGTCCAGCTACATCTCGGTCGGGGGCCACGTCGGAGGGCTGATCGGCGGTGCCATCGCCGGACTGGTGATCGTCGACCTGCCCGAGCGGATGCACCGGGCGGACCGCCGGACCCGGTCGCTCGTCGCCTGGGCGGGCGGCATCGGCCTGTGCGTGGTGTTCATCGCCGCGGCCATCTTCGTGGCGAACGGTGCAGGCGAGCGCGGCCACGGCGTCGCCCGGGCTCCAGAGGTCGCGGTGATCCAGGAACCGCCCTCCGGCGCCGATCCGCCCCCGGGGTGAGCGGACCCGCCGACTCAGTACGCGAGCAGCTCGGCGGCGGCTTCGGGCGCGACGATGTTGATGAGCACGCCCGTACCCTGTTCGAAACCGACCACACTCGCCACCCGCGGCACGATGTGGACGTGCCAGTGGTAGCGCGAATCATGATGATGCGGAAGCGTGTGGACCACGACGTTGTACGCCAGGTCGCCGGCCTTGTCACGCAGGCTGGTCAGCGCGTCACGGACGGCGAGACCCACCGCGGTGAGCGTGGCGTCGTCCGCGTCCCGCAGGTGACCCTCGTGGGTGCGGGGGACGACCAACATCTGATACGGCACGCCCGACCAGAAGGGGCACACCACCAGACAGGATGCGTCCGCGTGCACCACCCGGTGGTCCGCGTCGGTCTCTGCCTCGACGAGTGAACACAGCGCGCACGCGGCGCCGAAGCGACGGAACCCGGCCTCTTCGTCGGCGACCTCGCCGGGAACGAAGGGAATCCCGAGCAGCTGCCCGTGGGGGTGGCGCAGCGACGCGCCGGCCTCTCGCCCGTAGTTCACGATCACCTGGCTGTAACGCACCTGGGGCGCATCGGCATGCGCACGCAGACGGTCCCTGATCGCCGCCATCACCAGGGCCACCTGGTCGTCGGGAAGATCGGCGAAGGTGGCGTCGTGGTCGGGGGTCAGCACGAGCACCTCGTGGATCCCGCTCGCGTCCGCCCGACGGAACAACGGACCGAGGTTCGCGACGCTCAACGGCTCGCTCCCCGAGAACGCCGGATAGCGGTTCGGCACGACGCGCACCCGCCAGTTCACATCGTCGCCGTAGGTCTCGAGGGCCGGCGGGGTGTCCTCTTCATGACCCGGACAGAACGGACACGGGCGGCTCGGGTCGGCCTCGACGGCGAGGCGCGTGGCCGGGAACTCATCGGGTCGGGTCGACCGTTCGGTCGCGATCGTCACCCACCGTCCCGTCAGCGGATTGAGACGGAGTTCGCTCATCGGTGGACCCATCTGCCCGAACGATCCAGACGCACGACGCCAGCGTAGTGGGCGGATGCGGTCTCCGGTGACACGGACCCGCCCCGGAGGAACCGATGTGGTACGCGCCCGAACGAGTCCTAACCTTGCTTCGGTGCGCGTCCATCTCGATCACGCCGCCACCACGCCGATCCGGGCCGAGGTGGCCGAAGCCATGGCTGGAGTCCACGCGCTCGAACTCGGGAATCCGTCGTCACTGCACACCGCGGGTCGCCGTGCCCGACGCCTGCTCGACGACGCGCGCGACGAGATCGCCGACGTCATCGGCGTCGACCCTGGCGAGGTGGTGTTCACCTCGGGCGGCACCGAGGCCGACGATCTGGCCGTGTGTGGCGTGGCCGCGCAGCGTCCCGGGATCGTGCTGTGCAGCGCGGTCGAACACGACGCCGTGCTCGAGCCGGTCCGTCACCTCGGTGGGCAGACCGTGGCGGTCGACGACCGGGGTCGACTCGACCTCGACGACCTGGAGCGTCACCTCGCCGCCGCCGCCGGCGTCGGCGGCGGCGACGTCGCCCTGGTCTCGCTGATGGCGGTCAACAACGAGAACGGGGTCGGCCAGCCGCTCGCACCGGCCGTGGCGATGGTCCGCGCCCTGGCGCCGGGCACACCGGTCCACACCGATGCGGTGCAGGCGGCCGGCTGGATCGACCTCGCCGAGGCGGCCCGCGACGTCGACCTCATGACGATCACCGGGCACAAGATCGGTGGGCCGGTCGGCGTCGGTGCGCTCATCGTCCACGACGGCACCCCACTGAGTCCGAGGTTGCGGGGCGGTGGTCAGGAGAACGAACGGCGCAGCGGCACCCAGAACGTCGCCGGCGCGGTCGGCCTGGCGCGTGCCCTGTCGCTCGCCGCAGCCGAACGTGACGTCGTCACGCCCCGCGTCGCCGCACTGCGCGACCGGTTCGCCGACGCGGTGATCGCCGCCGTCGACGACGTGGTCGAACCGGCCAGACCCGACCACGACGATCGCAGCGGCCTGGTCGGTGGCACGGTGCAGCTCTGCTTTCCGGGCGTCGAATCAGAGGCGCTGCTGTTCCTGTTGGACGAAGCCGGCGTCGAGGCGTCGGCCGGTTCGGCGTGTGCGGCGGGGGCGCTCGAGCCCTCCCATGTGCTCGCCGCGATGGGCGTGCCCGCCGACACGGCCCGTGGCGCCCTGCGGGTCTCGGTCGGGCGCACCACGAGCGAGGCCGACATCGACTTCGCCGTCGGGGTCGTCGTCGACGCGGTCCGCCGCCTGCGTGGTGCGAGGGCGGCATGAGCGGCGCGCGCCGGATCATGGTCGCCATGTCGGGCGGGGTGGACTCCTCGGTTGCTGCCGCGCTTCTCGCCGAGGCCGGCCATGACGTCGTCGGGGTGACCCTGAAGCTCTGGGGCGGTGCATCCGACAGCGGCTGTTGCTCGATCTCGGATGTGAACGACGCCCGGCGGGTCGCCGACCACCTCGGCATCGAACATCACACCTTCAACTTCGAGGACGATTTCGACGCCCGGGTCGTCCAGCCCTATGTGGCTGCGCACGCCGCGGGCCGCACCCCGAACCCGTGCATCGAGTGCAATCGGCACATCAAGTTCGCGCGGCTCGCCGAGCGGGCGCATGCGTTGGGCTTCCCGTTCATGGCGACCGGGCACCATGCCCGGGTCGTGACCGAAGCCGGCGGACGGACGCGGCGCATCGCCCGCGGGGTCGACGCCGGCAAGGACCAGTCCTACGTGCTCGCGATGCTGGACCAGACCCAGTTGGCCGGGCTCGAGTTGCCGATCGGGGAGATGACCAAGCCCGAGGTGCGGGCCATCGCCGAACGACTCGGGCTGCGCACCGCGCACAAACCCGACTCCCAGGACGTCTGTTTCATCACGTCGGTCGAGAAACGGTCGGGGTTCCTGTCGGAGCGGATGCCGTTCACGCCGGGCACCGTGGTCGACACCGACGGCGAGGCGGTCGGGTCGGTCGACTCGGTGGAACTGGTGACCATCGGCCAGCGCCGCGGCCTGCATCTCGCCGGCGGCACTGCGCCCCGCTACGTGGTCGACACCGACCTCGCCGCACGGACGGTGACGGTGGGTCGGCGGTCGGACCTGTTCGCCGACACCACCCCGATCGCGGCGGTCGGCTGGTCCGATGCCCCCGAGTGGGGGCCGGTACTCGTCCAGACCCGGGCACACGGCGACCCGGCCAGCGGGGTCGTCGGTGATGCAGGCGACGGCACCGCCACCATCGTGTGGGACGAACCGCATCTGCGGGTCGCGCCCGGACAGACCGTCGCGTTCTACCGGGGCGACCTCGTTCTGGGCAGCGCAACCGCAGTCTGAGACTCCTCGGCCTCGGCATGCGAGGTGGCGGCGCCCTCGGCCGCGGCGTGGTGGACGCACCGGGGTTCGGCCGGGCGCGTCTCGCCGACGGTGAAGCGGCGGTCGGCGGCGGCGTCGAGCAGCGCGCCGGGGCGGAGCACCGCGAACACGATGCGGTCGGTGGTGACCGTCCGCTCCGCCGGTGCGCCGTCGTCGGACGGCGCGGACCGGTCGATGAGCGGGATCTCGAACGGCTCGGACAGATCGAGTTGCAACGCCAGACCGAGCGAGCCCTGGCTCAGGTCCGTCGCATCCGTCGTGGCATACGCCGGACCGAGCGTTTCGACGTTCCGCCGGGGGAACAGCACCCGGTCGGTGAGCAGGTGAGGATCCGACAGGACCATGCCGGCGGGCACGAACACCACCCACCGTCGCGCCGGGAGATGCAGCGAACGAACCGCCCAGCGGACACCGACGACCCAGGCGACTCCGACGACCAGCGCGGCGACGGGTTCGCCGG
>JBDZUV010000076.1:0-14574 GCA_040255345.1 Actinomycetota bacterium | reverse complement strand
CCCGTTGGATCCAGAAGCCGCTGTGCCACCTGTCCCCCCTTCGCCAACCACCACCGGGTAGGTCCCCGGGATGAGACTGAGGAGTCCGGTGGTCAGAACGGCCCCGCCGCCGCCGCCACCACCACCGTGAGCCTGAATATCTTCTCCTACGAACGATCCGCTGCCGGTGCCACCGCCACCGCCACCACCAACGAGATATGCCACCACATCGAGACTTGGCGGCGGCGGGGGTGTCGTCGTCTCGGGCGGCGAACCAGCAGCGGCCACGCTGGGCAACGCGACGACGGCGACCGCAGCGGCGGCCGCGGCGCCACCGAGCTGGATCACGCGGCGGCGGCTCCAAACGTCGGACTTCACCACGCCGAGTTCGACGAGCCCGGCCATTTCGGACTCGAGGTGGGCCGGCACCACGTCGACGCCCTGCTGCGCGAGCGCGAAGGCATCGGCCTGGGCACCCTTGAGGTGCATGACCTGTTCTGAGCCGGGGACGAGCACCAGGTACTCATCGTCGAGCGACTCGACGTGCAGGTCGTTGACAGTGCTGAACTTCATTTGGTGGGCTCCTGTTGGTCTTCCCTCACCACCGACGGCTGAATCGCCCTCAGCAGGTCGCATCACAAAGCGTGCGTCACCCTAGCGCATACCTCTACCCCTGTCAGCCAATCCTCGTGCGTGTCGGGCCGTCACCGCGATCGTCCGCGCGCCCCACGCGCCCTTTCGCACGTAGCGAAGGCGACGGGTCACCGCACGCGCTCGTTCCACGTCGCGGCGGCGGGGGAGTCGGCGCCGGCCACGGCAGGTTCCGCCGGCAGGCGTTGCCGGAGCATTCCGAGTCGACCACGTCGGACGTTCCGAGTCGTCGTACCGGCTCGCCGCCGGCGGGGGGCCCGGACCACGAACGATCACGAGGGATCACGGCCGGAGTGCGGCTCTCCGTCTGGGGTCGGCGCGTGAGTGCCGACGGACACGCCCCGGGTCGGGTCGTCCACGTGCGCCGAGGGACCGCCCGGACCGCGCCGAACGGTGCGAAAAGTTCCCGTCGGCCCATGTGCGTTTCTAGGGTGAGGGGGTCGCCGTCCCCCGAAACTGGAGCTTTGATGCGTTCACCCAAGGACTTCTTCCGTCCCCTCGCCGTCGGTGCGCCCGAGCCGTTGCGTGAGATCCCCTTCCCGCCGTCGCGCATGATCCACTTCTTCGACCCGTCCAACCCGAAGATGGCCGCCAAGGTGCCCGACATCGCGAAGAAGGTCGACATCATCCTCGGCAACCTCGAGGACGCCATCGTGGTCGAGAACAAAGAAGCCGCCCGCGAAGGCCTGGTGAAGATCGCGCAGGAGACGGACTTCGGCACGACGCAGCTCTGGACGCGGGTGAACGCCCTCGACTCCCCGTGGCATCTCGACGACATGACCCGCCTGGTCACCGCGATCGGAGACCAGCTCGACGTGATCATGATCCCCAAGGTCGAAGGCCCCGAAGACATCCACTACGTCGACCGTCTGCTCGCCCAGCTCGAGGCGAAGGGCAACGTGTCACGGCCGATCCTCATCCACGCCCTGCTGGAAACGGCGGCGGGGGTCAACAACATCGAGGAGATCTGCTCGGCGAGTCCGCGCATGCAGGGCCTGTCGCTCGGCCCGGCCGACCTCGCGGCGTCCCGCCGCATGAAGACCACCCGGGTGGGCGGCGGCCACCCCGGCTACCTGTTGCGCGAGGACCCCATCGACGGCGACATCGAGGGCGACCGTGCCACCTACCAGCAGGATCTCTGGCACTACACGATGGCCCGCATGGTCGACGCCTGCGCCGCGAACGGCATCCTGCCCTTCTGGGGGCCCTTCGGTGACATCAAAGACGTCGTCGCGTGTGAGGACCAGTTCCGCAACGCCTTCCTGTTGGGGTGTGTGGGTGCCTGGACCCTGCACCCGGTGCAGATCGACATCGCCCGCCGGGTGTTCTCCCCGCCGCCCGAAGACGTCGCCCACGCGCAGGAGGTCATCGAGGCCATGGGTGACGGCCACGGCGCCGTGATGTTGAACGGAAAGATGGAGGACGACGCCTCGGTGCTGCAGTGCAAGGTCATGTTGGACCTCGCCCACCAACTCGCCGAACGCGACCCCGACCTCGCCGAGGCCTACGGCTTCGCGAAGGCGGGCTGAGACCATGACGACGATCGACTCCGCACCATCCACCGGTCTGCGCCCCCGCCGTAGCGTCCTCTACATGCCCGGCGCGAACGAGCGGGCACTCGAGAAGGCCAAGGGCATTCCGGCCGACGCGCTGATCCTCGATCTGGAAGATGCCGTTGCGCCCGACGCCAAGGTCGCCGCCCGGGCGAACGTCTGCGCGGCGGCACAGAGCGGCGAGTACGGCTACCGCGAGATCGCCATCAGGGTGAACGCGATCGGAACCGAGTGGCACGACGACGACCTGGCGGCCGCGGCAGAGGCCGGACCGGACGCGGTCCTGGTCCCCAAGGTCGACTCCGCCGAAGAGGTCCGTCGCCTCGAAGCGGCGCTCGTCGCAGCCGGAGCACCCGCCCACACCAGGCTCTGGGCCATGCTCGAGACCCCGGACGCGCTGCTCGATGCGCGTGCGATCGCCGCCGCGTCAGAACGTCTCGCCGTGCTGGTGCTGGGCACCAACGACATCGCCAGAGAACTCCACGCTGCGCAGACCCCCGGCCGCCCGGGTCTGCTCACCGCGATCTCACTGTGTCTGGTCGGTGCCCGTGCCGCCGGCAAGGTCATCATCGACGGGGTCTACAACGACATCAAGGACCCCGACGGGTTCCTCGCCGAGGCCGAACAGGGCCGCGATCTCGGCTTCGACGGCAAGACCCTGATCCACCCCTCACAGGTCGAGCCGTGCAATGAGGCGTGGACGCCGAGCGCCGAGGCCATCGAGGATGCCCGGGGGCTCATCGCCACCTTCGAGGAGGCGATCGCGGCGGGCAAGGGCGTGGTCACCTACAAGGGCCGCATGATCGAGAACCTGCACGTCGACAATGCGCGTCGGGTCATCGCCGTGGCCGACGCCATCGCCGCCCAATCCTGAACCCCCGATCCCGAACTCCCGATCCTGAAGACCCGATCCTGAGGCTCCACGCAACGCCCCACCGTCGTCACCCGAACCTCGGAGGGAAAAACGCCCGGATGGCCCCCCCTTCCCCCCGGATTTCGACATGCCGGGTGGTGGACCGTCAATTCCGCGGCCCCGGCGATCGATCGACGGCCCGACGGCGCTCCAGCGCAGCATCGAACAAGGTCAGCCACCCGTGTGCATCGGTGCCCATCGATGCCAAGCGCACACCGGCCTCGGTGGTGCGGTCGCTGGCGACGCGGTCGGCCGGGACGCCGACCGCGAGCGCGTCGAATGCTCGAGCCTCCGCGAGCTCGACCAACGACCGGGTGAGCAGGTCTCCGGTGTGGTCCACCGATGCCCGGGCGGTGCCGAACGCCTCGAAGACCGCATCCATGTCGCCGATGCGGGCTGCGCCGAGCCCTGAGGCCATCGCCGCGAGCGCACGGTCCATGTACGACGACCGGTCGTCGTCCAGCACCTGCCCGGCGAGCAAACGGGCTTCGTCAGGTCGCCCCTCGGCGGCCCGCACCAGCGCCCGTGCCGCACTCAGCACGGCGCTCACCTGCACCTCGTCGACCACGCCATCGGCCGCGTCGAGCAGCGCAGCGGCTTCGGTCACCCGACCCGTCTGGACCAGCGCCATGCCGACGACCGTCACCAGATCGAGACCCGCCCCGGCCCGGATGGCATAGATCAGCGGCGCCGGAGGCTTCGGATCGTCTCCGTCGCGCAGCCAGTCCGAGACGTCGTCGAGGCCGAGTTCGGCGGTGAGCCACGCGAGTTCGTCCAACGCCGCCTCGGGATTGCCCAGATGTACCTCCACCGAGGCGCGCGCCACCGAGAACACCAACCGGTCCTCGGTGTTGTCGCGCCCCGCCGGTGTGGAATCGACCACTTCGCGGACGTCATCCAGCACCGACCGGGCCGCCTCGAGATCGCCGCGCATCGCCAACGCACGGGTGAGTGGCCACATCACCCGGGCCTGTCCGAGGCGATCGTGCACCGCACGGAACAGACCGAGCGCAGCCGTCGCCATGCGCTGCGCCTCCTCGGTCCGGCCGGTCCAGAGCATCACGACCGCACCCAACAGTTCCATCATCGCCGTCGCCCACCGGTCGCCGCTCGCCTGCGCGTCGGCGAGCACACTGCGGTGCAGTTCCTCGGCGCCCATGAGGTCACCCTCTGCCAGACGGACGAATCCCTGCAGCCCCCGCGCCCAGGCCATCCCTCCGGTGTCGCCCACCGACTCGAACAGCTCGAGTGACTCACCGATGCGCTCGTCGGCCTCGGCGATGCGCCCCTGGACCAACGAGATCCATGCGAGGTTCTGCAGCGCCCACGCCTCCCCCGATCGGCGGCCGAGGAGGCGGAACGCCTCCAAAGCGTCCGTGGTGGTCATCTCGGCTTCGGCGGTCCGGCCGGCGAACAGCTCGGCCAGACCCAGTGCGCGCAGCGCTTCGGCCCGGCCCTCGGTGTCACCCGCCTCGTCGAAACGACGGGCCGCGTCGGCGAAGGTGGCCCGCGCCTCGTCCAGGTCGCCGCGCTGTTGGGCGATCTCGCCCTCGACGAGTTGCACGGCCGCACGCGCCGCGTCGTCTCCGAGCGTCTCGGCGAGTTTGCCGGCCGCCGCAGCGTCCTCCTGCGCGCCGTCACTGTCGCGGGCCTGGCTGCGTGCCCCCGCCCGCCGCAGCAACAGGGTGAGACGGATCCGCTCGTAGCCGTCACCGACCAACGCCAGACCCTGGGTGCACAGACGATCCACCGCCGGGAGCAGGCGCATCCGTTCGCCCCGGGCGCTCACATCGTCGATCCAGTGCAAGGCCCGCTCCCGGATGTCGTCCGAGAGCCGTTCGACCGTGCCCAGGTCGTCGAGCAACTCCGCAGCGCGGCCGTAATGGTGGGCGAGCAGGTCGGCGACCCGGTCCGACACGGGCACCGGCCGGGCGGACTCGACCCAGTGGGCGACCCCGAGGTGCTTCTTGGCCCGGTCGGACTTGGTGAGCATGCCGTAGGCGACCTCGCGGGTCACATCCGAGGTGAACTCCCAGGTATCGCCGTCGGTACGGAACAGCTCCCGGGCGGCGAGGGCGGCGACGGCCGGCTCGACCGTCGCGTTCCCTCGCACCTGCCGGGCCATCTCGGCGAGGTGCTCGACCTTGCCGGTTCGGCCCAGCACCGATGCGTCGTCGATGACCGCCCGTTCGTCGGGCCCGAGATTGTCGAGGCGGGCCGCGACCAGGCCGCGCAACGTGTCGGGCAGCGCGGTCAACTCGGCGGTCACCTCGGCGCTGGCTGCCCGTTGCTCACCGAGCAATGCCAGCAACTCGATCAGGAACAACGGATTCCCGCCGCTGCGTTCCCGCAGGTCGACCTTGGCGGCTTCGCTCATCGTGGGCGTGCCGGTTTCGCGCACCAGGGCCTCGATCAGATCGTCGGTCGCGTCGGCGTCGAGGGCTTCGAGGTTCAACGCGAACGTGTCGAAACGGCCCACGGGGGGCTGCCAACGTTCCAGGAGCGAACGCCGGGCGGTCACGACCACGACGAGGGGACGGCGTGCGAGCGTCGCGAGCGCGGTGCCGACCAGGTCGTGGACCACGGGGTCGGCCCAGTGCAGATCCGACAACCACAGCACGACCGAACGCGTCGCGGTCAGGTCTTCGAGGAACGTGACGAAGCATCGGGTGACCTCTTCACGGACCCGGTCGGGATCGGACCCCTCCTGGCGCACCCGATGCTCGGCGAACCCGAACAGTTGCAGCAGCCCGGCCGTGATCCGTTCCGTCTCACGCGGGGAACGGTCCGGCGTGGCCAGCGACGCGACCAGATCGCGCAGGCGTGGCTCGACCACTTCGATCGGGTCGCCGACGTCGGCGGGCAGCGCACCGCGCAGCGCATCCGCGAGTGGCCACCACGCGTTCACCTCGCCGTAGGGCACGCAGCGGCCTTCGAGGACGATCGTGTCGCCGTCGCACGCCAGCGACGCGGTCGTCTCCGCGATGATGCGGGACTTGCCCATACCGGCATCACCGAGCAACACCAGCAACGCGGCGCGGTTGCTGTGAAGCGCCGTGGTGGCGACCTTGCCGAGCACCGCCACCTCGTCGGCGCGGCCGACGAGCGGGCCGACGGTCCGGCCCGGGCGTTCACCCGGAGCGGTCCGCGGCGGGCGGGCCAGCCAGGCACGCACCGGTTCTTCCCGTCCCTTGGCGGGCACCACGCCCCGTTCGACATAGGGAATGACCCGCTCGGTCGCCGAGTGGGTCGTCGCACCGACGAGCACCTCACCGGGTTGCGCGGCGGTCTGGAGCCGGTTGGCGGTGTTCACCACGTCGCCCATCGCGGTGTAGTCACCGCCCGCGTTGAGCGCCCCGACCAGGACTTCACCGGTGTTGACCCCGATGCGAAGCCGGACGACCCCGTCGAGTTGGTCGGTCCGTTCGGCGATGATGTCCTGCATCCGCAGCGCCGCCCGCACCGCCCGCTCCGCGTCGTCCTCATGGGCGACCGGCGCGCCGAAGAGCGCCAGTACGGCGTCGCCGACGATCTTGTCGACGCGTCCCCCGAAGGTCACGATCTCCGCGGTCAACCACTGGAAGCACCGGTCGACGAGATGTTTGACCTGCTCCGGGTCGCGCCGCTCCGCCAACGACGTGAACCCGACCATGTCGGCGAACAGCACGGTGACGATCCGGCGTTCCTCGCCGTGCACGGCCACACGAGCCCCACAGAACGGGCAGAACCGTGACGTCGTCGAGATCGTCTCACCGCAAGCCACGCACCGCACACCGGGAAGTGTACGACCCCGCCGTCGCCGCATGATCGCCGAGTCACGCATCCGGCGACGGCTCCGTCGGCCGACACCCCGGAGACGCAGCCGGGTCGTCGGACATCTCCGACGTACCCGGTGCGCAGGCACGCCGCGATCGGCCGACCGGGGGGACCACACGAGGTGAACCGGGGCCCTCTCGGGGCCCGTCGTCGCCGTCGCCGGGTTGTGCCGAGTGGGTCCGACGTAGTAGCCAATGCTCGGCGCGAAGCGCGGCGGAAGGTTCCGCGCGCCGCCCATTTTTCGTCCCGCCCGACCCCGGATCCGTCCGGGAGCCGTTGAAGGAAACGCTCAATGCCCCAGCTGCTCGCCGCGGAAGGTGGCTACCAGGTCTTCGATCTGGCCGGCCGCGACACCGCGCTGCTCATCGCTTCTCTCGTCATCGCCCTCGTCTCGCTGGCGGTGGCCTTCGTCTTGTCGAAGGACGTCCTCGCCGCCGACGGTGGCACCGGTGAACGGGCGGAGATCGCCGACAACATCCACGAAGGAGCGATGGCGTACATCAAGCGCCAGTTCCGCACCATCGGGATCATCGTCGTGCCGCTCGCGGTCATCGTCTTCTTCACGGCCACGACCCTGAGCAAGCCCAACGGTGACACGGCACTGAGCTTCGCCTCGTCGGGTCTGTTCCGGACCCTGTCGTTTCTCGTGGGTGGCGCCTTCTCGGCGTCGATCGGGTTCCTCGGCATGTGGCTCGCCACGAAGGGCAACGTGCGCACGACCACCGCAGCGACCCGTGAAGACTTCCCCAAGGCCCTCCAGATCGCCTTCCGCACCGGTGGGGTGGCCGGACTGTCGACCGCCGGTCTGGGCCTGCTGGGTGCGACGATCATCATCCTGTTGTTCCAGAACACCTCGTCCGCGATGCTCGTCGGGTTCGGGTTCGGCGGGTCGCTGCTCGCCCTGTTCCTCCGGGTCGGCGGCGGCATCTTCACCAAGGCCGCCGACGTGGGCGCCGACCTCGTGGGCAAGGTCGAGGCCGGGATCCCCGAAGACGACCCCCGCAACCCCGCCACGATCGCCGACAACGTCGGCGACAACGTGGGCGACTGCGCCGGCATGGCCGCGGACCTGTTCGAGTCGTTCGGCGTGACCCTGGTCGCCTCGATCATCCTGGGCGTGTCGGCCTTCTCGACCGGTCTCGGACTCGGCCCGGATCTGGCCGCCCGTGGTCTGGTGTTCCCGGTCGCGATGATGGCGCTCGGCATCGTGGCCTCGATCATCGGCATCTTCGCCGTGAAGGCCCGTCCCGGCGAGACCGACGGGCTCAAGGTCATCAACCGCGGTGTGTACGTCGCCCAGGCCATCGCGGTCATCGCCGCCGCCGTGTTGGCGTTCGTCTACATCGGCAACCCCGCCGGGGCGAAGCTCGGCCAGCCCGGTGCCCGCATGTTCGGGGCGGTCGTACTCGGGGTGGTTCTCGGGTTCGCCGTCTCCAAGATCACCGCCTACTACACGTCTGAGCAGTACAAGCCGGTCAAGGACATCGCCACCTCGACCCGGACCGGCCCCGCCACCACCGTGCTCGAAGGCATCGCCGGTGGTCTCGAATCGTCGGTGTTCTCGCTCATCGCGATCGCCGCCGCGATCGGTGGTGCCATCGCCCTGGGCGGCGGCAACTTCCAGTTCTCGACCTACCTGGTCGCCCTGGCCGGTATCGGGATGCTCTCGACCACCGGCATCATCGTCGCCGAGGACACCTTCGGACCGGTTGCCGACAACGCAGCCGGTATCGCCGAGATGTCCGGCGACTTCAGTGGCGAGGCCGAACGCATCATGGTCGGCCTCGACGCGGTGGGAAACACCACCAAGGCCGTCACCAAGGGCTTCGCGATCGGCTCCGCGGTGATCGCCGCCGTCGCGTTGTTCGCCGCCTTCGGCGAGACGATCATCGACGAGGTCGGCCACACCGCCGGTGGCGTGCTGAACGGATCCTTCGCGATCAACATCGCCGACCCCCGCGTGTTCATCGGTGCGCTGATCGGTGGCTCGATCGCCTTCATGTTCTCGTCGTTGGCGATCCGTGCGGTGTCACGCACCGCCGGCACGGTGGTCCAGGAAGTCCGCAACCAGTTCGCCGACGGCCAGATCATGGCCGGGAAGCGCAAGGCCGACCACGGCCCGGTCATCGACATCTGCACCACGGCCGCCCTGCGCGAACTCGCCACCCCGGCGATCATCGCCGTGCTGATGCCCGCGGTCGTGGGCTTCGGGCTCGGCCCACTGGCACTGGGCGGGTTCCTCGCCGCCGCGATCATCACCGGGCTGTTGATGGCCAACTTCCTCAACAACGCCGGTGGCGCCTGGGACAACGCCAAGAAGTACATCGAAGACGGCAACGAAGGCGGCAAGGGCTCAGAGGCCCACAAGGCCGCCGTGGTCGGTGACACCGTCGGTGACCCGTTCAAGGACACCGCCGGCCCGGCGCTGAACCCGCTCATCAAGGTGATGAACCTGGTGGCGTTGCTGATCCTGCCGGCGGTGATCACGCTCAGTAACACCGACAAGCTCGCTCGGGCACAGAGCGCCATGGAGCCGGGCGGGATCGTGATCGCGGTCATCGCGTTGGCCGTCGTCATCGGGTTCCTCGTGTACTCCAAGCGCCAGGGTTCCGCGCTCGAGCTCGAAGAAGTGGCCCAGTCGGCCGCAGCAACCGAGACCGACGCCCAGCAGGCCGCGGCCGTCATGGCCGGCGACAAGGATGCGATCCTGCTCCAGGCCGTGGAGATGTGGCTCGGCGACATCGGCCACGAAGAGCACGACCTGAAGGAACGCCTCGAAGAGGTCCGCTCATCGCTGGCGGAGTCGTCGTCCTGACCGGTCTTCTGCGGCCGCGGCCCGGCCACTCGACAGCACTGCTCGGGTAGGATCGACCGATGCTCAGCTTCCTGTTGGCGCTCGGACCAGACTTCCTCAAACCCGAGTTCTGGTTCGACAAGGCCGGCGCCGCCGCCTTCTGGGTCGTCGTCGCGATCATCTTCGCCGAGTCGGGCCTGTTCTTCGGCTTCTTCCTGCCCGGCGACTCGCTGCTGTTCTTCACCGGGTTCCTGACGTCCCCCGCGGCGCTGGATTCGACGACCTTCGGCGAGTTCGCATCGCATCTGCCTTCGATCTGGGTGGTCCTTCCCGTCCTGTTCGCTGCGGCGGTCGCCGGTGACCAGGTCGGCTACGTCTTCGGCAACAAGGTCGGCGGCGCCCTGTTCAAGCGGGCCGACTCCCGCCTGTTCAAGCAGGAATACCTCACCAAGGCCCACGACTTCTTCGAGAAGCACGGACCGAAGTCGATCTTCCTCGCCCGGTTCGTTCCGATCGTCCGGACCTTCACCCCGATCGTCGCCGGGGTGTCCGACATGCACTACAGCACGTTCGTGCGTTGGAACATCCTCGGCGGCTTCGTCTGGGCGGTGGGCGTCACCACGCTCGGTCACTTCCTGGGCCAGGTCGGCTTCATCCGCGACAACATCGAGTACGCGATCATCGTGTTGGTGCTCATCTCGATCTCGCCGATGATCATCGAGGTCATTCGCCACCGCCGGGCGCGGTCGAAGGGCCTCGACGGGAACTCCGCCGTGCAGGAACCCGCCGATCTGGTCTCTGGCGAGGCCGACGGCTGACCGCCCGGAGCGGTCGGCGAACCGGTACCCTTTCTCGCATGGCCGATTTCGCATCTCCGGAATGGATCCGCGCACTGGACGATGCCGTGCGGACGTCGACGACGTTGCGCGAATCGACACGCGACGTCGCTCTCACCGTGCGCCAGACACTGACCGATCGTGCCGACGGCGACGTGTCGTGGCACATCGTCGTCGACCACGGGTCGGTCCGGGTGCATCCCGGTCCCGGTGATCACGCAGACGTCTCGTTCACCCAGGACGACGAGACCGCCCGGGCCATCGGCGCCGGCACCATCAGCGTCCAGACCGCGTTCATGATCGGTCGGCTCCGGATCGGAGGCGACACGGCGAAGCTGATGGAGCACGCCGCCGCGTTCGACGGTCTCGCCGATCTGTTCGACGACCTCCGCGCCACGACCACCTACTGAGCGCCCCTGCCGGGCCCACCCACTGACCTCGATCGGTTCGCAATCGGACCGGATCTGATCCGGACCGGTCACCCATCGTCACCCTCCCGGTCCGACCCACGATGTTCGACAAACTTCCGATCGTCGATCCCTCCCCGGCCCTGATCGCCCTCGACGTCGCGATCCTCGCGGTGTTCTGTGCGGTCGCGGCCGGCTGGACCGCGGTGGTCCGGGCACGTACCCGCAACCGCACGGCGGTGCTGCTGCACGGGATCTTCGCGGCGTATCTGGTGGTGCTCGCCTGTGTGGTGTTCCTGCCCCTGCACGGGGTGCGCGCCGCTGCAGCATCCTTCAGTGGCACCGAGCCGCTCGCCCGAGCCTGGTACTGGGGTCTACAGTTGCACAGCCCGATCTCGGACGGTCACCTGCACTGGCAGCGTCTGGCGAACGTCGTGATGATGATCCCGTTCGGCTTCGGCTTCGGGCTACTGGCCCCCCGCGTCGGGGTGCGGCGGATCTTCGCGGTGTGCATGGCGTGGGCGTTGTCGCTCGAACTCGTGCAGCTCGGCATCTCGCTCGCGCTCGGGATCGTCTATCGGACCTTCGACATCAACGACATCGTCGACAACGCGTTCGGCGCGTGGATCGGGCTCGCGTTCTTCGTCACCTGCGCGCTCGTGGTGCGGTCGACGGGGTTCGGCGCAGGTGCACCCGACACGACGCTGCGGGGTTTCGTCGCGGATTCCGTCGAGCGCTACTTCGCCGGCCATGACGCGCGTCGACACACCGAACCGCCGTCGGCACCGGAGCCGCCGACGGAGCCCCGGCGCGTCGCGGGAGATCGACACGGCACCAGCGCCGAGGGCTGAACGGCTGCCGGCGGAACGGTCGGGTCCGCTCGGCTCACCTCTGGTCGGTTCAGATCAGACCGAGCTCGGCGACCGCGTCGCGCTCCTCGGCCAGCTCGGCGACCGAGGCGTCGATCCGGGTGCGGCTGAACTCGTTCAGCTCCAGGCCCTGCACGATCGACCAGGTGCCGTCGGAGGCGGTGCAAGGGAACGAGGCGAGTAGGCCCTCGGGCACGCCGTAGGACCCGTCGGACACCACCGCGGCCGAGACCCAGTCGCCCTCGGGCGTGCCGTTGATCCAGTCGTGCATGTGGTCGATCGCCGCATTCGCGGCACTCGCCGCAGACGACGCACCACGCGCCTCGATGATCGCCGCGCCCCGCTTCTGCACGGTCGGGATGAAGGTGTCGTCGATCCAGTTCTGGTCACCGACCGCGTCGGCGGCGATCTTCCCGTTCACCTCCGCGTGGAACAGGTCCGGGTACTGGGTGGCCGAATGGTTCCCCCAGATCGTCATCTTCGTGATGTCGTTGACCGTCACACCCAACTTGGCGGCGAGCTGCGCCTTGGCCCGGTTGTGGTCGAGGCGGGTCATCGCACTGAACGCGGATGCGGGTACGCCCGGCGCGTTCCGCTGGGCGATCAGCGCGTTGGTGTTGGCCGGGTTGCCCACCACGAGCACCTTGACCCCGTCCGCGGCCCCCGCGTCGATGGCCTTGCCCTGCGCCGTGAAGATCGCACCGTTGGCCTCGAGCAGGTCGGCCCGTTCCATGCCCTTGGTCCGGGGACGTGACCCGACGAGGAAGACGATGTCCGCGCCGTCGAATGCCGCGTGGGCGTCGTCGGTGCGGTCGACGCCCCTCAGCAGCGGAAAGGCGCAGTCGTCGAGCTCCATCGACACCCCTTCGAGCGCCCCGAGTGCCGGGGTGATCTCGAGCAGCGACAGTTCGACCGGCGCATCGGGGCCGAGCACCGCACCACTGGCGATGCGGAACAGGAGCGCGTAGCCGATGTTCCCGGCGGCTCCGGTGACGGCGATTCTGACGGCATGCTCTGACACGTTCTCTGCGCTCCTCGCTCCCACGGGATGTGGTTCTCACCGATGGTACCCACGGGTCGGTCGGCGGCTCCAACGGGCGCCGGTCGATAGGTTGTCCCCTCGTGGATGATCCGGTCTGGGAAGCGTTCCGCCGCACCCGTGTCAGGGTGACGCTGCCCGACGGCGTCCTCGATGTCACGCCGACTCCGCATGGGACACCCGGCGCGTACCTGCCCGGGGCGACCGGCCCGATCCACATCCTCACCGCGCAGAACCCGATGGGCATCGCCGCCACCGACGAGCTGAATGCCGCGGCGAACGAACGACTCGCCGCCGAGCTGATCGCACGACCCGGACTCACGATGTGGCCGGCGACCGGTCATGACGGTGGCCCGATCGATGCGCCCGGCACGTGGCGCGAAGACGGCTTCGCCGTCGAGGGACTCGATCGCGCCGCCGCACTCGCGTTGGCGGCCCGCCACGGCCAGCGGGCGATCTTCGCCTGGCTCGACGAACCGGGCGGCTTCCGACTGGTGGCGTGCGACGGGTCCGCCGACGAACCGAGAGGCTGGACCGCCACCTTCACCCCCCACCACCGGAATCTGGGGCGAGAAGGTCGATAGTCGGCCCTTTCGCCCCGAACTGCGGTGCGGGAGGCGGCACGCGCGGCCGCTCGACTCGGCCAGACTGGGGCTGTGCGCTTCTACACCGCGGATCTGCACTTCGGGCACGAGAACATCATCCGGTACTGCAAACGGCCCTTCGCTTCGGTGGCCGAGATGGACGCGATCCTGGTGGCCAACTGGAACGCGGTGGTGTCCGATGACGACGACGTCTGGGTGCTCGGCGACGTCGCGATGGGTCCGATCGACGAAGGACTCGCCAACGTCGGGCGCCTGGCGGGTCACAAGGTGCTGGTCACCGGCAACCATGACCGGTGCTGGGCGGGCAACCCCCGTGGTCACGACGAGTGGCTCGAGCGCTACCAGCGCGCCGGGTTCGCCGAGATCCACCAGGGAACGGTGGAGACGACGCTCGAGGGTCGTGCCGTACTGGCCGCGCACTTCCCCTACGAGGGTGATTCCCACGACGAGGACCGCTTCACCCGCTGGCGACCCGTCGACACCGGCGCGTGGCTCCTGCACGGCCACGTGCACACGAAGTGGCAGGTGAAGGGTCGTCAGATCAACGTCGGCGTCGACGTCTGGAACCACACGCCGGTCAGTGC
Organism: Actinomycetota bacterium; assembly: GCA_040255345.1. Classification (GTDB taxonomy): domain Bacteria; phylum Actinomycetota; class Acidimicrobiia; order Acidimicrobiales; family Iamiaceae; genus JAFDWI01. Next base: position 528 of record JBDZUV010000076.1, on the reverse strand, counting down.
CACCACCTTGGCCCGGATCATCGACCGCGCGGAGGCCGGGTAGCCGGCCGGGCAGGAACCGGTCTTCGGTCACGTCGGGACGAACCGGGACCTTCGGCCCTGCCGCGGGCGGGAAACGCACCGTTTGATGGGTGTGCGAGCCGAGAGACCGAGGTGGTCGAGATGAGCAACACCGCAACCGAGCCGGACATCGAGCGCATCGCGGGTTTCTCACTGCTCGGCAGGCTCGGGAAGCGGGTGCTCCGTCCGGGGGGTGCGGAGCTCACCGAACGGCTGCTGCGTGACCTCGCGATCGGCGCGGACGACGACGTGGTGGAGCTCGCTCCCGGCCGCGGCCGGACCGCCAGGCTGATCCTCGATTCCCACCCGGCCAGCTACGTGGGTGTCGACCGCGACGAGGCCGCCGAGCGTTCGATCGTCCCGATGCTCCAGGGGCCGATGCAACAGTTCCGCCTGGCTTCGGCCAGCCGGACCGGCCTCGGCGACGGCGCCTGCAGCGCGTTGCGATGCCGCGCCATCGGCTTCGTC
>JBDZUV010000001.1:0-65863 GCA_040255345.1 Actinomycetota bacterium | reverse complement strand
GCGCAGTTCACGTAGCCGCGCCTGTGCCGCGTCGAGCACCGCGGGCAGCCATTCGCCGTCGACCGACAGCGCAGTCCTGAGCCGCTGGGACGCCAGCGTCGCCGACAACGTCTCACCGAATGAAGCACTCCGCACGGCCCCTTCCGCGTCGATCCACTCCATTTCGCCGTCGAGTGAGGGGAACTCCACCTGGCGGATCACCCCACGGTCGGCGAGGGCATCGCCGTAGCCGTATTCGAAGTCGGGCATCGCTTCGTCCATGGCGTAGCGCACGAAGGGGATCGCGTGGGAGTCCGACCGGAACGGCGTCCCCGACAACGCGAGGCGCCAGGCGGCGGCTCCGAAGGCGTCGCGCACTCCTCGACCCCAGGCCCGGTCGTCGCCCGCATGATGGATCTCGTCGAGCACGACGAGTCCGCCCGCCGCCACACGCGCCACCGCCGGAGCCACGCCGGCCACCTGCTGGTAGGTCGTGACGATCCCGTGGACGTCGCCGGGCAGGTGACCGTCGGTGGGTCGCCACCGCTCCTCGAGGGTCAGGCCGAACCCGGCGGCGGCCCGGGCCCACTGTGACTTGAGGTGTGCGGTCGGGGCGACGACCACCACCCGTCGGGCCCCGAGGACGGCCATACGCCGTCGGAGCGCCACGAGCGCGAACGTGGTCTTACCCGCGCCCGGCGTGGCGACCGCCAGAAAATCGGGTGACGGAGCAGCCTCGAGGCGTTCCAGGGCGCGTTGCTGCCACCGGCGGAGCCGGACCGTCGTACTCACGCGGGTGACAGATACCGGGTCAACGCGCGGCAGAGGCGTTCGGGGTCGCTGCTGCCGCAGACCTCGCGCACCGAGTGCATCGCGAGTTGGGCCACCCCGACGTCGACGACGGGGATCCCGAGGCCCGCCCCGAGTGCCGGACCGATGGTGGATCCACAGGGCATCTCCGAGTGGGAGACGAAATGTTGCACGGCCACCTCGGCCGCGTCGCACGCAGCCAGGAACGGGGCGAGGCTCGCCGGCGTGGTGGCATAGCGCTGCTGGGCATTGTGTTTCACGACCGGCCCACCGTCGAGGAACACCGTGTGGCCGGGATCGTGACGCTCAGCGTGGTTCGGATGCGTCGCGTGCGCCATGTCGAGCGAGACCGCATGCGAGGACGCCATGGCGACCAGGAAGCCTTCCCGGTCCGCACCCGACGCCGCGCAGATCCGTTCGATGATCTGGGGCACGAAGGTCCCGTCCGCTCCCGTTGCGGACGTGCTCCCGACCTCCTCGTGGTCGACGAGCACGACGACCGAGATCACCTCGTCGCTCGGCTCCGCCCTGATCAGGGCCTCGACGCCCGCGTGACACGACAACAGGTCGTCCAGGCGGGCCGATGCCAGGAGTTCACCCCGGCGACCGCAGATCCGCGCCGGATTCAGGTCGAAGGGGGCCAGGTTCCACCCTCGTACCTGCGGGGCGTCGACTCCGGCGAGACCGGCGACATAGGAGCCGAAGTGCGCGGCGCCGTCGTCCAGACCCCAGAGCAGGGGCAGATGCTGCTGACGGTCGAGCTTCAGGCCGGTGTCGTTCACGGCACGGTCCAGGTGGATCGCCAGTTGCGGGATCCGCAGCACCGGCTCGTCGTCGATGACCGGACGGGTCTGGAGACCCTCCCCGGTGTCGACCAGGACGGTGCCGGCCAGTCCCAGATCGCGGTCGAGCCACGAATTGAGCAGCGGGCCGCCGTACACCTCGACGCCGAGGCGGAGCGCCCCGGCGACCGTCGACTCGGGCCGGGGCTTGATGCGGAATCCCGGACTGTCGGTGTGCGCCGCGGCGATCCGCAGCGGTTTCGGGGCATCCGACGTGGCCCCCGCCTGCCAGGCGATCAGGCTGCCGTCGCGCCGGACGTAACACCGCTGCCCACCGGCGTCGAAGGGGCGCTCCAGGTCGAGCTCGTCGAACCCCGCAGCCGCCAGCAGGCGGGCAGCCGCTTCGGCCGCATGCCACGGCGTCGGTGACGCGTCGAGGAACGCGCGCAGGCCTGCGGTGTCGATCTCGGTCTGTGGCCTGGTCACCATTCGTCGTCGTCGACGTCCGCGCGGTGTCCGACGACTTCGATCGTGCCCGAACGGAGCAGCTCGTACATCACCCCACAGACCTCGAACGCGCTCTGCCCGAGCACACCGATCACGTCGGCCGCGCTGCGCCGGCCGTCGATCTGAGCGAGGATCTGCCATTCGTCCGCGGTGATCGTGATGCCGTCGCGACCACCCGGCAGCTCGGGGCTGAGCGCGGTGATGATGCCGGTCGACGGGATCAACTCGGCGATCCGCCGCCATTCGTCACGGCGACGCTCGGCCTCGGTCAGCACGTCGACGTGACCCATCTCGATCGCCGCACCGAGCGGATCGGTCCGACCCGAGCGGAACTCGAACGAATCCGCTCCGACGGCGACGATCTCGAACGCGGTGGTGATGATCTGCTCGCGCGCCACCGCGGCGACCCGCTCGGCGTCGACCTCGAACAGGTCGGTGAGCGTCTCGTGCAACAGTTGGGTCGGCGACGTGGCCGCGACCGCCCCGTCGAACTGGTCGGTCGTCGCGATGCCCTGACGGTTCAGCAACTCACGGGGATTCGGGGTGCCCGGTGAGGTGCCATAGGAGATCAACCCGTCGGTGATCCACAGGGTGGCCTCCACCGGCTCGCTGAAGGTGAGCACCCCGGTGCTCCGTGTGGCGGTGAACAGTTCGAACAGCTCGGCCAACTCGAACCCGTCGAGACTCCCCGAGAGCTGTGCCGGGCCGTCGCTCATGTGGTCTCCCCCCGCCGACATCCGTGTATCGGTCTCATCGATCGTCGTCACGAGGCTCAAAGGTAGCTGACGAGGGGTCCCCCGGAGCGGAAGCCGCGCGGCATGATTCGACGGCAGGACGAGTCGACTAGCCTGCGGTGGGCGCCTGCTTCGGTGGGCCGCCTAGTTCGTTCGACCCGATTCGCGGGTCGCGGGTCGGGCATCCTCAAGGTTGTGGTCCCGCAGCCGAATGGAGGGCACCATCGGGTCCGCGCGATTTCGCTCGGACGATCGCATTCCATGTGAGTCGAACCGGGGCGTGAGGAGTCTTCCAAGGCGTGTTCGAGAAACTCAACCTCAACAACTTCAAGATCCGTACGAAGCTCGTCGCGGTGCTGTTCCTGCCGGTCGTGGCGCTGCTGTTCTTCGCGGGCATCGGCTACGGCGAGCGCAACACCACCGCCGACCGGGCGACCACCGACGAACACATCGTCGCAGCCGCGGCATCCACCGCTCGACTCGTCGCCGCGATGCAGCACGAGATGGTCGCGACGGTCGATCAGATCGCGACGAAGAACACCGACGGTGGAGTGGCGAAGATCCGATCGGCGACCGACAAGGCGGTAGAGGACTTCGATCAGGCGAACCGGCGGCTCGACCTGAGCGGCGGTGCCAGCGACACGAGTGACGCCGCGTCGGCGTTCGAGACGCTCGAAGCGACGCTGAGCAGCTTCAAGGGCTACCGCTCCCAACCCTCCGACGTCTGGTCGGACCAGCTCGAGAGCTACCGGAGCGCGTCGATCAACCACTTCGTCGACTACGTCCAGTCGCTCGCCGGACTGACCTCGACCCCTGAGGTGGTCGTGCCGCTCGAACAGCTCGCGTCACTGCTCGACTACAACCTGCAGACCACCGCGCTGAGCACGATGGCGATCACGACCCAGCCCGCCGGGGCCGACCAGTGGACGATCGGCGACCCGTCGAATCGTACGCTGGTCTACGACCAGGCCGGCGAGCAGGACAAGGCGAACGCCGTGCTGACCCGGGTTGCCCCCGGTTCGACCTCGATCAAGACCTACTTCAACCAGAGCGTCAAGATCCCCACGGCGCTCGACACCGTCCTGAACGTCGACTGGCAGACCCAGCAGGCCATGAGCGGGACGTCGTTCGAGGCGACTCCCGACTCGCTCGAGTTCCCGGGTCAACCGGTGTCGCTGGAAGACGTGCAGACCTACGTGAACCAGCTCGCCGGTGCCGCGACCGACCTGACCGACCGGACCAGCGCCCAGATCGAGGCCGACCGCAAGGATGCGGTCCGGGCCTCCCGCCTGTATGCGGTCGGTGGTTTCCTGGTCGTCGCCCTCGCCATCGCCGGGGCGATCTGGATCTCGCGGTCGATCACCCAGCGGTTGAACCGACTGACCGGTGCGGCCGACCGCCTCTCCCACGAGCAGCTTCCTCGACTGGTCGACTCGCTGAAGAACCCGGCCGAAGACGACGTCAGCTACCTGACCTCGTCGTTCGCGGAGATCGACGTGGGCGGTTCCGACGAGATCGGCCGCCTCGCAGGGGCCTTCAACCGCATCCAGGGAGTGGCCGTCGAGGTGGCCACCGAACAGGCCCAGTTGCTCCGCAAGGGCATCGGTGACATGTTCGTGAACCTGGCGCGACGGAACCAGGGACTGCTCGACCGGCAGATCGAGTTCATCGACCAGCTGGAATCCGCGGAGGAGGACCCCGATCAGCTCGAGAACCTCTTCCGCCTCGACCATCTGGCGACCCGGATGCGTCGCAACGCCGAGTCGCTGCTGGTGCTGGCCGGTGCCGAACCGAGCCGCAGGCGGGGGAAGCCCGTACCACTCGCCGACGTCGTGCGCGCCGCGGTCGGCGAGGTCGAGGACTTCGCCCGTATCGACATGTTGCAGTTCGACGAGGTGCTCGTCGCGTCGAATGCCGCGCTGGACATCGCCCATCTGCTCTCGGAGCTGATGGAGAACGCGACGAACTTCTCGCCACCCGACACCCGTGTCGAGGTCGTCGGTCACCGCACCAAGGCCGAGGGCTATGTCATCTCGGTCACCGATCACGGCATCGGCATGGCGCCCGACGCACTGGCCGAGTCCAACGATCTGCTGGCCCGCCCGCCCCTCGTCGGCCTGGCGTTGTCACGGTCACTGGGTTTCATCGTGATCGGCCGGCTCGCCGCGCGCTTCGGCATCGCGGTGCGGCTCATGCCGTCGCCCTCCAGTGGGACGACCGCCATGGTGTCGCTCCCGCCGTCGCTCATCACCGACCAACCCCGCACCTCGAGCGAACCCGCCGCGCTGGCGAACCGGGATCGTCCGGCCGCTCCACCGGCCCCCGACAGGGACCCGGCCGCGCTCGCGGCTGCCACCGATCGCCGTCCTCCACCCCGACCCACCAAACCGCCGTCGGCACAGGCTGCACCGCAGAACGCCGGCTCGGACCGGCCGTCGCGTCCATCGCCCGCGCCGCCGCCACCGTCATCGGTGCCACGACGTGGCACCACGACGGCGCCGAAGCCGGCTCCCGCCACCGACGGCGCCGCTCCCGCCGACACCGCCCCCGCGCCGGTTGCGACATCGAGCGGACTGACCAAACGGGTGCCTCGTGCCGCCGGTGGCCAGCGGGCGGTGCCCGGTGGCGACGGCGAACGCTCGGCCACGCAGAATCGGCGATCACCCGACGAAGTACGATCGATGCTTTCGCGCTACCGCAGCGGGATGCAGAAGGGCCGTGACACCGATGACCAGACGACCCCGGATGGCCAGACACCACAGGAAGGTGGGCAATGATCGAACTGTCGAGTGAAGCTCGCAACATCAACTGGTTGGTGGCGAACTTCGTCGATCGTGTGGCGGGCGTCCAGGACGCCGTGGTCGTCTCTTCCGACGGGCTGCCCATGGCGGTGTCGGTGGGCATGGACCGTGACGGTGCCGATCGGTTCGCCGCCGTCGCGTCGGGACTGATCGGCCTCGCCTACGGAGCGGCCGGGCGTTTCGGTGGCGGTGCGGTGACCCAGGTCATCATCGAGATGGAACACTCGTTCCTGTTCGTGACGGGAATCAGCGACGGATCGTCGCTGACGGTCCTGGCCGACGCCACGTGCGACGTGGGTCTCGTGGGCTACGAGATGGCCGTGCTGGTGGAGCGGTGCGGCTCGGTGCTCACACCCGAACTCCGCGCCGAGCTACAGGGAGCGCTGCCCCAATGACTCCCCCTGACGACCGCAGCAACGGCCGCCTGCGGGTCAGGCCCTATGCGATCACCGGTGGACGTACCCGTTCGAACACCGACATCCCGCTGGAGACGATCGTCGTCACCACCAGGAAGGGTGAGTCGGTCGCACCGCGTCTGACGATGGAGCGGGCGCGGATCGTCGAGATGTGTCACGCTCCGCTGTCGATCGCGGAGATCTCGGCGTATCTGCATGTGCCCCTGGGGGTGGCGCGCGTGCTGATCGGTGACATGACCGAAGAGGGGCTCGTGGAATTCAACCGTCCACGACCAGCGGGGGATCGTCCGGATCTGAAACTTCTCGAAAGGGTGCTCGATGGCCTCCAAGCCCTCTGACAACCAGGCAGTGAACTCGGGTGGCAACGCCGCGCCGATGCCGGTCAAGATCGTCGTCGCCGGCGGTTTCGCCGTCGGCAAGACGACGTTCGTCGGGTCGATCTCCGAGATCGACCCGTTGACGACCGAAGCCGCCATGACCCGCGTCGCCGAGGACGTCGACAACATCGGCAGTGCCGACAAGAAGACGACGACCACGGTCGCCATGGACTTCGGCCGGATCGGTCTGGGGTCCGACCTGGTGCTGTACCTGTTCGGCACCCCCGGACAGGACCGGTTCTGGTTCATGTGGGACGACCTGGTGCGGGGTGCGATCGGCGCCGTGGTGCTCGTGGACACTCGCAAGCTCGAGGAATGCTTCCCGGCGATCGACTACTTCGAGGAGCACAAGGTGCCCTTCGTGGTCGGTGTCAACTGCTTCGAAGGCAAGGTCGCCTACGACCCGAACGAGATCCGCGAAGCCGTCGCCGTCTCGCCGGACACGCCGGTGCTGTTGTGCGACGCCCGGGAACGGGCCTCCACCAAGATGGTGCTGCTCGAGCTGGTGCAGCACGCGCTCGCCCGCGCCACGGCCGCGGCCGTCTGACCACCGACCGCGCGAGCGTCGGCCGGGCGCATCCCGACACGCTCGGGGGCAGGGGCCGCGCGCGTCGGCCCCGCCCATGACGGGCCACAGACCGACCAACCACTAGGGTTTTGACCTCGCGTCGGGATGCCCCCGAGCGTGCGGCGTCGGCCCCCCGGAGAACCACCTTGAACGCACCTGCAACGGATTTCGACAGCGCCTGGGCCTCGGTCGGTGACGTCGACGGCTGGATGTCCCATGATCAGGCACGTCGACTCTGGGACCGGGCCGGCGAACTCGCCGACGGGGCGCGGATCGTGGAGATCGGCAGCTTTCGTGGACGGTCGATGATCATGCTCGCCACGGCGGCGCCCGAAGGCACCGAGATCGTCGCGATCGACCCGCACCTCGGTACCGACCGCGGCCCCCAGGAGATCGTCACCACGAGCGAACTCGGGCAGAGCGACAACGAGATCTTCGTCGCGAATCTCACGCGGGCGGGAGTCGTCGACCGCGTCCGCCATGTGCGCAAACTCTCGGCCGAAGCCCTCGGGGATGTCGCAGGCCCGATCGATCTGCTCTACATCGACGGCGCCCATCGCTACGGCCCGGCCCGAGCGGACATGGTGGACTGGGGGCGCCGGGTCGCCGACGGCGGGACGCTGCTCGTCCACGATTCGTGGAGTTCGATCGGGGTCACACTCGCGCTGTTGCGCACGTACCTGTTCTCGTCGGAGTGGCGCTACGTCGGCCGTTCACGGTCGATGGCGGAGTACCGCCGCGGCCCGATGAGCCCGGCCGAGCGTCGGCGGAGCCAGGCCAGACAACTCGGTGAGTTGGGTTGGTTCGCGCGCAACGTGTTGATCAAGGTGCTGCTCACCGCTCGCCTGGGGCGGCTCACCCGGCTGCTCGGGCACGACGGCGAGACCTGGCCCTACTGAGAGCGAAAGGAACACGTCGCGTGAGTTCTCCAGACGGGCCGGGCCGTACCCTCGTCGTCGCCCCCACCTACATCGAGGCACCGAACATCGAACTGTTCCTGGAAACGGTCCGCCGGGTCGCTCCCGAGGCCGACATCCTGGTGGTCGACGACAACTCGCCGGACGGAACCGCGGATCTCGCCGAGGCCAAAGGCAGCGAGATCGGACGGGTCGAGGTGTTGCGGCGTCCGACCAAGGACGGGCTGGGAAATGCCTATCGTGCGGGCTTCGGCTGGGGGCTGGACCACGGCTATGCACGGCTGGTGCAGATCGACGTCGACTTCTCCCACGATCCGGCGATCATCCCGGCACTGCTCGCGCGGCTCGACGACGGCGCGGGAGTGTCGATCGGGTCACGGTACGTCCAGGGCGGGAGCACACCGCACTGGCCGCTGCACCGACGTCTGCTGTCGAAATGGGGCAACGCGTACGCGACCTGGCTTCTGGGCATCCACATCCACGACGCGACGGCGGGATTCCGCGCCTACCGGGCCGACGTGTTGGACGAGATCGACTTTCGTGACACGATCGCGAACGGCTACGCCTTCCAGATGGAGGTGGCCTACCGCCTGGCAGCCTGGGGCGGGCGGATCGACGAAGTGCCGATCGCCTTCACGGACCGCGTCCGTGGCGAGTCGAAGATGTCGGGCCGCATCATGGCGGAGTCGATGATCCTCGTCACCCGCTGGGGGGTCCGAGATCGGTTTCGGGCGTTGACGAATCGGTCGGCCGCGCCCTCCTGAAGAGGAACCTCGAGGGAACCGGTCGCCACGCGGGCCTGGTCGCTCCAGCGGTCACCCGGTCGGCTCGTCGCGGCCGCTCCGCCGTGGCGGTCGGGGAAGCTCCGGGGGAGTCAGCCCTGGTTGACGCGGCCGTGGGCCTCGAGGGTCTCCCGGCTGATCACGGGTGCGTCCCGGCCGGTGCCGTGGCTGCCTGCGGGACGATCCTCGCCCGACCGCGGTGCGCCTGACTCCTCGTGGTACTCCTCTTCGACGTTGACCTCCCACACGTCGTGGGAGGTGCCCGTCATGATGTTCTCGACCGTGAGCATCGCGGTGAACATCGAGTGGTCCTGGTTGTTGTAGCGGAACATCCCGTTGCGCCCGACCGGGTGCACGTTCGCGGCGTGTTCGCGTAGCCATGCCCGTAGCACGTCCACGTTGGCCCGATAACGGTCGTCGTAGATCGGGTACGCCTTGGCCTGGCGCACCACGTAGCCCTCACGGATCTCCGAGATGTGGGCCAACCCGAGGCGTTCGAGCTCTTCCTTGGCCCGTCGTACGAGGTCGTCATCGGCCATGTTCCACTCGTCGTCGCCTTCCCACACGGTGTATTCCAGCCCGAGCGTGTTGAAGCCCTCTTTGACCATGTAGGGCGACCACGACCCGAAGTTCTGGATGCGCATCGTCCGCACCGCCGGATCATGGATGTAGATCCAGTTGTCGTCGAAGTCGACACTGGCTTCGGGTAGCACGAGCGCCACGATCAGATAGTCGCGGTAACGCAGGTCGGCCGCGGCGGCTTTCACGTCGTCGGGCACCGGCGGGTCCATCGCCTCGAGCAGGTGCGAGATCGGCATCGACGAGATCACCTCGGTCGCCGGGTACTCGGTCGTGGTGCCGTCGGGGTGGGTACCGACGACCGCCGTCGCACGCCCGTCGGTGTGGCGGATCTTCGTCACGGTGGTGTCCATCGTGACCGTCGAACCCTTCTTCTCGATCGTGTCGCGGCACACCTCCCACATCATGCCGGGCCCGTATTTGGGGTACTGGAACTCCTCGATGAGCGAGGTGATGTCCTTCTGGTTGCGCTTGGGCATGAGCGCGTTCACGATCGCGTTGCCCAGAGACAGGCCCTTGACCCGTTGCGCGGCCCAGTCCGCGGGCATCTCGGATACCGGCACGCCCCAGAGCTTCTCGGTGTAGGTCTTGAAGAACGTGCGGTAGAGCCGCCAGCCGAAGCGGGCGACCAACCAGCCTTCGTAGTTGGTCTGATCCTTCGGCGGGCGGATCCGCGCGGACACATAGGAGGCGACACAGCGCACCGCCTCGACGGGCCCCAGATTGATCAGGGCGTTGCTGGCCTTGATGGGGTAGTCGAAGTACTTGCCCTCGTAGAAGATGCGGCTCTTGCGGGGCCGCATCAGAAAGTCCTCTTCGGGCAGGATCTCGTGCCACAGGTCATCCACCTGGGAGACCTTGGTGAAGAACCGGTGACCGCCGATGTCGAAGCGCCAACCGTCCCGCTTCGCCGTCCGGGAGATCCCACCGATCTCGTCCGAGGCCTCGAGCACCGTGGAAGCCACGTCGTACTTGTGCAACTGGAACGCCGCGGTCAGACCCGCAGGACCGGCTCCGACGACCACGACTTTCGGCACGGCTTCGGGTGTGCGCGGAGCGGTTTCATCTGGAAGTGACATGAAGTTCCTGTGAAGACGTCGGAACGGCCGATGCTAGTGGGGCCGGACTCGGGCGCCCTGGTCGCCGGTGGCGCTCGCGTGGCGCCGTGCCCACTCCACGTAGGCGTCGATCGCTCCGGGGTCGGCCAGTGCCCCGGCGGCGAGCGCCTCGGACACCGACGCGCCGGCGAGAATGCGTTTGACGGGCACCTCGGTCTTCTTTCCCGAGAGCGTACGTGGCACGGCGTCGACGGCGACGACCAGATCGGGGACATGGCGGGGGGAGAGTTGCCTGCGCAACTCGCTCCGGATCGTGTCCACGAGAGCATCGTCGAGATCCACCCCGTCGGCGGTGACCACGAACGCGATCAGCTCGTCGCGACCGTCGGTGTCGAGGTGCACCACCAGGCAGTCGGCGACACCGACGATCTCCTCGACGACCGTGTAGAAGTCGGCGGTGCCCAGACGCACGCCGCCGCGATTCAGGGTCGCATCCGAACGGCCCGAGATGACGCATTCGCCACCGTCGGAGATCGTGATCCAGTCACCGTGCCACCACACGTCGGCGAAGCGGTCGAAATAGGCCGCGCGCAGCCGGGACCCATCGGGGTCGTCCCAGAGCCCGACCGGCATCGACGGCATCGGTGTGGTCACCACCAGCTCGCCCTCGGTGCCCACGACCACCCGACCGGAGGGGTCGAAGGCACGGACATCCGCACCGAGAAAGCGACACGGGATCGTCCCGGCCCGCACGGGGAGCAGCGGTGCGGCCCCGACGAACGCGGTGCACACGTCGGTGCCGCCGCTGATCGAGGAGATCGGCACCGATGCGACCCGGTCGATGATCCAGCGGTAGGACTCCGCGCCCAGCGGCGCACCGGTCGAACCCAACCACCGCAACGCCGACAGGTCGTGGTCACGGCGCGGGTGGAGGCCACGGTGACGACACGCGTCGAGGAACGGCGCCGAGACGCCGAAGGCGGTGACGGCGTAGTCGTCGGCGAGCTGCCACAGCTCAGCCATCTCGGCGGCGCCCGGGTCGCCGTCGAAGAGCACCACGCTCGCCCCGACCGCCAGTCCGGACACCAGGTAGTTCCACATCATCCAGCCCGTCGTGGTGAACCAGAAGAACCGGTCGCCGGGGCCCAGATCACCCTGCAGTGCCAGCGCCTTGTGGTGCTCGAGCGTGATGCCACCGTGGGAATGGACGATCGCCTTGGGCAGCCCCGTCGTCCCCGACGAATACAACACCCACAGCGGATGCGAGAAGGGCACCTGGCGGATGCCGGGGTCGTGGGGCCCGTCGAGGTCCGCCCAATGGACCGCACGCGGGGGAGCGGCCGCTGCCGGGTCGAGGTAGCCGATATGGACCACCGCTTCGAGCGACGGCAGCTCCTGGATGATCGCAGCGACCTCGTCGTGGCGACCGATCGCCCGCTCGCCGTAGCGGTAGCCGTCGATCGCCACGAGCACCTTGGGACGGGTCTGGATGAGGCGGTCGAGTACGCTGCGGATCCCGAACTCCGGCGCACACGACGTCCAGATCGCGCCCAGCGACACGGTGGCGAGGTAGGCGACGAGCGTTTCGGGGATGTTGGGTGCGTAGCCGGCCACACAGTCCCCTTCGGCGACACCGAGCGTCACGAGGCCGCGTCGCACCCGGGCGACCTCTCGGCGCAGTTCGCCGAAGGTCATGGTGGTGTCGTCACGGGTCTGGGAGCGACACAGCAGGGCCGTGGCGTCGTCGGGCCGGCCCGCAGCGTCCAGGACGACCGCGGCGGCGTTCAGCGTCGCGCCGGGGAACCACCGGGCCCCGGGTAGGCCGGTCGGCGACTGGTCGCCGAGGTCGAGCACGGTCGACTCGCCGGAGATCGGCAATGCGAAATGATCCCTGACCGCCCCCCAGAAGGCGGCGGGGTCGGCCACCGACCACTGCCAGGCGTCGCCGTAGGTGGCAAGACGGCCGAGGCCGCAGTCGGCGGCCCAATCGAGAAAGCCGCCGAGGCGAGTGGAGCTCCGTGCGTCGTCGGCCGGTCGCCATACCACCTCGGCTTCGAATGGATCGTCGTTCATGGTCGGTGCCCAACTCGTTTCGTCGACTCCTCGGCCGACTCAGGGTAGTTCTCCACGATTTCGCCCCGGTCGATCCGGGTCCATCCACGGCCGGGTCCGATCCACGTGGAGCCTCCGCCCGGGCTCTAGTCTTCACTCTTCATGGCATCGTCGACACCATCGGGGGCGACTCGTCGCGCCCCGGCCACAGCCGGACCATCCGACCACGACGGCACCCCCGGCGAGATCGCCGGCGACGAGATCCCGGAGCGCGCTTTTCCGGCGCTCACCGGGCCCTACCGGTGGTTCGACATCGCCGGGCTCTGCGCGGTCGGGGTCGTCGCCGTCGGCCTGCGTTTCTGGACGCGGTCGCCCATGTGGCTCGACGAGGCGCTCACGGTCAACATCGCCGCCCATCCGCTGCACCAGATCCCCGACGTGCTCAGAAACGACGGCCATCCGCCGCTGTACTACTTCCTGTTGCACTGGTGGATGGACCTGGTCGGCACGTCGAACACCGCCATCCGGTCCCTGGCCGGCGTCTTCGGCGTACTCGTGATCCCCGCGACCTGGCTCGTGGGCCGTCGCGTCGGGGGCCGGACCGTGGCCTGGAGCGCCGCCGTCGTGGTCGCGGTGTTGCCCTTCGCGATCCGTTACAGCACCGAGAACCGCATGTATTCCCTGGTGATGCTCCTCGCTCTGCTCGGGTGGCTGTGTGCCGACTCGGCCCTGCGGCGGACCCGCCCCCTACCGCTCGTCGGCCTCGCCGTGTGCACGAGCGCGTTGCTGTGGAGCCAGTACTGGGCGCTGTGGCTCGGTCTCGCCGCAGCGGTGACCGGCATCGTCCGCCTGGTCCGCGCCCGTCGGGCAGGCGACCGCGCCCGGGCCAGGGCGACCGCATGGGTGCTCGGCGCGCTGGGCGTCGGCGCGATCTCGTTCATCCCGTGGGTTCCGACCCTGCTGTACCAGCAGGCGCACACGGGCACGCCATGGGCGTCTCGCAGCATGCCCCCGACTGTCGTGGTCAACACGATCGAGGCGCTCGGTGGAGCGGCGAACGCCACCGACGCATTGGGAGGCTGGTATGTCACGGCGATCATCGTGTTGGGGCTGCTCGGCGTGGGAGTCGCCTCCGGCCGGTTCGAACTGGATCTGCGGACCCGCCCCCACAGCCGGCCACTCGCCTGGCTGGCCGGGCTCACGATTCTGCTCGGCGTCGCCACGATGCTGGCGTCGAACTCGGCCTTCCAGCCGCGCTACAACGCCGTCTGGCTGCCCTTCGCACTGGTCATCGCCGGCATCGGCATCGCCGTCCTCCGGGGTCCGCTGGTGCAACGTGGCGCGTTGGCCCTGGTGGTCGTCGCATCGGCGGCCGGGTGCTATCAGAACGTCACGATGTCGAGAACCCAGGCGGCCGACGCGGCAGCCGTCATCGCGGCGAACGGTCGACCAGGCGACGTGGTGGCGGTGTGTCCCGACCAACTCGGGCCGGCGCTGGTCCGGGTGCTCCCCGCCGGGTTCGACGTCGGGAGCTTTCCGACCTTCAGCAACCCACGGATCGTGAACTGGTCCGACTACGTGGCCCGGACCGGATCACGGTCACCCGCAGACTTCGCCTCCGACCTCGTCGCGCGGGCCGGCGACGACAAACAGATCTTCGTGGTGTGGAGTGAGAGCTACATCACCCACAAGAAACTCTGCACCGACGTCGTCATCTCGCTCACCGGCCACCGCCCCGACAATCGCCAGATCCTCGACGCCCAGCGCCGGTACTACGAGAGCGAGAACGTCACGGTCTTCGAACCACGATGACCGCGGTGCGGCGTCATCGCCTGGGAGTGATCGGGATCGCCGCCGTCACGACCCAGTTGCTCACCGTCGTGGGATGGGTCCTGGCGACCGCGATCACCCGACACCAACTGGGCGCGGACCACCGACCACCGCAGTACCACGGTGTGCTCGGCTGGGTCTCGTGGGACGGCGGGTTCTACCGGTTCATCGCCGAGCACGGCTACGTCGCCTCGAACGCAGAGAGCATCCGGTTCTTCCCGCTGTATCCGAGCCTGGGTCGGATCCTGTCCGTACCGTTCGGCGGCAACATCGACCTGGCGCTCATCGTGATCGCCAAGGTCTCGGTCGTCGTGGCCGCATGGGGTATCCACCGACTCGTCGTCGACGAGGGCAACCCCGTGGGGGCCGCCGACCGGTCGGTCTGGTTCTGGCTCCTGTTCCCGGGCGCGTTCGTGCTCGCGTGGGCCTATTCCGAGGCGCTGCTCGTGGCGTTGGCGGTCTGGGGCATCTGGGCGTTGCGCCGGCAACGCTGGTGGCTCGCCGCCGTGCTCGGCCTCGCGGCCGGCCTGTGCCGGCCGATCGGTGTGGCCCTGGCGGCCGCCGCGCTCGTGGAGGTGGTCCGGCACTGGCCGCCGCGCCCGACGCGACGCCTCGTGGCCCAGGGCGCGGCGATCGTCGCGGCTCCGGTGGGGGCGATGGCGTTCTGTTGGTACTCGTCGGTGCGGGGGTTCGGCTTCTTCGCGCCGGTCCGGATCCAGGATGAGCTGCGCAAGACCGAGACTCCCTTGCAGCGGCTGTGGTCGCTCCCCGACACCCTGACCGGTCACGACGCGTTCACCACGGGGCTGCACGTCCCGTTCGTGATCGGTTTTCTCGTGTTGCTGATCATCGTGTTCTGGCGCCTGCCGGCCACCTACGGAGTGTTCGCGGCGGCCGTGCTGGCGGCCGCGTTGTCCGCGGAGAACCTGAACTCGATCGAGCGTTACGCCACGAGCGCCTTTCCGCTCGCCATGGCCGGCGCTCTCGTACTCGAAGGCAGGGACCGGTTCACCCCGGCCGCGTATGCGGCGGGGGGAGCGCTCTCGGTCGGATTGTGCGCACTGGCACTGACCGGTGCGTACGTACCGTGATGGTCTGAGGAGACGGCCGCCACCCGCTCGATGCTCGCGATGCTCAGCGTCCGGAAACTCGCCACTCTCGTCGCCCACGAGTCGACGACGCCCGAAGACCGCCGGGTGGCGAAGAACGTCGTGAGCGGACCTTCGGGCGCGTAGGTGTCAGCTCCGTCCACCAGATGGACGCCGTCGTCGGTTGCCAGAATGCGAAAGGTTGCCATGGGACTCGGTTCGGGTCGGGGACGATTCGACTACCTGGCAACCTACGGCGGGTCCCCTGTGGGAAGGAAGACCCGAAACCCTGTGAATTGTTGGTGGAAACCCGGTGGGCGAGCAGTGGATGTGCGACCATTGACCCATGGATGTCGACTTCGACCGCGACGCCGTCACGTTCCGGTGCCCACGTTGTGACCGCGAGGTGACCGCGCGGTTCTGGGGCCCGTGCGGGTCGTGCCGTGGCGAACTGCGGGCCACCGTGCACGGGACCGCCCACGAGGTCGAGTCGGTGGCCTACGAGCCGAAGATGAACGTCACCCCGAACGCGGTCGCCACCAAGGACTGACCGACCGCACTCCACGATCGTCGCGGCCGGGTCCGGCGGCGCGTGTCAACCGGCGGCAGGCGCCGTCGGCGTCGCGGCGGCCTCAGCAGTGGCCGTGGCGGCGGCCGTCGCTGCGGCCGTCGCTGACACATAGTCGGGTTTGCCACTCGGAAAGCGGGGGACGGTGTCGACGAACACGAAGGCCTTCGGGATCTTGAACCCGGCGATGTGTGCGCGGGCGGTCCGCTCGAGTGCCGCGGGGTCGGCGGGCGCGCCGTCGTGCAGCGCGACGATCGCGACCACTTCGGACCCCCACGTCTCGCTCGGCCGCGGGACGACCAGTACGTCGGCGACGTCGGCATGTTCCTTGATCGCCTGCTCGACCTCCTCGGCGAAGATCTTCTCGCCGCCCGAGTTGATCGTGACCGACTCACGTCCGTGCAACTCGATGTCGCCGTCCGCGGTGAGCCGGGCTCGATCTCCGGGCACCACGTACCGCACCCCGTCGATCGTGGGGAAGGTCGCCGCCGTCTTGACCGGATCCGCGAGATAACCCAGCGGCACGCGTCCGCTCGTGGCGATCCACCCGATCTGGTCCTCACCGGGCTCCAGTGCGCGGCTCCGCGTCTCGTCGAGCACCACGGTGCCCCGGTCGCGTCCGAAATCGGCTCGGCGGGTCTCACCGGGTGCGGTCACCTTCAGCGCCTGGCGGCCCGCTTCGGAGGACCCGAGAACATCGACCACCCGGATCTCGGGAAGATGCGCCCGCAGGCGTTCGGCCACCGGCCGCGACAGGATCGCACCGCTGGAGAGCACATGGCGCAGGTCCCGGGGTACCGGCGCTCCGGCATCGAGCGCGTCGGCCAACGGGCGTGCGAAGGCGTCGCCCACGATCACGGTGGCGGTCACCCGCTCGCGGGCCGCCACCTCCAGTGCATCCACGGGATCGAATCGGGTCACCTCGTCGGGGAGCACCACCGTGCCACCCGACAACCAGGTGCTCAACGCATTCCAGTGCGCTGCGCCGTGCATGAACGGCGGGAGTGGCATCGACACCAGCCGTCGTCGACCGGCCCGAGCCAGCACCTCGTCGCTACCGGAGAACTCCGAGCCGTCGCCGTGGCGCAACCCCAACGCCTTGACCAGGAAGTCGCCTTGACGCCACAGCACCCCCTTGGGTGCACCGGTCGTGCCGCCGGTGTAGAGGACGTACCGGTCAGAAGGGGAGTGGTCGTCACGGGGCGGCGCGTCACCCGGGACACCGGCGAGGGCCGCGTCGTAGTCGAGGGCACCGGGGAGCAGTTCGTCTCCCGCGCCGTCGTCGACCCGTAGCAACAGTCGTGGGGTCTCGATGCGCTCCAACACCCGGGCGAGCGTGTCCGCGAAGGAACCGTGGTACACGATCGCGGCACAATCCTGGTCGGCGAGCACCCCGGCGAGTTCGTCGTCGACGTAGCGGTAGTTGATGTTGGTCGCTGCGGCCCGGGCCCGCCACGCGCCCAGCATCGCGATCAGGTATTCGGTACCGTTCCGAAGATACAGCGCGACGTGATCGTGCGGTGAGACATGAGGTGCGACGGCTTCCGGATCGGCACGTAGGCCCAGTCCGTGCGCGGCGAGGACGTTGGCGAACCGGTTCGCCTGCTCCCGGACGTCGGTGAAGGTGTGGCGTCGATCCCGCCACACGAGTGCTCCGCGGTCGCCGAATTCGTCGACGAGACGATCGAACAGATTGGTGTAGGCGATGTCCATCGGTGGAGCGGGGGATCAGCTCCGTGTCAGTTCGGTGATCGTCACCGAGGTCATCACGTCGCCGACCTGGATGCTCTTGGCCACGTCGAGACCCTCGACGACATGGCCGAACAGGTTGTAACTGGGCGCGAGCTTCGCCCGGCAGTCGTCGATGCAGATGAAGAACTGCGACCCGTTGGTGTCGGGTCCCGCATTCGCCATCGCCACCGCACCGTCGGTGTACTCGCCCTTGACCGGCTCGTCGGCGAACTGGTAGCCCGGTCCGCCACGACCGGTGCCGTCGGGGTCACCGCCCTGGATCACGAACTCGGGCACGACGCGATGGAAGGTCAGCCCGTCATAGAAACCGTCGCGTGCCTGGACGACGAAGTGGTTGACGGTGTTGGGCGCGAGCTGCGGATCGAGATCCGCGACGATCGTGCCGCGGTCGGTCGTGATCGTCGCGCGGTACACGGTGTCGGTGTCGATCTGGAAGGCGGGAGGTTGGGCCATGTCCGCAATCCTTGCACACCGGCGGACCGATCCCCGGAGCCGGCCGCCCGGGCGGTCAGGCGTCGACGGCGACCGGCTCGTTCGCGGCGTCCGCGCTCACCTCGCCGACCAGGGGAAAGTGGCACGCCACGTAGTGCCCGCCACCGACGTCGCGCACCTCGGGTTCGACCCGTCCACAGATCTCCTGTGCAGACGGGCAACGGGTGCGGAACCGGCAGCCGCTGGGCGGGTCGATCGGCGAGGGCAGCTCACCCGACAACGGTGGCTCCCGTTCCTCGTCGGCACGGAACTCGGGCGAGGGGATCGACGCGAGCAGGGCCGCGGTGTAGGGGTGCGCCGGCGATCCGTAGACCTCCTCGGGGGTCCCGGTCTCACACAGTTTGCCCAGATACATCACCGCGACCCGATCGGAGACGTTCTTGACGACCGCGAGGTCGTGGGCGATGAACACCAGCGTGAGGCCATAACGATCCTTCATGTCCTCGAGCAGGTTCAGAATCTGTGCCTGGACCGACACGTCGAGCGCGGAGACGGGCTCGTCGCAGATGATGACCTCGGGATCGAGCACCAGCGCACGGGCGACACAGATGCGCTGGCACTGACCGCCCGAGAACTCGTGGGGGTACTTGTCCATCGTGGCATCCGGATCGAGACCGCAGGCGTCGAGAACCTCGCGGACCTTCGCCTGGCGTTCCTCCGGTGTGCCGATCTCCCAGATCTCGAGGGGTTCGGCGACGATGTCGCCGACCTTGCGGCGCGGGTTCAACGACGAGATCGGGTCCTGGAAGATCATCTGCATCCGGGGTCGCTGCCGGCGCAGTTCCCGCTTGGACAGTTTGGTGAACTCGGTGCCGCCGAAGGACACCGAGCCCGAGGTCGGCGGCGGGAGCTGCATGATCGCCCGCCCCGTCGTGGACTTTCCGCATCCGGATTCGCCCACCAGGCCGAGGGTCTCGCCTTCGGCCAGATCGATGCTGAAGTCACTGACCGCGTGCACCTTCCGGCCGCGACCGGCCGGAAACTCGACAACGAGGTGTTCCACCCGCAACAACGACTGGTCACGCAATTGGGCGGTACCGGGTTCGCTCATCTCAATCCTTCACGTCGTCGGTGTCATCGGTGGCGCCGGATTCGACCGGGAAGATCTGGTGGTCGGTCACCGTGGCGGACGCCGCAGTGGCCACCTCGACACCGCCCGCCTGGCTCGCCGTGCCCTGCTGGCTGCCGACCAGCGGCGAGGCCGTCGTCTCGGCGTGTCCCGCCTGGTTCTTCGTGTCCTGGTGGTTACCGTTCACCGGGGCATCGTCGGCCGAGGTGTTCACCGGGAACCAGCAGCGGTAGAAATGGCCCGGCGTCGACGACTCCACCAACGGCGGGGCTTCGGCGATGCACTTGGGCTGGGCATAGGGGCAGCGCGGGGCGAAGCGGCAACCCTTCGGCGGCCGGATCAGATCCGGTGGCCGACCACTGATCACGTTCAATTTCGTGTGGCTCGGCTGGTTCAGCTTCGGGATCGCCTGCAGCAGCGCTTCGGTGTAGGGCATGCGCACGTGCGTGAACAGCTCTTCGGTCGGAGCGAGCTCGACGACCTGGCCGGCGTACATCACGGCGACCACGTCGGCGCGACCGGCGACCACACCCAGGTCGTGGGTGACCAAGATCATGCCCATGTTGCGTTCACGCCGTTGGTGATCCAACAGGTCCAGGATCTGGGCCTGGACGGTGACGTCGAGGGCCGTCGTCGGTTCGTCCGCGAACAACAGCTTGGGACCACACGCGAGCGCCACCGCGATCGTGACCCGCTGACGCATCCCGCCAGAAAGCTGGTGGGGGTACTCGTCGATCCGTTGCTCCGCGGCAGGAATTCCGACCGCCCGCAACCCGGCAAGTGCGGTTTCCCGCGCCTCCGACTTGGACATCCCCAGGTGGTAGCGCAACGACTCGGTGATCTGTTGCCCGATCTTCATGACCGGGTTGAGCGAGGTCATCGGGTCTTGGAACACCATCGCCATCTCGGTGCCCCACAGCCGACGCCGCTGCTTCTCGGGCATGCCGACGATGTCGTGGCCCTGGTAGCGCACCTCGCCGCTCTGAGCGAGATTGGCCGCCTGGAGCAGTCCCATCGCGGAACGGCTCAGCACGGTCTTTCCCGACCCGGACTCGCCCACGATGCCGAGCGTGGTGCGGCGGTGCACCTGGAGCGACACGCCGTCCACGGCGTGGACGGTGCCGTTCGCGAGCTCGAAATGGGTGCGCAGGTCTTCGATCTCGAGCAGCGGTGCGTTCGGCTTCGGATCGAGACCCAGTGACGCCAACCCGGTCTTGGGCGCCTTCGTCGACACTTCCGGACTCACAGTGCGGCCTCTTTCACGTCGAAGCGTTCCCGGAACCGGTCGCCGATGTAGTTGAACGCCAGCACCGTGATGAACATCACCATCGATGGCACCATCACGACGAACGGCGAGTCGTTGATCACGTTGTAGCCATCTTGGATCATCGTGCCCCAACTGGGTCGAGGCGGCGGAACCGACAGCCCCAGGAAGGCCAGGCCGCCCTCGGCGACGATCGCGATCGCCACCGCGAGCAGATAGAACGCGATGACCGGCAGCGCGACGTTCGGCAGCAACTCGCGGAAGATGATGCGCCGGTGTGAGGCCCCCATCACCCGTGCCGCCATGACGAACTCACGTTCGGAGAACGTGAGTGCGGCGCTGCGCGAGAGACGCGCGAACCCGGGCGTCGCCACGACCGCGATCGCGAAGCACACGTTGAACAGTGACTGCCCGCGGAACGCCACGATGGCGATCGCCAGGATCAGGGCGGGGAAGGCGAGGGCGATGTCCACCACCGTCATCATGATGCCTTCGGTCGCCCCCCGGAAGTACCCGGCGATCATGCCGATGAGCGTCCCCAGCAGCATGCCCACGCCGACGGCGACCACGCCCACGAGCAGGGCGACCTGCGCACCCGACACGATCCGGGAGAACGTGTCACGCCCCGCCGAGTCGGTTCCCAGCCAGTGCTTCGCGCTGGGGTAGGCGTTGGTCTTCGAATCGAGGGTCGGGTTGGGGCACGAAGCGACCGATTCCGGTGACGGGGTGACTCCCTGGTCGGCCATCTGCTGGGCCTGCTGGGGGGTGTCCGCCTGCGCGTTGCCGTAGAGCTGGGCGGCGGTGCCGCTGATGCCGTAGTTCTCCATCGTCGCCGCGTACGTCGAGCAGGCATCCGGCTTGGTGGTGGACTGCAGCGGAAGGAGCGGTTGGAACACCGCACCGAACACGACCAGCCCGATCCAACCGATGGCGAGCCAGAAGGTGAAACCCATCCCCGTCTTCTTGCGGCCACCGGTCACGACGAGGTCGTCGAGATCGACGGCGCCGTCGACGGGTCCGACCGGATCCAGTTGGGCGAGTGAGGTGGTTTCAGGCATGTCGGATCCGCGGGTCGAGGAGGCTGTAGCAGATGTCGGTGAGCACGTTCACGGCGACGTAGACCACCGCGATGAGCACCACCACAGCCTGGATGGTCGGATAGTTCCGGACGTAGATGCTCTTCGTGACCAGCTTGCCGATGCCCGGGATCGAGAACATCACCTCCATGATGACGGTGCCACCGATGAGCGTGCCGACGTTGATGCCGAACACGGTCAACAACGAGAACGACGAAGGTCGGAGTGCGTGGCGGGTCAGGATGCGCCAGGTGGGGAGGCCCTTCGCCCGGGCCATGAGGATGAAGTCCTCCTGGAGCGTGGCGATCATGTCGGACCGCAGTAGTCGTTGGTAGACCGCGGCCATGCCCATGGCGAGCGCGACCGCCGGTATCGCCAAGGTCGACAGGTTCTTGCCGATGCCCTCACTCCAAGGCGAGTACACCGACTGGACCATGCCGAACCAGGTGACGAAGATGATGATCAGGAAGATCGCCAGCACGAAGTTCGGAATCGCCACGAACAGGAAGCTGCCGGTCGTCAGGATCCGGTCTCCGACGCGATGTTCCCGGTAGGCACCGTAGATGCCGAGCGGGATGGCGATGACCAACGACAGGATCATCGCCATGATCATCAGCTCGAGGGTCGGGGGGATCGCCTCGGCGATCTGCGGCCAAACCGGCTGGGGTTGGGTGTCGTAGGTGACACCGAAGTCACCCTGCAAGGCGTTGCCCAGCCAGTGGAGGTACTGGGTGAGGATCGGCTCGTCGAGGTCGAGCTGGTGGCGCAGCGCGTCGCTGGCGATGACGCACTCGTCGGCTTTACACACCGACACGATCGCGCCGGGAGCTTCGGTGCCCCGTGGGTGGAGCACACTGTCGGACAACTCCGAGCAGTCGACCGGCTGACCCAGCAGTGCGTCCCCACAGGGGACCATCTGGTTGACCTTGTCCTGGAGGATGATCGCCGTCGGATCGCCCGGAATCTTGTGGGCCAACAGGAAGGTCAGAAGCGAGACGGCGAACACCGCGCCGACGAGGCGCAGCAGTTTGAAACTGATCTGTCGGGTGAGTCTCACGCGGGCCGATCCCGGAATTGCCGACGACACCCGGCCGGTGCGGGGTGAAGTCTGGGCTGCTGGTAGCGCATGTGTCGGTTGATCCCCTGAATGTACTCGTGCGGACCGGTGTCGCAAGTGGTCCCGTGGTCATCCGGCCCGGTGACGTGCGACGCCCCTTTACCCGTGCCTGTGAAAGCTGGCACGGTAGAACGGTCGCGCCGGAGTGTCAAACGACCGGTCACGTTCCGCCACCTCGCCACCACGCCGCGTTCCCGTGAGTGGGCGGCTGACCTGGCGACTTCCTAGAATTCCACTCGTCCCATGTCGATGAACGACCCCCGAAGAACCGCCGAGACGTTCCGATCACTGATCGACGCCGCGCGCGTCGACGAGGCCGTGGCGCTGCTCACCGGAGCCCTCGACGCTGCGCTCGACGTCGGCGCCATCCGGACGGCGACCAGTCTCGTCGGACGCGCCGTCGGCCCGCTGGTCACCGCAGGGCGCTGGTCGACCGCGCTGCGATTCGTCGACGACGTGTTGGCGGCCGTCGACGCCGATGCCGCGCCGGCGACACGCGGGCGCCTCCTCGCCAGCAGATCCGGATTGCTCCGCACCCCGCGGCGGTACACCGAGGCCCTGGACGCCCAGACCGACGCGATCACCCTCCTCGACGGCATCGCGCCCGAGCAGGAGCTCACGACCCTGCGCCACGACCGTGCCGTCCTGCTCGCGGACCTCGGGCACGCGGACGAAGCCGTGAGCGGCTTCGTCGCGGCACGCGAGGCGTTCCTGGGCATGCGTGACCGGGTCGGCGTCGCGGCCAGCGACCACAACCTCGGATTCGTGCTGCACGACCTGGGGGCCCTGGACGACGCGATCGAATACCTCACCGAGGCACGCGACATCTTCCTGGCGATCGACATGCCCGAAGAGGCGGCCTCGTGTGACCAGAATCTGGGGGTCGTCTTCTACGACGGCAACCGCCTCGAGGACGCGGGCCGTCGGTTCGCCGTCGCCCGCCACCGGTTCGTCGAGTGCCAGGCGCTGATCAGCGCGGCCGAATGCGACGCGAACGTCTCGACGCTTCTGGAGACCATGGGTCGTCCCGACGAGGCAGCCCGTTACCGGCGTCGGGCGGAGGCCGCCGGAGTGGGTATCCCGACCACACCGGGAACCTCCGCTCAGTTGCCCGCGATCACCGCGGCCGGTCCGCTCGAGGGTCACACGGGCGGCACGTTGGGCAGCGCGTCCGCATAGCGCTGCTGCGCAGCGATGACCTTGCCGACGTAGTCACCGCTGAAGTTGTACGACAGGATCGCGCGGCGCGTGCCGGCCGCGGTCGCCAGGTCGACGCCGTTGCGACACAGGTAGGCACCCGCCGATGCCGCAGCGTCGTAGAGATTCTGGATGTCGGTCCGGTCGTCGTCGTCGCCGTCGATCGCGACGCTCGCCCAGGTGGAGGGCAGGAACTGCATCGGTCCCTGGGCGCGCATGTGGCCGCCGTTCGGGTCCAGGATGGTCTCGGTGCCATTGGTTCCGTCCAGCGGGATCCCGGTGATCGGCCGGGTCAGCGTGCCATCGGGTCGCACCGAGGCGCCTCCGTGGGTCCCCTGGCCGGACTCGACCTCGCCGATGCCCGCGAGCAGCGACCAGTGCAGATGGCACCCCGGTGTCTCGAATTGCGCGATCCGGGCGGCGTGGACGTACGCGTCGAGGGCGACGAGCGGCAGATCGGTTCCCGCGACGAAGGCGACCGCCCGGGCGTCACGGAGCCGGACGAGGCTGTCCGCGAGCAGGTTCCGGTCGCGCGCGATCGCCCGCCGCGCGTCGTCGGCCTCGGCAGCCCGAGACGCCAGGTCCGCGATCGCACGCACCAGCGCCGCCCGGTTCACGTCGAGACGCCTGCCTGCGGCCGCCGACACCGCGACCTGACGCACATAGCGTTCATGGCTCGTGTGGGTGACCGCCCGTCGCAGGGTCACCGACGTCCGTGCCTCGAGAAAGACCTCGGTGTCGAGGGTGAGCGCCGCCCCGGTCGACGAACGATCGTCCGCGCCGACGTACGCCTGGAGCGCCAGGTGCCGCAATCGGGTGCGCAGCGTCGTGATCCTGCGGTCGGCTTCGGCCTTGATCGCGTCGTCCGTTTCGATGGCGCGCTCGAGGCGCGCCCGCTCGGCGGTGAGCGAGGCGATGCGCTCGGTCGCCTCGCGCAGCCGGGTCTCGTCGGCTTCGAGGGTCGCCTGTGCCCGGTCGGTCGCGGCGACGGCCCGCTCGTACCCCGCACCCGTCACGGGAATGTCGGCGAGGTCGGCGGAGATGTGCGCCGCACGCACCCCTGCGGTCGGTGCCGCGTCGGGCGGTTCGGCGGCCGCCCTCGGCGCAGCGCCGACCGCGACGATGAGCACGGAGGCCGTGAGCGCCGCCCAACGCGGGGCCGGTCCGCCACGGAATCTCGTGCGCCGTCGCTTGCTCGGGGTCGTGGCTCTTCGCGCGGAATCGGGAGACACGGTGGCCACCAGGATGGCAGGTCACGCCGTGTTGGGCCAGACTGTGCCGATGGCTCCCAGAGTGACGATCTCGGTCGATGAAGGCGTCGCGGATGTCCGACTCGCCCGACCGGACAAGCTGAATGCGCTGGACACCCCGATGCTGGACGGCATCCTGCGAGCGGGCGAGCAGCTCGCCGCGGACCGCTCGGTGCGGGCCGTCGTCCTCTCGGGACAGGGACGGGCCTTCTGTGCCGGTCTGGACGCGGCCAGCCTCGGCGCGATCGCCGGGGGTTCGCTCGGCGAACCCGATCCCGAGTTCGCCGACGCGTACGCACACTTCGCCACGGTGGCCGGACCGATCGCGGAGCGGATGGACGGGCACATCACGAACGTGTATCAACAGGTCGCCCACCAGTGGAGTGCGCTCGCCGTGCCGGTGATCGCCGCCTGTCACGGCGTGGTGTTCGGTGGCGGCCTGCAGATCGCGCTCGGCGCCGACATCCGGCTCACCGCCCCCGACGCGAAGTGGTCGGTGTTGGAGATCCGCTGGGGGTTGCTGCCCGACATGACCGGCATTCCCCAGCTCGTGCGGCTGGTCGGCCTGGACGTGGTGAAGGAACTCGCGTTCACGGGCCGGATCCTGAGCGGGAGCGAAGCCGCGGAGTTGGGCGTCGCCACGCGCGTCAGCGACGATCCGCGCGCCGAGGCCATGGCGTTGGCCCGCGAGATCGCCGGGAAGAACCCGCATGCGATCCGTGGCATGAAGGCGCTGTGCAACGCGGCCTCGTCCCGCCCGTTGGCCGTGTCCTACCAGGAGGAGTCCCGGCTGATGGAGGGGCTCATCGGCAGCCCGAACCAGGTCGAGGCCACGATGGCGTACCTCGAGAAGCGCGACCCGGTGTTCATCGACCCCTGAATCGTCGACGGCGCGGGAGGGCGTCGGTCAGGTCCACTCGTGCCGGGCCACGAGCACGTCGCGCAGCACCCCGGGTCGGTCGGTCATGATTCCGTCGACGCCGAGATCGAGGAGCTCGTGCATCTCTTCTGGGTCGTCGATCGTCCAGACGTGCACCTGGAGGCCGCGCTCGTGTGCGGCGTGGAGGAACGCCTCGTCCACGATCCGGACACCGCCCATGGACCGCGGGACCTGCGCGCAGCCGGCGTGTGGCCGGGCCGTCGGAATGCGCCACGACGCGGCGCGCAGCCGGGCGACGCCCCGCGGCCCGAGTGCGGTGCACAGGTCTGGGCCGAGCATCGAGCGCAGGCGCGCCAGGCGGCGGTCACTGAACGCGCCGACACAGACCCGGTCGAGACTGTCGGTCCGCGTGATGACCTCGGCGAGCGCGTCGACGCACTCGTCGTGTTTCGGGTCGATGTTGACCCGCAGATCGGGCCAGGTGCCGAGGATGTCCTCGAGCAGGGGGATCGGTTCACGTCCGTCGATGCGAGCGCGGCTCACCGTCGCGTAGTCGAGATCCGCGATGGCGCCGGTGCCGTCGGTGACCCGGTCGAGATGGTCGTCGTGAAAGGCGAGCAACACCCCGTCGCTGGTGACGTGGACGTCGGTCTCGACGTAGTGATAACCGAGCCCGACCGCGTGCTCGAACGCGGGCATCGAGTTCTCGGGCCAGTCGCCGGCACCGCCGCGGTGGGCGAACGCCAACGGCCCGGGTCGGTCCAACACGGGCCACGCGCTGGCAGGCACCGGTCCGTCTCAGCCGGTGTAGGCAGGCGTCGCCGGCACCGGCCGGGCCGCGCCGGGAGCCGGCGCGGACGGCGTCGTGGTGACCGACGTCGGGGCGGTCGGGGTCGTGGTCGTCGTGGTGGGTGGGGCGTTCGGATCCCAGGCGTCACCGCGCCGGGCGAGCAGTTGCATCAGCACCGCGGGGCGCGACACGTTCAGTCCGTCGACGCCCATGTCGAGCAGCTGCTGGTAGAACGTCGCGTTCTGTTCGTCCTTGGAATCCATCCAGACCCACACGGCGAGACCCGCAGCGTGGGCACGCTGTACGAAATCCGGGCTGACGACGGTGATCTTCGTGCCGTTCAGGTCGTAGAACGGTGGCACGTCGAGCACCTGGGCGTCGGTGGGCACCTTGTTGGAGAGAAAGAAGTCCTGGACCTCGTCCAGGGTCGCGCTGGTCGCCACGTCGGGTGCCGCCGACCGGAAGGCCGGCATGCCCGGGCCCCCGAACGAGGAGACCACGACGCGTGAGGCCAGGCCGTACCGGTGGATCAGTTCGGCGGTCTTGCGGGCGAGCAGGGTCACGTCCGCGGCGTCGTCCTTGATCTCGATCGAGAAATAGGCGTCACCGAAGCGTTCGAAGACCTGCTCGAGCGTCGGCACACCGAAATCGGCGGCCGAGTACCCTGCCGGCGGCGCGACGGCCCCGCCGCGAACCCCCCGGTAGAGGTAGGCCGACGCGGGGCGGTCGTGGCACGCCGCACAGTCCGCGGAGTACCAGTACGCGGCGTCGAGGGCGTTGAGCTGCGCGGCGGTCATCGAGTGGACCGCTCCGGTGCCATTGGTGGTGCGGTCGACCGTGTCGTCGTGGATCACCACGGGCACGTCGTCGGCGCTGAGTTGCACATCCATGTCGAGGATCGGCACCCCGGCCTCGGCGGCACGACCGAAGGCGAACAACGTCTCCTGCGGGTTCTCGTCCTCGCCTCCGGCGTGAGCGGCCGCCGCGATGCGTCGTTGCAGCCACGGGTTGCCGGGTCCGGGCGCAGGCGACGCGCCGCCGAGCGGCGTGACCGTCGCGGCCACGAGCCCGGCGAGCAGCAGCGATGGGACCGCCCGTCCGACGTGGCGCCGTGACCGTGATCGCAACATTGATGCACCTCCGGAAGAGTCGTGAGCGACCCGACGACCCTAACGCTCCCGGCGGGCCTACCGACGCTCAGAGGCCGCGCAGGTGCCCGGCTTCGTTGATCGACACCATGCGGAGCCTCTTCCCGTTCCAGGTGATGCGTGACACGCTGGTGTACTCGGGCCGAAAGAACATCTCGTGGTCGATTCCGAGCACGTGAGCGAGCGTGGCGTTGATCACGCCGCCGTGGCTGACCAGGGCCACCCGTTCCGCGTCCAGGTCACGCAGATGCCGGTCGAGCGCCGCCACCACACGGGCCTGGAATGCCGCACGTCGATCCGCTGATTCGGGACCGAACCAGTCCTCGATCAGCCGGACCATGTGGGGATGATCCGGCTTGAGCTCCTCGAGAGGGATGTACACGTGAGTGCCCCGATCGAACTCACAGAAATCCTCGTCCTGGTCAAGCTCCAGGCCGAATGCGTCGGCCAGGTGCTGTGCAGTGTCCACGGCCCGACCCATCGTGGAGGCGATCAGGTGATCGGGTGGTTCGTCTTCGAGCCAACGGGCGAGGGCATCGGCCTGTGCGTGCCCCTGAGGTGCGAGCGGCGGATCGACCGGACGGTCGCTCTCGACCCGGAGGGGAAGGCCGTGGCGTATGAGCAGAATTTCCATGATCGAAAGAGCACGGTAGCGGGACGGTACCGTTGAGTCGCAATGGGCACCGATGGCACAGCGGACGCTGACGCATGGCCGGGTCTGGTGCAGCGGCCTGCCCGCGGAGAAGGCGACTGGCCGCCCGGCGTCCGAGCCGTCCTCGTCCACGGCGCGATGGACCGCGGCGCCGGCATGGCACACGTGGCCCGACAGCTTCGGGATGCACCGACGCTTCGCTACGACCGTCGCGGCTACGGGCGTGCGGTCGACCTCGGAGCGGGCGGGCTGGTCGTCGACGTCGACGACCTGATCGCGCTCGCAGGGTCCGAGCCGGTGGTGTTGTTCGGCCACAGTTTCGGCGGCCTGGTCGTGATGGCGGCGGCCGCCACCGGCCGCTTGGACGTGCGAGGCGTGGCCACCTGGGAGGTGCCGACCCCGTGGATCGACGGCTGGTCGGGCTGGAAGCTCGACGATCCTGGCGATGTGGAAGACCGACCGGGAGCGATCGCCGAGGCATTCATGCGCCGTGCGGTCGGCGCGGCCCGCTATGAGGCACTCCCCGCGAAGACGCGTGCCGCTCGTCGCCGCGAAGGGACCGCGCTGATCGCCGACATGGATCCGCTGCTCGCCGCCGGTGTCCCGTTCGATCCTTCCCGTGTGACGGCGCCGTGTGTGTTCGGGGCCGGCGACGTCTCGCCGATCGCGTATTCGGTCGGGGCGAAGTGGTTGGCCGCCAGGGTGCGGCACGGTCGGGTGCGGATCATCGGTGGGGCCTCACACGACGCTCCCATGGCCCGCGCGGCCGAAGTGACGGCGTTGATCCGTGAGGTGGCCACAGGATCTGGTGACGCGGCCGGATGGGACGATACTGGAGACCACGATGCGATCGTTGTCTGACATCTGGCCGCGCCACAACCATGCGTCCCGCCCCGCACGAACGGCATTCGTGCTGTCCGGCGGCGCCGCGATGGGGGCCCTGCAGGTCGGCATGCTGCGGGCACTGATCGAGCGACGGATCCTTCCTGACATGATCATGGGTTGCTCGGTCGGCGCTCTCAACGGCGTCGTCCTGGCCGGCGGGCCGACCCTGGCAACGGTCGGACGCATGCAGGACGTCTGGATGGACTTGATCGACCGGGCGATCGTACCGACAGGGTTGCTGCCGTCGTCGGTGCAATTGGTGCGCAAGGGAGAGTCGATCTCATCCAACGAGGGGCTGCGCGAGCTGCTGGACGAGGTCGTGCCCGCGGCGACGTTCGACGGTCTGGAAGTGCCGTTCGAATGTGTCGCGACCAACATCGACGACGCCGCCGAACACTGGTTCTCCTCGGGCGAACTCGTGCCTGCCGTGTTGGCATCGGCATCGATTCCGGCGGTGTTCCCGGCGGTCGAGATCGACGGGGTGCGTTACCTCGACGGAGCGATCGTCGACGACGTGCCCGTGCAGCGCGCGGTCGAAGCGGGGGCGACCCGCATCTTCGTGCTCCAGGTCGGCGCCGTGGACCGTCCCCGACCCGATCAACGGCGACCGATCGACGTCGCCATGCTCGCCTATTGGATCGCTCGACGGCACCGCCTGCTCGAGGACCTCTCCCGCATTCCCGACGACGTCGAGGTCATCATCCTGCCCCACGGCGACCCGAACCCGGTCCGCTACAACGATCTGTCGAGCAGCGCCCGACTCATGGACGTCGCCTATCGGGCCAGCAGCGACCATCTGGACGCGCGGATCGACGGGCGGATCCCGCCGTCGTTCGGTCCGGTGCGGGAGCACTTCTTGACCGATCCGTCGACTGCGGCCTCGGCCGACGAAGAGGCCGAACTCGAAACGGCACACCGTCTGTTCGATGCGGCGAAGAGTGTGATCGGCATCGGCGACGATGCCGGCGATGCCGACGGTGATGGAGACTTGCGCGAGACCGAGATCGAAACGGCGGTCGACGGCGAGGCTCCGGTCTCTGCCGAGGCGAAGCTGCGGCTCGTCGAACGCGCCGAGGCGATCGGACCGGCGATGCGTTCGCTGGTCGATCGCGTCCTGGAGCGTGGCAGCATTCGCTTCGTCCACCATGGCGACGGGACCCGAGACGGCATCGACGACGCGGTCGGGCCGGACCACGACCCGGACCGAGATCCAGACCTGGGAGCCGTCGACCCGGGCGGTGACGGTGCCCGCTCCGATGTCGGCACCGACGCCGACGCCGACACCGAACGCTGACCGCTCAGTCGGCAGAGAAGTACACGCTCTTCACTTCGGTGTAGTTGTCGAGGGCTCCCATGCCGAGCTCGCGTCCCAACCCCGACCGTTTGAAACCCCCGAAAGGCGCCTGCACCCGCACCGACGAGTTGGAGTTGACCGAGAGGGTCCCGGTCCGTAGCGCCTTCGCGACCCGGATCGCCCGGGGAGCGCTTCCGGTCCACAGCGACCCGGACAGGCCGTACTCGCTGTCGTTGGCGATGCGGACCGCGTCGGCCTCGTCGACGAAGGGGATGACCGACGCGACCGGGCCGAAGATCTCCTCACGGGCAACGCGCATCGAGTTGTCGACATCGGCGAGCACACACGGGCTCAGGAAGTGCCCGGCGGCGTCGAACTCGCGGCCACCGGTCACGACCTCGGCGCCTTCATCGGTGCCGATCGCGATGTACTCCAGCGAGGTGGCGCGTTGACCAGCCGAGATGAGCGGGCCCATCT
Source organism: Actinomycetota bacterium (assembly GCA_040255345.1). Lineage (GTDB taxonomy): Bacteria > Actinomycetota > Acidimicrobiia > Acidimicrobiales > Iamiaceae > JAFDWI01. The sequence goes on along the minus strand of JBDZUV010000001.1, from coordinate 34,672 downwards.
GGGTCGCCTCGTCGACGGGGTCGCCCACCTCGACGGCCTCGGTGGCCTCTGCGAACGCGGCGACGAAGTCGTCGTACACCGACCGCTCCACCAGGATCCGCGACCGTGCACAGCAGTCCTGACCGGCGTTGTCGAAGACGCCCGAGGGCATCGCCGCCGCTGCGGTTTCGATGTCGGCGTCGGCGAAGACGACCGCCGCGGACTTCCCGCCGAGCTCGAGGGTGATACGGGTGATGTTGTCCGCGCTCGCCCGCAGGATCGAACTCCCCGTCGCGGTCTCCCCGGTGAAGGACACCTTGGCGACTCGACGGTCGGCGGCCAGAGCAGCACCGATGAGACCGCCCGGCCCCGGCAACACGTGGACCGCCTCGGGCGGCACGCCCGCCTCGACCAACAGGTCACCGAGTGCGAGCGCCGAGCGAGGGGTGAGCGATGCGGGCTTCAGGATGATCGGGTTGCCGGCGGCCAGTGCCGGGGCGACCTTCCACGCGGCGATCATCAGCGGAAAGTTCCACGGCACGATCAGCGCACACGGGCCCACCGGTTCACGCAGCGCCACGTTCAGGCCGCCCTCTCCGATGGGCAGTACCGAACCGTGGTGCTTGTCGGCCGCGCCCGCATAGAACTCGAAGGTGCCGATCGCTGCAGCGACGTCTCCCCGAGCGCTCGAGATCGGGTGCCCGGCGTCGCTGCATTCGTACCCGGCGAGTTCGTCGGCGTGCTCGGCCAGCAGCGCCGCGACCCGAGCGAGAATGCGACCCCGATCGGCCGGCGACACCCGCGCCCAGATGCCGTCGTCGTGCGCGCTCGTCGCGATCTTCAACGCCGCGTCAACGTCGGCCAGACCTGCCTTCGCGACGGTCCCGACGACATCGGTCGTAGCGGGGGAGTGCACGTCGAATGTCGCCCCGTCGACGGCATCCCGGCGGGCCCCGCCGATGATGAGCCCGTCGCTGATGAGCTGGTCGGTCATGGACGCGTTCCTCGATGGTCGTGGGTCGGCGTGCTGCACCGTCCCGGTCGTTCAGGCGGTCGCATTCTACGCTCGCCAAGGCCGAGTCAATAGGCTCGGCATCCGGCTCATCGACTCGAAAAGGACCTCCATGGGACGACTGGACGGCAAGGTGGCGCTCATCACAGGGGCGGCCAGTGGCATGGGGCGGGTCGCCTGTGAACGATTCGCCGCCGAGGGCGCTCGGATCGCCGCGCTCGATCTCGCCGTGCCCGACGAGACGGTCGCCGCGCTCCGTGCTGTGGGTGGCGAAGCCGTCGGGCTGACCGCCGATGTTTCCGATCTGACCTCGGTCGAGGCCGCGGTCGGCGAGGCGGTGGTCGCGTTCGGGGGTATCGACGTGCTCTACAACAACGCCGGCATCTCACCCGCTGAGGACGGCGACACCACCGAGACGCCGGTAGCCACCTGGGAACGCACCTTGGATGTGAACGTGAAGGGTTCGTGGTTCTGTGTGCGCGCCTGCCTGGAGCACCTGCGCGCCTCCGGGCACGGGTCGGTCATCAACGTCGCCTCGTTCGTGGCGTTCATGGGTGCCGCCACCCCGCAGATCGCCTACACCGCATCCAAAGGCGCCGTGTTGGCGATGACCCGGGAGATGGCGGTATGTGAGGCCCAGCGAGGGGTGCGCGTGAACGCATTGTGCCCGGGGCCGGTGCTCACGCCCCTGCTCGAGAAGTTCCTGTCTGATGAGGCCAAACGGCAGCGCCGTCTCGTCCACATCCCGATGGGCCGATTCGGTACGGCCGAGGAGATGGTGAATGGTGCGTTGTTCCTGGCATCGGAGGAGTCGTCGTTCATGACCGGCCAGTCGCTCATCATCGACGGCGGAATCACCGCCGCGTACGTCACCCCCGAGGCCGGAGCGTGACGGCGCTGCGAGGGATGCTGACCCTCGACGAGCTGCGGGAATCGGTCGCCGACGGTTCGATCGACACGGTGCTGGTCGCGGCCACCGATCTGCAGGGGCGGCTCGTCGGCAAACGGGTGACCGGCTGGTTCTTCCTGGAGGAGATCGCGGAGCACAGTGTCGAAGCGTGCAACTACCTGCTCGCCGTCGACGTCGAGATGACCCCACTGCCCGGATACGAGTTCGCGAACTGGGAGCAGGGGTACGGCGACGTCAGCCTGATTCCGGACCTGTCCACGATGCGCGTCGTGCCTTGGTTGGAAGCAACCGCGCTCGTGCTGTGTGACATCGTCGACGAAGCCGACCGGACGCCGATCGCCGTGTCGCCCCGTCAGATCCTGAGCCTCCAGGTCGACAAGGCCCGTGCCGCCGGGTTCGCCCCGGCGATCGGCGCGGAACTCGAGTTCTTCCTGTTCCGTGACAGCTACGCCGAATTGGCCGAGCGCCGCTTCGCCGACCCGCGCCCGCACTCGGACTGGATCGAGGACTACCACATCTTCCAGACGACCCGCGACGAGTACGTGATCCGCCGGATCCGCAACGCCATGGATGCGTGTGGCATACCGGTCGAATTCTCCAAAGGCGAGGCCGGGTACGGCCAACACGAGATCAACCTGCGCTTCGCGGACGCGCTGGAGATGGCCGACCGTCAGACCATCTACAAGAACGCGGTACGCGAGATCGCCGACCAGGAGGGCCGCTCGGTCACCTTCATGGCGAAGTACTCCGAAGACGACGTCGGCTCGTCGTGTCATCTGCACATCAGCCTCACCGACGTCGAGGAGGGCGAACCGGTCTTCGACACGCCTGCCGGCACGAGCCCCGGGTCGGTCCGGTTCCGTCATTTTCTCGGCGGGATCATCGACGCGTCGCGTGACCTCGCCCTTTGCTGGGCGCCGACGTTGAACTCCTACAAGCGTTACGCACCCGAGTCGTGGGCGCCCACCGCCATCGCCTGGGGCACCGACAACCGCACCTGTGGCTACCGGATCGTCGGCCACGGCACCGGCACCCGCCTCGAATCGCGCATTCCCGGCGCTGACGTGAACGGCTACATCGCCTACGCCGCGCTGATCGCCGCAGGGATCCGGGGGATCCAGTTGGGCATCGACCCGCCACCACCCACCGAGGGCAACGCGTACGAAGCCGACGTGCCACGGATCCCCTCCACTTTCATCGAAGCCATCGAAGCGTTCGCAGCGAGCGAGGTGGCCGTCGAGATCTTCGGTGAGGCGGTACATCACCATTTGTTGAACTCGGCCCGCCAGGAATGGTTGGCCGCGAACCGTGCGGTGACCGACTGGGAACGTCGCCGCTATTTCGCCCAGTTCTGATCAGGTCGCCGTCGTGTCATCGTCCCGCCCGCTCATCGCCGTCACCTCGCGTCGGATTTCCGCGGAGCGGATCGATCACTGGCTCGAGCCCGCTCAGGCACTGCCCACCTACTACCTCGACGCGATCCATGTGGCCGGCGGGATCGGCGCGTCGGTGGTGTACCAGCGTCCCGACACCGTCGACGTCGACGCGTTCGTGGCGTGCTTCGACGCGCTGATGGTGACCGGTGGACTGGACGTCGACCCGGCCCTCTACGGCCAGGAGGCGCACCCGGAGACCGGGGCGTTCGACACCACATCAGACCGCTGGGAGATCGCGCTCATCGACGCCGCTCGCCGGGCCGAGATGCCCCTGCTGGCGATCTGTCGGGGCGCGCAGTTGTTGAACGTCGCCCAGGGCGGCACCCTGCACCAGCATCTGGGTGACCTGCCCGGCGTGGGCCCGCACGGCATTCCTGACGGGGGAGGCGGCACGCCGAATGACATGCTCGTCGACGCGGGCACCCGGCTCGCCGAAGCGATCGGGACCGACGGTGTGGTGGGGCGGTGTCACCACCATCAGGCGGTCGATGTGCTCGGCGACGACCTGATCGTCACGGCCCGCACCGCTGACGGGGTGATCGAGGGCTTGGAGATCCCCGGCGACGCCTGGACCGTCGCGGTCCAGTGGCACCCGGAGGACTCGGCTCGCCACGACCCGGTCCAGCAGCAGCTTTTCGACGCTTTCATCCAGGCGAGCCGAGCCTGACCGTCTGCAGGTCGCGGGTTCTTCGGCCGGTTATGGGGACCACAGAGGCATCGCAGCTCGACGACGTCGGCCTCGAGCTGTTCGGTCGGCGTTTCGGCGAGCACCGCACGCGTCAGCGGACGCGTATCGGGTTCGTCGAAATGTCATGGACGGGTTCGGGTCGCCTAGCCGATGACCGATTCGGTGAGGCTCATGATGCACCTCCCTTGCGATCGAACGCAGTTCGATCGTAAAGAGGGGCAGTGACATTTTCGGGCCAGAATCGGGCCGCTCCGGGAGAAATTCCACGAAATCTTCGACGACGCGCCCGCGGGCGCGTCCGCGCCTTGTTCAACGCGCCGCCTGTACCCACCCAGCGTGGTCGGGTCGTGACCACCACCGAGATCGATGATCCGCGGCGATTGATTCTCGGGCGATCCTCCCCATCGGACCGCTCCCCGCGTCGAAGGCGGTCTTCTAGGCTGCGGCCATGAGCAACGACGACGCCAAGGCCTTTCCCGAACACGGACTCAAGTCGGCCGCGGTGCTCGACCGGCTCGCCGAGATGCGCATCGGGGACCTGGACTGGCGGTCGGGTCGCGCCTTCAGCCTCGTCTACAACCCCGGCGATGACGAACACGAACAACTGCTCGAACAGGTCGCCACCATCTTCCAGCACGAGAACGCACTCAACCCGTTGGCGTACCCGAGCCTCATGGAGATGGAGCTGAACCTGGTGGCGATGGCCGCCGAGCTGTTCGGCACCGCACCCAACGCCGGGTCGATCTCATCGGGAGGGACCGAGTCGATCTTTCTGGCCCTCCAGGTAGCCCGCGACCATGCCCGTGCCGAGCGGGGCATCGCCGAACCCAAGGTCATCACCGCGATCACCGCCCACCCGGCGTTCGCGAAGGCCGCGCACTACCTCGACATCGAACAGGTCTTCGTGCCCGTCCGCGACGACGGGCGCATGGACACCGACGCCCTCGCCGCGGCGGTCGACGACCGCACCGGTCTCGTCGTGGGTTCCGCGCCGTGTTACCCCTACGGCGTCATCGACGACATCGAGACCATCGCCGGTCTGGCCGCCGCGAACGGGTCGCTCTGCCACGTCGACGCCTGCCTGGGCGGCTGGCTGCTGCCCTGGTACGAGCAGATCGGCGAGCCGGTCCCGCCGTGGAACTTCGCCGTGGACGGGGTCACCTCGATCTCCGCGGACGTCCACAAGTACGGCTATACCTTCAAGGGACTCTCCACGATCACCTACAAGACCCGTGAGCTCGTGAAGCTCCAACAGTTCTGGTACGACACCTGGCCCGGGGGGTTGTACGCGTCGGGCACCACCGCAGGAACCCGCGCCGCGCCTCCCATCGCCGGAGCGTGGGCCGCGATCCACCACCTCGGCGCCGAGGGCTACCGGGCCAAGGCCACTCAGGTGCGTGACGCCGGGCGGGCCTTCACCGCCGGGATCGAGGGCATCGACCGCCTCGAGATCACCCACCGGCCCGACATTCCCGTGTTCGAGTTCACCGCCCGCGACGGGTCGATCCTGGCCATCGCCGACGGGATGGACCGCCGCGGCTGGCACCTCGACCGTCAACAGGGTGGGCTGCATCTCATGCTGTCGCCGGCGCACCTGGCCGTCGCCGACCAGTTCATCGCCGATCTCACCGAGGCGGTGGCCGAAGCTCCCCTCGGCGACGGAGCCGTCGGAGAGCTGGGTGGCACCTACGGCGGCGTCGTGTGAGCGTCGGCGAAGCAACCACCCCGCGCTGGGTCGACACCGACGCCGGGCTGGCCGAGATCATCGATCAACTCGGCGACGCCCCGGCGGTCGCGCTCGACACCGAGTTCCACCGTGAACGCACCTATTTTCCCAAGCTTGCGCTGGTGCAGTTGTCGTACGAACCCGACCAGTTGGTGCTGATCGACCCGTTGGCGGTCGACCTCGCTCCGATGGCGAAGGTGCTCGAATCGGACACGACGGTGGTCATCCACGCCGCGTCCCAGGATCTCGAAGTGCTTCGCCTGGCCACCGGCACCGTGCCCCGAAACCTGTTCGACACCCAGATCGCGGCAGGGTTCCTCGGCTATTCCAACCCATCGCTCGCGGTGCTGCACGCCGGTCTGCTCGACATCGCCCTCAACAAGTCCGACCGGCTCACCGACTGGCTGGTCCGACCCCTTCCGGCACGTGTCCTCGACTATGCCGCGGACGATGTGCGGTATCTGCTCACCATCCACGAACGACTAGTCGCCGAACTCGCCGCCAACGAACGCCTCGGATGGGCGCTGTCGGAATGCGACATCGAACGGGACCGTGGCGCCGAGATCCGGGATCCCGACGAGGCCTGGCGACGCGTGAAAGGGGCCGGACGGCTCCGCGGGCGTGCTGCGGCGGTCGCCCGGACCGTTGCGGCGTGGCGGGAGCGGCGAGCCGCAGAGATCGACATTCCCATCCGCCACGTGTTGGGCGACCTGGCGCTGGTGTCGATCGCGCAGCGCCCACCCCACGATGTCGCCGCGCTCGGCAAGGTCCGCGGACTCGACAGCCGAGCGCTCAAAGGTGATGCCGCTGCGGGACTGCTCGAGGCCGTCGCGGCCGGGGAAGCGGCCGAGCCGCCTGCCCGGGAGCCCAGATCGCCGAAGCGTTCGGACGCCAACCTGGGCCCGGCCGTCGCGTTGGTGTCGAGCTGGCTCACCCAGTACGCGCACGAGTTGCGCATCGACACCCAGTTGCTCGCGACGCGCAAGGACATCGAACACTTCGTGGAGCACTCCGGCCGGGGACGCCTTGCGGACGGATGGCGGCGCGACCTGGTCGGACGTCCGATGCAGGACCTCCTCGACGGCAACGCGGCGCTGGCCTTCGACCCCGAGCGCGGCATCGTGCTCGAACCCCGGTCGACCAGGTGACCCACACGCTCCGCACTGCCAAGCCCGCGCCAGGCCAGCCAGGCAGTCAGGGTTCCGTCTGCACCACCACGGCCTGACGAGCGGCGAGTTTCCCGTCGAATCCGGCGCCCGGCGCGAGTTCCCCCAGCGAGTCGATCAGCAATGTGCCGTCGATACCGTCGACCGACACGGGTTCGTCACTCATCGAGATCAGCACCGTGACCGGCGCCGCACCGTCGGCCACGCGCCGGTAACCGACCACTCCGTCAGGCGTGGCGATCACCTCACAGGTGCCGTCGCGCAACGCCACGGTCCGGCGACGTAGGTCGAGCAACGCCCGGTAGAGGTGCACCATCGACCCGGGGTCGTCACGTTCGGTGGCGACGTTGCGCACGTCGGCGTCCGGCGGCAGCGGCAACCAGGGGTTCTGCCACCCGTGGCCGGGCGACGCGTCCCACGGAATCGGTGCGCGACAGCCGTCGCGACCTCCCGGGTCGAGCACCCGGTCGTCGGGGACGATCGCGTCTTCCAGACCGAGCTCCTCGCCCTGGTAGAAGAACGGCGTACCGCGCAGGGTGGTGAGCAACACCGCCGCAGCCCGGGCGCGTTGCTCGGAGCCTTCGGCGTCGACCTCGGCGTTCGGCCAGTTGGCGAACCGCGTGCGGTGGCGGGGGAGATCGTGGTTCGACAACACCCAGGTCGGCCAGGCGCCCACACGGCCGTGCGCCGTCTCTGCGGCCTGGATCGCGTCGCGCCACAGGCCCGCGTCCCAGGGCAGATGCGTTGGCGCGAAGTTGAACGACAGGTGCAATTCGTCGTCGTTGCCGAGATACGGGATCATCAATTCGACGTCCAACAGCACGACCTCGCCGACCATCATCGGTTGCTGCGGGTACGAGTCGAGCAGGGTGCGGATCCGTCGAAGGAGCGGATGGGTCGCCGGGTCGTCGTGGAGCACACAGTGGGGGAGTCCCACGTATTCCGGCGGATCATCAGGGAGTGCCGGGTCCTTGCCGATGGCGAACACCACGTCGGCCCGGAAACCGTCGACGCCCCGGTCGAGCCAGAAACGCAGGGTGTCGTGCATCGCGGACTCGACCTCGGGGTTCGCCCAGTTCAGGTCGGGCTGGCCGGGCAGGAACAGGTGCAGATAGTACTGACCGCTCGCCTCGTCCATCGTCCAGGCCGGCGCCCCGAGAAACGCGTCGGTCCAGTTGTTGGGTGGGCCACCTTCGGGCGCCGGGTCACGCCAGATGTAGTAGTCACGGTGGGAGGCGTCACGCCCGCCGATGGCATCGCGGAACCAGGGGTGGGCATCGGAGGTGTGGTTCGGCACCCAGTCGAGCAGCAACCGCATGTCACGGCGGTGGATGTCTTCGAGCAGCGCATCGAACTCGTCCAGGGTGCCGAAGAGCGGATCGACTCCGCAGTAGTCGGCCACGTCGTAGCCGAAGTCGGCCATCGGTGACGGGTAGATCGGCGACAACCAGATGGTGTCGACGCCCAGCCACGACAGGTGGTCGAGCCGATCGCGGATCCCGGCGAGGTCGCCGACTCCGTCTCCGTCGTGGTCGGCGAACGACCGTGGATAGATCTGGTAGACGACCGCGTCTTCCCACCATCTGATTGCTGACCTGCTCGGATCACCCATGCACGAGAGGGTACTCGGGGGCCCACCGCCGCTTCGACGGCCCCCGATCGGCCGGATCGGACGGGATCGGGAGCGGATCGAGGGCGGATTGGGAAAGGTCGGCACGAGGCCATAGGATGCCCAGCAGTGTCCGTGCTTTTCACGGATCCACGGACGTTCGCCTAGTGGGAGTGGCCGGTGAAAAAGGGTCGCCATCGTCGCTTCGAAGAAGCGCGTGCGCTCAAACGCACGACAAGTCCTGACTTCGATGAATTGCTCAGCGGAGGTCGGGAAGAGCCGTGCCCCGAATGCGATGCACTCCCGGGAGCGGATCATGCCTCGTGGTGCCTTTTCGAGGAATCGACCACCGACGACTGAGGTCACGGTGCCGGTGGGGCGGCGCCACGTTCGCCGGGTCAACGACCCGCGTCGTCGAGCAACTCGTCCAGTTTGAAGATCTCCTCGCGACGGACCTCGCCGACGAACGCGCCGGTGTCGTCGAGGACGGCCAAGCGGTCCGCTTCGATGCCCTCCAGCGCCGCCAACGCGTCGCGGAGCTGCCAGGTGAGCGCAGCCGTCGGCACGTCGGTGCGCATCACGTCGGTCACCGCGCGTGCGTTCCATTCCTCACGGGGCACCGCGGCGGCGTCGCGGAGCACACACAAACCCAGGTAGTTCCCGTCGTCTCCGAGGACGACCGCGGTGCGTTGCCGGTTCTGCACCACGTGTCGCGACACGAACTCGGCCACCGTGGCATCCGCGGGCAGCGTGAGCACATCGGTCATCAACACGCTGGTGACCGGAAGTTCGAAGCGACCCTCGAGGTGGCCGTGGCGGCGGCTCTGCTGCATGGGCGACACCGACTTGTCGGCCATGAACAACTGCGAGATCGCTGCGGCGATCAGCCCCGGGACCACGAACACCGCCTTGCCGGTGGACTCGGCGACGAACATGACCCCGGCGAGCGGGGTGCGGTATCCGGCGCCGAGGAACGCCGCTATTCCAAGCACCGTGAACAACGACATCGTCGTGGCCGGGTCGGCCCCTGAATGCAGTCCCGCCGCTGCCAACCCACCAGCGACGAGTCGACCGAGGACCGCTCCTTCCACCACCAGCGGGATGAACTTGCCGCCGGCTCCGCCGCCGGCGACCGTGCAGGCGAACGCGAGAAGCCTGACCACGAGCAGCGCCACGATCAGCCACACGGCACGATGCGGGTCGGCGAGCCAGCCGAAGATCTGGTAGCCGGGCCCGAGTGACAGCGTGTCGTCGAACAACGCCTGGGAGCCCAGCACCAGCGCTGCGCTTCCCGCTCCGAACAGTCCGACACGGACCACCGGACCCAACGAGTGCGCCATCCGTTTCGACCAGGCCAACACCCACACGAAACCCCGGGCGCCCAACCCGGCGAGGACCCCGACGACCGCCGCACCGAAAAGGTCCACCCCGGTGAAACTCGTCCCAGCGGTCGACAGATGGACGATCGGGTCGGTGCCCATCACCACCACGAAGGTCAGATAGCTCGACGCGGCGGCCACCAGCGACGCCACGATGCCGTGCCGGGCGATGTCCTCGGTATAGGGGACCTCCAGGGCATAGAGCACCCCGGTCGCCGGCGCCTTGAAGATGGCGGCCAACCCGCCGGCCGCGCCGGCGACGAGAAGTGCCTTGGTGTCTTCAGAGCGGAGCAGGCGGCCGAAGCGCGACTGGGCGGCCGACCCGACCGCGGAGCCGATGTAGATCGCCGGCCCTTCGAAACCCATGGCTCCACCGGACCCGAGGGTGGCGATGCTCGCCAGCACCCGGCCCAGCACCGGTCGTTGGTCCAACGGACGATGCCTGTCGTGGAAGCTCGTGATGTACGCGTCCGAGGTGGTCGCGTCCGCGCCGCCCGCGACGTAGCGCAGACACAGCCACGCCACGATCAGCCCGCACGCCGGCGCGATCGCCTGGACTCCGAGCGGGGCCGCGAACAGGTTCCCGAGCGCAGCCTCGGCCGTCACGGCGTCGAACGCGGCGACCACCAATCCGGTGACCACACCCACGAGCACGGCCGCGACGAGCAGCGCCTGACGCCGCCGGTCGACGAAAAGGGCGCGGACGTGCAGCATCACCAACCGGCTTAGCAGGAGCCTGTGGCCCACTCGTGTATTGGGTGCACGGCGACCCGTCGCCGTAGCATTGCCCCCCGCCCAATGTCCCGTCCCGAGTCGCTGCCCCAGAATCCCGTCCGCAACATCGCCCTCGTGGCTCACGTGGATCATGGCAAGACCACCCTCGTGGATGCGCTGTTGCGGGCATCCGGTGCGTTCGCGGACCGTCGTTCCGTGGTCGAACGGGTCATGGATTCCGAGGATCAGGAACGCGAACGCGGCATCACGATCCTCGCGAAGGCCGCGTCGCTCCAGTGGCAGGGGACGCGGGTCAACCTGGTCGACACCCCCGGTCACGCCGACTTCGGTGGCGAGGTCGAACGGGCTCTCACGATGGTCGACGGGGCATTGCTGCTCGTCGATGCGGCCGAGGGGCCGCTGCCCCAGACCCGCTACGTGCTGTCCAAGGTGCTCAGCGCCGGATTGCGCACGATCGTGGTGATCAACAAGGTCGACCGCGGCGACGCCCGGCCGGCGGAGGTGCTGGACGAGATCTATGAACTGTTCCTCGATCTGGGCGCCACCGAAGACGACATCGACTTTCCGGTGATCAGTTGTGTCGCCAAGCAGGGCCGTGCCGTCGAGGGACTCGACATGCCCGGAGAAGACGCGGATCTCACGCCGTTGTTCTCGGCCATTCTCGATGCGGTGCCGCCGCCCGGGGGCGACCCCGACGCCCCGTTGCAGGCCCTGGTCACCAACCTGGACGCCTCGGACTACCTCGGTCGCCTCGCGATCGGTCGGGTCGCGCAGGGCCGCCTCGTCAAGGGCACGCAGGTTGCGCTGCTCGGTGCCGATCCCGACAAGGTCGTGAAGCGCCGCCTCGCCTCACTGATGGCGTTCACCGGCATCGGTCGGGCCGACGTCGACGAGATCGCGGCGGGCGACCTGTTCGTGGTGTCCGGCTTCGAGGAGGTCGAGATCGGTGACACGTTCGCCGACCCGAACCACCTCGACCCGCTGCCGCGCCTGGCCGTCGACGAACCGGTCCTGACGATGACGTTCGGGCCGAACACGTCGCCCTTCGCCGGCCGGGACGGCGCCTATGTGACCTCACGCCAGGTTCGTGAGCGTCTCGAGCGGGAGGTGCTCGGGAACGTCTCGATCCGCCTCGCCGACACCGCCTCGCCCGACGTGATCGAGGTCGCCGGTCGTGGCGAACTGCAGCTCGCCGTGCTGATCGAATCGATGCGGCGTGAGGGCTTCGAACTGCAGGTTTCCCGACCCGAGGTCATCATCCGCGAGATCGACGGCCACCGCTGTGAGCCGGCCGAACGCGGCCTGGCCGACGTGCCCGATGAGCACGTCGGTACGGTCACCCAGGCACTCGCCCCGCGGCGTGGCGTGGTGGTCGACCTCCGACCGGGTGACACCGGACGGACGGTGGTCACCTTCACCGCCCCGGCCAGGGGTCTGATCGGGTTCCGCAGCCAACTGTTGACGGCGACGCGGGGGACCGCACTGTTGCACACCCACGCCGAGGGTTGGATGCGGTGGGCGGGTGATCTGCCGAGTCGTGCGGGCGGCGCCATGATCGCCGACCGCAACGGCACGACCACCGGTTACGCACTCGACAACCTCCAGGCCCGGGGTGAACTGTTCTTCGGTCCTGGCGTCGACGTGTACGAGGGCATGGTGATCGGCGAGAGCGCCCGCGTCGACGACATGGTCGTCAACGTGGTGCGCGAGAAGCAGAAGACCAACATCCGCACCCACTCCCACGACGAGGGGATCAAGCTGGCTGCGGCCCGCAACGTCACACTCGAAGCCGCGATCGAGTGGATCGCGGACGACGAACTCGTCGAGGTCACCCCCACGCACATCAGGATCCGCAAGCGGCTCCTCGCCGAACCCGACCGCCGGAAGTCACAGCGCCGCCGCAGCTGACCGCCGGCCGGCCCGACGCTGACCGGTCGGTCAGGCCATCGCCGAGAACGCCAGATCAGCGGCCCGTTCGATGTCGGCGGCCGAGGTCACCAACACGGGGATGCGCCCCTGTGCCCGTCGCGCCAGCGCCTCGGTGGCGGCGTCGACATCGGTCGTGCCGACCTCGTCGGGCACGTCGACGAGGAGCCGTTCGAACAGGATCCCGTGCAGCGGATTCTGGGTCTCGCGTGCGACGTTCGCGTGGCGGAACGTGAGCCGGCCGGCCCGCACGTCGCCGCTCGGTGTGACCCGGAATGCGCCGAGCGGTGCGCCACGCTTGCGGAGCTGCGCCGCGAGGCTCACGATCGCCCAGTGTTGCCACGCCGTCCGGGCATCGGTGAAGGGGAGCAGATGGTTCAACCCGATCGGGTCACGCATCCGCCGCAACAGGTCGATCGCCGGCAGGTACTGCTGGCTTCTGCGGCCCGCCGCCGCCTTGGCGACGTCGCGGCGTGACGGCCGCTTCCGGCTCACGTCGCGCATGGTCCGGTGCTCGAGAAAGCGTCGGGCGCCGTCGCCGTTCGCCCGGGCGCGCAGGAGCACCTCGTCGTCGTAGGCCTGGCGGGCGACCGCATCAGCGTCCGCGGCCGAACGCCGTACCGCGGTGAGGGCGGCGACGAGCACCCGATTCTGCGGGGTGTCATAGGCGCGCCTTGCGGTGAGGCAGACGAACACGTCGGTCGCGCCCGCGGTACCGGCCCGGGCCGACACGGTCTCGGACCACAGCACCGGTCCGCGCACCTCACCTTGGCAGCGTTCCACGGTCTGGACGGTCGTGATCGACAGATTCCGCAACACCTCGGGCATCGTGAGGAGCAGCGCCTCGGCCTCGGCCGACGTGGCGACCAGCGCACCGGCGAGCTGGCGGATCACATCGAAGGAGAGCCCGAACAAGGCCCGGGCCGCGTCGCTGACCGCGAGCGGCCGGGAGAGATTTTCCCACAGCACCCGCGTGGCTGCATTGGGATCGCCCGGCTCGATCCTCTGTTGCCCGGACGGCCCGACCGACGACCGTACCGGCGTCGCCTCGGTCACGTGTCAGCCCGCGAGTTCGACACCGAGGACGTCCACCATGGTGCGTTTCACCTCGAGCGCCTCGGCGGGGTCGAGCATGTCGGCCATGACCCGGAACAGCCTCCTGGCCTTGGCATCGTCGATCCCCTCGAACTGGGGGAGGAAGTACGCGTAGAACACCTCGAAGAGCAGTCTGGACGGGGTGATCTCGTCTTTGGAACGGCGCCGCACGTACTTCATCGAATCCAGGAACACCGCGGGGCCGAGATCCTGGAAGGTCCGTAGCGCCAGCAGTTTCTGGATCAGATCGGAACCACCCAGCAGCCGGCGGAATCCTTCCTCGTCGGGCGAGGCGACCTCGATGAACGCGAAGCGGCGCATCAGCGCGTAGCTCATCTCGAAGAGCAGGTTCTTGTCGAACACGTTCATCGTCGAGATGATCCGCCACGTGCTCGGTACCCGGATCGGTTCGGTGTTGTCGGGTGCTTCGACCCCGGGCGGCACGATCGAGAGGTGCCGGGGGTTTCCCGCCCGCTTGAAGGGCAGCACCACCGCCTGGCCCGACAGCACCGTGAAGAGTTGGCCGAACGCGCGGTCGAAGTTCGACCGGTTCATCTCGTCGATCACGAGCCAGCGGCCGCTCTCGATCGCCTCGACGAACATGCCAGGTCTGAAGATCAGCCCTTCATTGGTCGGCTGGAAGCCGCCGATCGTCTCGAACGTGGTCCATTCGGTGGTCGCGGTCGTGGGCAGGTACCCGGTGCACATCATCGAGCGTTGTCCCACCTCACCGGCCAGGTAGGCCAGCGTGGTCTTGCCGGTCCCCGGGGGACCGGTGAGGATCACGTGCTTGCCGGCGTCGACCGCCGCCACGAGCTGATCGATGAGGAACGGAGGGAATTCCATGCCCGCCGCGTCACAGGCCTTCTCGAGTTCGGCCGCGGTGAATTCTGCCATGGGAATGCCATCGGCCCGGCGGGGGCGGGGTTGAGGGATCGGCTCGTCAGCGCCGGAGTTCGCCCCGCTTGCGCCGGATGGCGGGATGCGGAAGGAAGACCGGGGTCGAGCCCGCCCGGGCGCGCCGTTCGGTGATGTGGTCGACCAGGAACGCATAGGCGGCGGGGGAGGTGAGTGCGATCAGCTCCGCACGCAGCGAGGCGTACGCGGGATCGTCGCCGATGAACGCATCGGGCGCGTCGGTGCACCACCAATGGAAATCAGCGCCACCCTCGCCCCAGTCGCGGCGCTTCCATTCGCGCACCGTCGAGGTCACATGGCCGTCATCCGCGACCACGTCCTCCCGCCGCAGGGGAACCTGCCAGCACACCTCGGGCTTGAGATCGAGGTAGCTGACCCCGCGCCGTTGGGCGGCGAAGTGAAAGGCACAGCCCGGCCCGGTGGCGAAGCCGGGGCGGTTCAGGAAGATGCAGGCACCGTCGACGAGTCGGGTCATCGATCCGCCGTCGGGCAGATCCTTGGTGGGGCCGCCGCGGCGCCGGGCCTCCGCAGCGAACTGCCAGACATCGTCGTCGAGGTCCGCGGCCGCCTGCTCGACCCGGGTGCGGTCGGCCTCGTCGCTGAAATGGGCGCCGTAGGAGCAGCACCCCTGCACCAGGTCGGTGGCATCCTCGGTGAGCACGCCCTGGCACCCCCGGCCGAAGATGCACGTCCAGTTCGATGTCAGGAAGGTCAGATCGAACACCCAGGTGCGTTCCTCGTCGGGATCGGTGAAGCTGACCCACTCGTGTTGATCGGGGGGTGTGTGCTGCGGCCCGGTCACGTCGCCGGGGCGGCGGCCGCCGCCAGTTCGTCATAGAGCTCCCCGGCGGCACACAGCCCTCGCCAGAACTGGTCCATGACCATGCGTTCGTTCGGGGCGTGGATCCGGTCGCCGGGCAGCCCGACGCCGAGAAAGATCACCGGTGCCCCCAGGACGCGTCCGAGGGTCTCCTCGGGCCCTGATCCGCCGACCCGGGTCAACAGCGGCGGGGCACCCCACACCGTGGTGATGGCCCGTTGCAGCGCGGTGAAGCTCCAATGCGCGGTGTCGGTGCGCGCGGGTGCCACCCCACCGTGCCAGGAGATGTCGACCTCGACACCGTCGGCGAACTGGTCTCGGATCCACGCTTCGACCAGGGCCATGATCCGCTGCGGTTCCTGATCGGGTACCAGCCGGAAGCTGATCTTCGCGTGCGCCGAGGCGGGCACGATCGTCTTGATGCCCTCGCCGGTGTAGCCGCCGTGCAGCCCGACCACCTCGGCGGTCGGGCGCGTGCCGACACGCTCGAGCGTCGTGTGTCCGGCCTCGCCCTCGAGCACTCCGACCCCGGCCAGGCGGCGGAATTCGTCGTCGTCGAACGGTTGCGTGGCGAGCGATTCGACTTCGGCCGGGCCCAGTGGCGCCACGTCGTCGTAGAAGCCACCGATCGCGACCCGCAGGTCGTCGTCGTGGAGCCGGTCGACCAGCCGCGCCAGGTGGTGCAGCGGGTTCGGAACCGCCCCGCCGAAGGTGCCCGAGTGCAGGTCGGTCGACGACGTCGTCACCGTGACCGTCGCGGCGATCAGACCGCGCATCGACACGTCGGTCGAGGGCACGTCGGGTGCGATCATGCCGGTATCGGACACCACGATCACATCGCAGGCGAGACGGTCGGTCCGCTCGCGCAGCAGGGCCTCGAAGTTGGGACTGCCGACTTCTTCTTCCCCTTCGATCAGCAACTTCAAACTCACCGGCAACGAGCCACGCTCGGCGAGCGTCGCCCGAACGGCTTCGAGGTGATAGAGCACCTGGCCCTTGTCGTCGATGGCTCCCCGGGCACGGCACTCGCCGTCGACGATCACCGGGTCGAACGGCGGGTGCTCCCAGGCGTCGATCGGGTCGACCGGCTGGACGTCGTGGTGGCCGTACACCAGGACCGTCGGCGCCCCGGCGGGCGCGCCCGTCCACTCCGCGTACACCGACGGATGGCCCGGGGTGGTCCAGATCTCGACGCGGTCGAACCCCGCGTCACGACAGGCGGCGGCGAGCCACTCGGCGGAACGACGCACCGCGCCGACATGCTCGGCCGCCGCGGAGATCGACGGGATCGCCAACCAGTCGAACAGGCGACCTGTGACGGCGTCGGCCTCGGCGGTGCAGTAGGCGGCGAGTCGGGGCGACGGCATCTCTCTGGCGAGCCTACCGGTCCCGGTCACCGCGGACCGATTGTCACCCCGGCATGGGACCATGGCTTCCATGAACGACACCCACGACGACCTGCGGGCCCAACTCGAGACCATTTCCGAACAGCTCGGCGACCGGATCATGGTGGTCCTACGCGAGGCGCTCGAGACCGGCGCACCGGGGCGGCCGACCGAAGAGAAGCTGCTCAGCCGTGCGCGCTCGGCCGTCGACAAGGCCGCCGGCCTGCTGCGTCAGGTGTCCGAGACCTCGAGGGACTGAACGGGAGCGGCGACGAGGTCGTTCAACGCGTCGATGAGCACGTGCAACTCGGCGATCCGGAAGGGGTCGAGTGTCAGCTCGACCCGATCGGCACCGAGGTCGTCACCCCCTGCGGTCTCCGCCGGTTTCGGGCCGGTGACCGCCAGGCCCTTCCCGTCCGTCGTCATCGACGCGAACCGGTCGTTGAGTGCAGCGAGCTGCGCCTCGTCGGGCGCCGTGTTCAACCGGATGACGAGCTTGTCGCCGAACCAGCGGATCGAGCGGTAGTTCGCGTAGTACCGGTCGATGTACGCGAGGGCCTCGTCGTGGTCGTCGCACAGGTGGACCAGACCGAGATCCGCCGGGTTCACGTAGCCACGCGCCGCGACGTGGTCCTCGACGAAACGCTGCCAGGCCTGCCAGTAGTCACCGCCGGGGACGTCGAGCAGGACGACCGGCGCGGGAACGGCCTTGCCGGTCTGTTGCAGCGTGAGGAGCTCCACGGTCTCGTCCAGCGTGCCGAACCCTCCCGGCATCGCCACGAACGCATCCGACTCCTTCATCAGCATGAGCTTCCGGGTGAAGAAGTACTTCATCGACACGAGTTTCGTGTCACCCGAGATGATCTCGTTCGCTTCGGCCTCGAAGGGCAGGCGGATCCGCACCCCGAAGGAATTCTCGCGCCCGGCGCCTTCCATGGCGGCGAGCATGATGCCGGGGCCGGCACCGGTGACCGCCATCCAGCCGCGCTCGGCGGCGACACGGGCCAGTTCCCGGGCCTGGACGTACAACGGATCCGATTCCTGCGTTCGTGCCGAACCGAACACGGTGAGCTTGCGGCGACCCCTCACCGGGGCGAACGCGGCGAACGCCTGGCGCATCTCCCGCAGCGCCGCCGAGGCGATCTTCAGGTCGAGTCGTTCCGCGTCGATCGTGGCGAGGCGAACCCCTTCGAGAAAGACCTGGCGCAGCAGGTCACGGTTCTGGTCCGGGGCGATCTCGTCGATGAGTTCGTCGATGCGTTGATCCCATTCGGGGTTGCCGGTCGTGGCGCGTCGCCGCTTCGGCGCGGGCGCGGATTCGGCGTCGGTCACACCGCGATCGGGTCGACACGCTGCCGGTCGACCCGGCCATAGAGGGTGGTGCGCTGCACGAGCGGGCGACCCAGGGGTTCGACCAACTCGGCGAACCCCGCCTCGTCCATCATCTGGCCGTGCTGGGCGCCGGCGGCCCGCGAGATGTTCTCGTCCATGAGGGTGCCACCGAGGTCGTTCGCGCCGGCGCTCAACAGCTGGCGGACGCCGGGAGCACCCAGCTTGACCCACGAGGCCTGGACGTTGTCGATGCTCCCCGCATAGGCGATGCGACCCACGGCGTGCATCAGCACCGACTCCCGGAACGTCGGGCCGCGGCGGGAGCGGCGGTGCAGGTAGATCGGCGAGGCCATGTGGACGAACGGCAGCGGCACGAACTCGGTGAACCCGCCGGTCTCGTCCTGCAGGTCACGGGTGCGGATCAGGTGTCGGGCCCAGTGGCGGGGCTGCTCGATCGAGCCGTACATGATCGTGACGTTCGAGCGCAGCCCGACGGAATGCGCGGTGCGGTGCGCGTCGAGCCACTGTTCGGTGTCGATCTTGTCGGGGCACAGCTCGGCGCGGATCTCGTCGTCGAGGATCTCTGCGGCCGTGCCAGGGAGCGTCTTGAGCCCTGCCTCGACGAGGCGCTGCAGGTAGTGCGCGAGCGGCTCGTCGAGACGCCGCGCGCCTTCGGTCACCTCGAGCGCGGTGAAGGCGTGGATGTGGATTCCGGGCGCCGCCGCGTGGACGGCCCGTGCGACGTCGACGTAGTAGTCGCCGTCGAAGTTCGGGTGGATACCACCCTGCAGACACACTTCGGTCGCGCCCAGATCGGCCGCTTCGACCGCACGTGCGGCGATGTCGTCCAGGGTCATCAGATACGGGCGACCCCGCAGATTCAGCGACAGCGGCCCCTTGGAGAACCCACAGAACCGGCACTTGAAGGTGCAGACGTTCGTGTAGTTGATGTTGCGGTTGTGGACCCAGGTGATGTCGTCGCCGACGGTCCGGCGACGCAGCTCGTCGGCCACCGCGGCCACTGCGGTCACCTCGGGGCCCCGGGCCGCGAACAGCGTGACGATCTCGTCTTCACCCACCCGCTCACCGTCGAGCACACCTTGGAGCACTTCGGCGACCGCACCGCGCACGCCGGCGACGGACGCCCGCGCAGACGTGCCGGCCTCGGCGAGCAGTGGCGGGTCCGCCTCGGCGCCCGAGTACCAGGCGGTGTTGCGGTGGCCGACCTGCACGACGTCGGCGCCGCTCCCCGCGTCGATCGCCGCGGCGATCTGTTCGGGGAACACGGCGCCCGGGTCGTCGCGCGCCAGGCCTTCGGCGTCGGAACGATCCAGCACCGGAAAGCGGTTCGCCTCGTCCAGCCAGCGTGCCGGTTCGAGCACCCATTCGGGGTGGACCGTCAGCCGAGGCGCGAGGACGTGACCGTGAGCTTCGGTGACCTCGCGCAGGCGGTCCAGTGCCGGCCAGGGACGTTCGGGGTTGACGTGGTCGGCGGTGACCGGTGAGACGCCACCCCAGTCGTCGATTCCGGAGTCGAGCAGGTGACCGAACTCGTCGGACAGGTTCGGCGGCGCCTGCAGGTGCACGTCGGCGGGCAGAACGATCCTCGCCAATGCGACCGTGTCGGCGTAGACCTCGGGGTCACACGCCGGCGCGCGGTGCATCGCGGTGCCGGGCTTGGGAAGGAAGTTCTGCACGATCACCTCCTGAACGTGACCGTGGCGGGCGTGCGCGTCCGCGATCGCGACCAGCGCGTCGAGACGGTCCTGCGCGGATTCGCCGATGCCCACGAGGATGCCGGTGGTGAAGGGGATCGCGAGTCGTCCCGCCGCTTCGAGCGTGGCGAGGCGCCGCTCGGGCGTCTTGTCCGGACTGCCACGGTGCGCGTCCAGGTCACCGTTCAGTGATTCGATCATCATGCCCTGGCTGGGCGCGACGCCACGGAGCAACGCGAGTTCGTCGGGGTACAGCGCGCCGGCGTTCGCGTGGGGGAGCAGGCCGGTCTGGTCCCGCACCGCGGCGGAAGCGACCGCGACGTAGTGGATCGTCGAGTCGTAGCCGTGGTCACGCAACCACTCCGCAGCGACCGGGTACCGCTCCTCGGGTCGCTCACCGAGGGTGAACAGTGCCTCGTGGCAGCCGGCCTCGGCGCCCCGTTCGGCGATCCGCAGCACCTCGTCGAGTTCGAGGTAGGGGTGTTCCAGGCGTGCCGGTGGCTGGGCGAAGGTGCAGTAGCCGCACCGGTCCCGACAGAGCATGGTCAACGGGATGAACACCTTGGGGGAGTAGGTGACCCGCGTCCCGAAGGCCTGATCTCGGATGGCCCGCGCCCGCTCTCTGAGCTCGGAGGACGGGGTGGCCAGTAGCGCGTCGTGCATGAGAATGGACCCTACCGCCACCGCCGCTGGACGAGTCAGTACCGTCACCGGCGCCGACCGTCGCCCGGTTCAGGTACCCAGCATCACCCCGAGCCAGAGCGCCGCGACCGCCGAGAGCGACGTGAGGGTCCCCCACACCGCGAGCCCGAGGGTCGACGTCGAACGCTGATGGGCGAACGCGGACAGCCCCGAAACCCCCACGACGATCACCTTGACCACGAGCGTGACACGCCAGGCGGTGTCACCGTCGTGGAACCCGCGGACCGCGGCGATGTTCCAGAGACCCGTGACGACCAGCACGCCGAATGCCGGCCATGCCAGACGATTGAAACGGCGGGCGAGGGTCCTGGGCAGGTCTGGGTCGATCCGGCGTGCGCCGGGCACCAGACCGGCGAGCGTGAACTGCCCACCGACCCAGATCGTCGCCGCGACGACGTGGAAGAACAGACGGACGGTGTTCCAGGTCACCGGCTCCATGGGGCGCGTCCTCTTCTCTCGGGCGTTGCTGAGACGGGAGTTCGGTTCAGCGACCCGCGAGGCCCGCCAGGACCCGACTCGCGCTCATCCGGCGGTCATCGGCGCTCGGCCCGTGCCCGGGCGTCGTCCCGAGCCCGAAGGTCGCCAACGTCGACACGGCGTTGATCAGGGGGCGGAGGCTCCGCGGCGGCGGGAAGTACTCGTCCTCGTCGGTCAGATGCACCTCTTCGACGCCGCCACGTGGCGCCAGGCGGTCGATCACGTCGGTCACCAGTTCGTCGGGCGCAGACGCCCCCGCGGTCACCCCGACCGTGCCTTCCAGATCGTCGGGCAGCTCGTCGGCGCCGTTGACCCGCAGGACCCTCGGGCAGCCCTCGTCGGTGGCGATGCGGGCGAGTGCCCGGGTGTTCGACGAGTTCTCCGAACCGATCACGATCACCGTGTCGCAGCGGTGCGCCATCTCGATCAGCGCGTCCTGACGATTGGTCGTGGCGAAGCACAGGTCCTTGCGTCCGGGCATCCACATGTCGGGGAAGCGTTCATGGGCGTGGGCGGCGAGCAGTGACCAGTCGTGTTGGCTGAGGGTCGTCTGGGTGAGCAGCGCGACCGGACCGGCGAAGTCGTCCAGCGCGTCGATCTCGGCGATCGATTCGACCTGGTGGATCCGCCCTTCGGGCGCTTCCGCGACGGTACCGATCGCCTCTTCGTGACCTTCGTGCGCGATGTAGATGATGTCGTAGTCCTTCGCGGCGCGGGTGCGGACCTCGTGGTGCACCTTGGTGACCAGCGGACAGACCGCATCGACCACGAAGCCACCGCGCTCGCTCGCCCCGGCGACGACTTCGGGTGCCGAGCCGTGCGCCGACAGCATCACCGGGGCTCCCGGGGGAACCTCGTCGATGTCGTCGATGAACACCACGCCCATCTGCTCGAAGCGCTTCACCACGATCGCGTTGTGCACGATCTGGTGATAGCAGTACACGGGCGGTTCGAATGCGCCCACCATCCAGGCCAGCGCCTTGATCGCCATCTCGACGCCCGCGCAGAACCCTCGGGGCGCGGCCAACAACACCCGGTCGACGTCCATGCTCCGCAGGCTACTGTGCCCGGCCGACGGGCGACCTTGTCACGTCGGTCACATGCCGGATCCGCCGATCGGCGGGTCCTCTCCGCCGAATGCGAGCACGCCGTGCAGCTGATCTCGACCACCATCGCCGAATCGACACCCCGGCCTCGACTGGCGCCGAAGCCACCGCCCACGGCGCCGAACGTCGTCGTGATCGTGCTCGACGACGTCGGCTTCGCGCAGCTCGAACCGTTCGGATCCGACATCGCCACCCCGGCGATCTCGTCGCTCGCCCGGCACGGTCTGCGCTACCGGAACCACCATGTCACCGCGATGTGTTCCCCGACCCGCGCGGCGATGTTGACCGGGCAGAACCACCATGCGGTCGGTATGGGGTTCCTGCCCGAGGTTCCCATCGGCTTTCCCGGTTACGACGCCCACATTCCGAAGTCCGCGGTGGCGCTGCCCCGGCTGCTCCGTGACGCCGGCTACGCGACGTTCGCCGTCGGCAAGTGGCATCTCGTGCCCCGGTGGGAGGTGTCGGCCTCGGGACCGTTCGACCAGTGGCCGCTCGGTCTGGGCTTCGAGCGCTACTACGGGTTCCTCGCCGGCGACACGAACCAGTTCGCCCCCGAACTGGTCAGTGACAACCACCACGTCGGCCCGCCGGGGGACTGGCGCGACGGCTACCACCTGACCGAGGACCTGTGCGACCGGGCGCTCGGCTTCGTCCGTGACGTCAGACAGGCGACCCCGCACAAGCCGTTCCTCCTGTGGTTCGCGACCGGCGCACAGCATGCACCGCACCAGGCTCCGGCCGCATGGATCGAACGGTTCCGCGGTCATTTCGACGCAGGTTGGGACGCGTGGCGCGAACAGATCGTGGCCCGCCAGATGGCCTCGGGCATCGTGCCCGCGGGCACGACCCCCAGCGACCGGCCGCCCTGGGTGACCCCCTGGGCCGATCTCGACGCGGACCGACGTCGCCTGTTCGCCCGCATGATGGAGGTCTACGCGGGGTTCCTGGCCCACACCGACGCCCAGATCGGTCGCCTGCTCGCCGAACTCGACACGATGGGCGTCACCGAGAACACCCTCGTCATGTTGTGTTCCGACAACGGGGCCAGCGCCGAAGGTGGCCCCCACGGCTCGTTCAACGAGTTGCGGTTCACCCACGATCGTCTCGACGACGTCGACGAGACGATCGCGTCGATGGAACACCTGGGCGGTCCGCGATCCTACGAGCACTACCCCTGGGGTTGGGCCTGGGCCGGGAACACCCCGTTCAAGTTGTGGAAGCGTTTCACCTGGTTGGGCGGCGTGCGGACGCCGCTGATCGTCCGCTGGCCGGCGCGCATCGACACCGCTCACCGAGGACGGGTGCGCGACCAGTTCTGTCACGCCGTCGACCTGTTGCCGACCGTGCTCGCGGCGACCGGCGTGGAGCGGCCCGACACCATCGACGGGGTCGACCAACGTCCGCTGGACGGGACGAGCATGCTCGCCACCTTCGACGACGCCAGTGCGCCGTCGCCACGCACCAGCCAGTACTTCGAACTGTTGGGGTCCCGGGCGATGTACCTCGACGGCTGGAAGGCCACGACCGACCATGTGGGTGCGCAGATGACCGTGGAGCAGGAACTGGTGATCGGCTCGCACCGCTTCGCGGACGACCGTTGGCACCTGTACCGCCTCGCGGACGACTTCGCCGAGGTGCACGATCTGGCCGACGAGCATCCCGACAAGCTGGCCGAACTCCAACAGGCGTGGTGGACCGAGGCGGGCCGGAACCAGGTGTTGCCGCTCGATGACACCTTCACCGGCCGGAGCATCGCCTTGGACCCGAACCCGTGGCCGTCGGGTTTCACCATGACCTACCGGCCGGGAGGGTCGCCGATCGCCGAGGACTTTCTGCCACCGATGGGTCCGGGTTTCACGATCCTCGCCCACGTCACCTGCGCGTCCGACACCGATTCGGGGGTCGTCGCCGCGCTGGGCGACTGGAACAGTGGATGGGGGATCTGGCTGGACCACGGGCACCCGCGGGCGCACGTCCGGCTGTTCGGACAGCCCCACGATCTCACCGGTCGGCGCCCGCTGGGGGCCGGTGACCACGAGATCGCGTTCGAGTACCGCAGGCTGGAGGGCGGGGGCGGGCCGATCCGACTGTTCGTCGACGACGAGGAATCCGCCGGTGCAGCCCTGGACACCGACCTGCCGTTCCGGTGGCAGATCGGCGGTGCCGGCCTGCGGCTCGGCCATGACGCGGGTCTTCCGCTGAGTGATGCCTACGATCCGCCGTTCACCTTCGAGGGCACCGTCCACGACGTCGAGATCCAGAGTCACGCACTGGATCGACCCGATCTCGACGATCCTCACCTGCACCGGCTGATCGCCCGCGAGTAGCAGGAGCCCGTTGGCCGGCGCGGTGCGCCGAACCTCTACCGTTGTGGGTCCGGTGGTCAGATCGTCCACCTCGCCCTTCGCACCCGTGGGATGCCGACGCCACCTATGTCCGTCACCAACCGATCCGATCCCCGGCGACTCCCGATCGTCGCGATCGTCGGTCGCCCCAACGTCGGCAAGTCCACGCTCTTGAACCGGATGATCGGCCGTCGCGAAGCGATCGTCGAGGCCCGCCCGGGGGTCACCCGCGACCGCAAGGAAGTCACCTGCGAGTGGAACGGGTATCCCTTCGTGGTGGTCGACACCGGTGGTTGGATGCGCCACGGTGACGCGCTCGACATCAAGGTTTCCGAACAGTCCGAGCAGGCGATCGGAGACGCCGATCTCGCGCTGTTGGTCGTCGACGCCACCCTCGGCCCCGGTGACGACGATGCCCAGATCGCCCAGTTGCTCCGACAGCGCGGCGGCCCGGTCGTCGTCGTGGCCAACAAGGTCGACGATTCGCTCCATGAAGGCATGATCTGGGATTTCCTGGCACTGGGCTTCGGCGAGCCCGTCGGGGTCAGCGCCCTGCACGGACGCAATGCCGGCGACCTGATGGACCGTGTGGTCCAGGAACTCGAGGCGTCGTTCGGTCCGGCGGTCGAACCCACTCCCGAGGAGGATTCCGAGCAGTCGATCCGGGAGGCCTCCGGCGACGACGAGGCCGCACGGCTCTTCGCGGTGGCCCTGGTCGGGCGCCCGAACGTCGGCAAGTCCACGCTTTTCAACCGTCTCATCGGTGAAGACCGATCGGTGGTCCACGATCTACCCGGTACGACCAGGGACTCGATCGACACCGTGGTGGAGACCGACGACGGTCCGATCCGTTTCGTGGACACCGCCGGCATGCGTCGACGCAGCAGGGTCGACGCCGGCACCGAACGCTTCTCGACGATCCGGGCACTCGCCTCGGTCGACACCGCCGACATCGCCCTGTTGGTCATCGACGCGACCGAGGGGATCACCCATCAGGACCAGCGGCTCGCCGAGCGGGTCGACGCGGCGGGATGTCCGATCGTGGTGGTGCTCAACAAATGGGAACTGCTCGACCCGGAGCGCCGCCTGGATGTCACCGCACAAGTGGGCCGACGGCTCGCGTTCCTGGGCGACAGCGTCGTGTTGAAGATCAGCGCCCTGACGGGCAAAGGGGTCCAGAAGTTGCTCCCGGCACTGTCGGACGTGGTGACCGCGTACCGCAGTCGGGTGCCGACCCGGCGGGTCAACGCGATCATGGCGTCGGCACAATCGGCACATCCGGCGCCCCAGGGGGCCCGCGTGTTGTACGCGACCCAGGTGGCAACCGACCCACCGACCTTCACGTTGTTCACGAACCGGGAACTTCCCCGCACCTACCTGCGGTACCTGGAGAACACGCTGCGGGACGAACTCGGTCTGGGATCGACCCCGGTGAAGTTGCGGGTCCGCCGTCGATCATGAAGCGTCCTTCGGGAGCGGTGGTGGGCACCACTGCGGCGATCGGGAGCGCGACGCTGCTCGCGCTTCGCCGCTGGAAGCGCCGCCGTGGTGCACGAACGGACCGTTCCGGACCGGTGCTCGCCGGTGGCGCGGCGGGGCGACCCGGCCAGATGGCCCGGTCCGCGGGCCGGATCGGGGTGTCGTACGGCATCCACCAGGCACAGCGCACGTTCGCTTCCGCAGCTCGTAGAGAACGCCTCGACGAGGCATTTCTGCTGCACAGCGCCGAGGAGGTCACCGAGACCCTCGGCAACCTCAAGGGCGTCATGATGAAGCTCGGCCAGATGGCGAGCTATCTCGATCTGGGACTGCCCGAAGAGATGCGGACGATGCTCGCGACCCTGCAGGCCGCCGCCCCGCCCATGGCTCCCGAGTTGGCGACCGAGACCCTGGAGGAGGCGCTCGGCGCGGACGTAGCCGAGTCGTTCACCGAATGGGACCCCGAGGCGATCGCCGCGGCGTCGATCGGTCAGGTGCACCGGGCGATCACCCGAGACGGACGAGCGGTGGCGGTCAAGGTGCAGTACCCCGGCATCGCCGAGGCGATGGCCGAAGACCTCGAACACACCGACGTGCTCTTCACCGCGCTGCGGATGCTGTTTCCCTCGCTCGAGGTCGCGCCACTCGTCACCGAGCTGCGCACCCGGCTCGCCGAGGAACTCGACTATGTGAACGAGGCCGCCAACCAGAAGCGTTTCGCCGACGCGTACCGTGACCACCCCTTCATCGTGGTACCCGACGTCGTCGACGAGTTGTCGAACGAGCGGGTCCTGACCAGTGAGTTGTTGGTGGGTCGCCGCTTCGCCGACCTGGCGGCCGACACCCAGGCGACGCGCGACCATGTGGCCGAGGCGATCTTCCGGTACGTGATGCGGTCGCTGTACTGCATGGGTTCGTTCAACGGTGACCCGCACCCGGGCAACTATCTGATCCTCGACGACGGCCGGGTCGCCTTTCTCGACTACGGGCTCGTCAAGCACTTCACGCCCGCCGAGATCGGTCTGTTCGCGGCGATGCACCGCACGATGGTCGACGACGGCGACCTGGCCGCGTTCAGGAGGTTGCTCGTCGAAGCGGGCGTCGTCGGCGCCGACGCGCCGCTGAGCGACGAGCGCCTGTTCGAGTACTTCTCGGGATTCTACGAGCATCTGCTGCGCGATGAGCCGACGAAGGTCACCAGGGAATTCGCGGCCGGGCTGGTCAGTCGGATGTTCGACACCGACGGCCCCTTCGCCGATGTGCAACGGCAGATCAACGTCCCACCCAGCTTCCTGTTGATCCAGCGCATCAACCTCGGCCTGTACGCGTTGTTCGCCGACCTCGACGCCACTGCGAACTGGCACGCGATCCTGGCCGACATCGTCACCTGGGCCGACGGTTCGGGTACCGGACCGGCGACCGAACTGGGTCGGGCAGAGGCCGACTGGCTCGGCTGAGGTCCGTCTCGCTGGTTCACCGGAACGGGACGGTTCCGTCGCAGGGAGCATCGACCCTGCCATGGGACCCCTCTCGCCGGGTACGATCGCGCGGCCATGGGTATCGTCGTCTTGTCGGTCGTCGCCGCCGCGTGTCTGGTGGCCACGACGTTCTGGATCCGCTCCGCGGTGGCCCATCGCCGCGCGTGGCGACGAGCCGAGCGGGAGTTCGGTGCCCGATCCGACGCGGCGGTGCTCGCCCGCACCTCGTTCCGCAAGGAGGTCCACGCGACCTCGGTGTATCTCGCGTTGCTCGTTGCGACGGGCATCGGGCTGGTGCTCAAGACCCGCAATGCGATCTACGCACTCTCCCTGGTACTGATCCCGGTGGGACTGTCCCTGGCGTTCTCCAAGGACTTCCTCCGGGCGATCCGGCTGTCGGCGGAACGATTCACGATCGAACGCCGTGCCGTGGAGGTCCTCACCCAGGAACAACTCGCCCCCAAGGCGTGGGCCGCGCGCCTGGCCCCCGAGGAGCTTCCCGATCTGACCGGCTTCGACCTGGGGCGCGTCTACCAGGCGGGCACCGGCATGATGGCCGGTGACTTCTACGACGTGTTCCGTCTCGCACCCAACCGCGTCGCCGCGGTCATCGGCGACGTCACCGGGCACGGCATCGAGGCGTCGATCACGGCCTTCCAGGCGAAGTACCTGCTGCGGGTGTACCTGCGTCAGTACCGCGATCCCGCCCAGGCGCTCGAGGAACTGAACCGGCAGATCGCCACGATGGAACGGGCCGAGGAGTTCATCTCGCTCGTCGTGGTCGTGTTCGACACCGCCGCGGCGACCCTGCGGTACGCCTCGGCGGGTCACCCGGCCGCGTGGCTGTGGCACGACCGTGAGGTCAGGGCGCTCCGTGCCACCGGGCCCCTGTTGATGCTCGACCCCGAAGGCAGCTACACCAGCCGGGAGATCCCCCTGGACGAAGGCGATCTGGTGTTGATGTACACCGACGGCCTGGCCGAGGCCCGCCATGGTGAGAATCTGTTCGGCGAGGAGCGGGTCGCGAACATCCTGCGGCGCGATCCGGGCGCGGATCCGGGCGTGTTGTGCAAGTCGTTGTTGGAATCTGCCCGGGACTTCGCACAGACGGGCCTCACCGACGACGTCGCGATCCTCGCGGTACGTCGGAGCTGAAGTCGACAGCACACAGGCTGCGTCGGCGCGTCTCCTAATCTCAGGTCCGATGACCGCAGAGACCGACGAGACCGTAGTGGACGACCCTCTCAGCGCCGCGCTGCGACGCTCACCCGAGGGCAACCTCGCTCGAGGCGCCGAGAAGTTGGCCGCGCAGCACAAGCTCTTCGTGCGCGACCGCATCGCGCTGCTCTGTGATGCGGACAGTTTCGTCGAGGACGGTCTGCTCGCGAACGCAACCGCGACCGATCTGCCCGCGGACGGAGTCGTCACCGGCGTCGGTCGCGTCGACGGACGACCCGCCGTGGTTGTCGCGAACGACCCGACTGTGAAAGCGGGGTCCTGGGGCGCACGGACGGTCGAGAAGATGGTGCGCGCCACCGAATACGCCCTGGACCACGACCTGCCGATCTTCTGGCTCATCGATTCGGCCGGGGCCCGCATCACCGACCAGGTGCAGTTGTTCCCCGGACGACGCGGCGCCGGACACATCTTCTACAACCAGGTACGCCTGTCGGGCCGGGTTCCCCAGATCTGTTGCCTGTTTGGGCCGTCTGCCGCCGGGGGGGCCTACATCCCCAGCTTCTGTGACATCGTGATCATGGTCGAACACAACGCGTCGATGTACCTCGGGTCGCCACGGATGGCCGAGATGGTGATCGGGGAGCACACCACCCTGGAAGCCATGGGTGGCGCCCGCCTGCACGCGACGGTGTCGGGTTGTGGCGACAACCTCGCGGTCGACGACGCCGACGCCATCGACCAGGCACGGGCCTGGTTCAGCTACTTTCCGACCCACTGGCGAGAAGACCCTCCCGTGTATGCCGCGGATGGACCCGCACGTGATTTCACCGACGATCTCGTGCCCGCGGAGGACACCGCCGGATACGACACCCACGACGTGATCGACGCACTCGTCGATGGGATGAGCTTCTTCGAGATCAAGCCGCTGTTCGCCCCCGAGCTGGTGTGCGGCCTCGGGCGACTCGACGGCCGTCCGGTCGGCATCGTCGCCAACAACCCGGCGGTCAAGGGCGGGGTCCTGTTCGTCGATTCGGCCGACAAGGCGGCCCGGTTCGTCTGGTGTTGCGACGCATTCGGTATCCCGCTGGTCTTCCTGACCGACGTGCCGGGATTCATGATCGGCACCCAGGTCGAGGCCCAGGGGATCATCCGGCACGGCGCGAAGATGGTCACCGCGGTGTCCGAGGCGACGGTCCCCAAGATCTGCGTGGTGGTACGCAAGGCGTACGGGGCGGGTCTCTATGCCATGTCAGGACCGGCGTTCGCGCCGGAGGCCACCCTGGCGTTGCCCACCGCCCAGATCGCCGTGATGGGCCCCGAAGCCGCCGTGAACGCCGTGTTCGCGAACCGCATCGCCGCGTTCGACGACGACAGCGAACGTGAAGCGTTCATCGCGCAGCAACGCGAGATCTACTCCGAAGACGTGAATCTGCTGCGGATCGCCAGTGAACTGATCGTCGACGCGGTCGTCCAACCGGGTGACCTTCGTGGCGAGCTGATCAAACGGTTCGCGCTGGCCCGAGGCAAACGACGAGAGTTCTCGGATCGTCGCCACGGCGTCCCACCGGTCTGATCTGCCACCGTCGAAAGACGTCCGGGTTTCGATGTGGGGATCAGCCCGGTATGCGGGCACGATGGAGCCATGGTTTCGGACCCGCTCGATCTGCGCGGTGAACGAGTCGTCATCCGCGACGTCGGACCGAGAGACGGGCTGCAACCCGAACGGCCCGTTCACGCCGCCGATCGTGCACGACTCGTCGACGCATTGTTCGCCGCCGGGGTCCGCCACGTCGAGGTCGCTTCGTTCGTCTCTCCCAAGGCCGTCCCAGCGATGGCCGACCCGGCCACAGTTCTCTCCGCGATCCGCCGGCCCGACGACGCCACCGTGACCGTCCTCGTCCCGAACCTGCGTGGCGCACAGGACGCGCTCGAGTGCGAGATCGACGAGTTGACCCTCACCATCTCCGCGTCGGAGGCCTACAACCAGCACAACGTGAACCGTTCGATCGCCGAATCTCTCGACGAGGTCGCCGGGATCACCCGGCTCGCCACGGCCTGCGACGTACCCGTCGACGCGGTCGTGAGTTGCGCGTTCGGTTCCCCCTTCGAGGGCGACCTCGACCCGGCCCAGGTGGCGACCCTCGGCGATCGACTCCTCGACCGTGGCTGCACCGCGGTCACCTATGCCGACACCACGGGCATGGCGACGCCTCGCCGGGTCGCGGAACTCATCGACGAGACCGGACACGCAATCGGCCTGCACCTGCATCAGACGAGAGGCACCGGTTTGTTGAACGCGTGGGCCGCTCTGCGACTCGGGGTGCGCCGGTTCGACACCTCGGTCGGCGGCCTCGGCGGTTCACCGTTCGCGCCCGGAGCGGCCGGCAACCTCGCGACCGAAGAGTTCGTCGCCGTCCTCGACGACGTCGGCGTGGTCACCGGCATCGACGTCGACGGCCTGATCGACGCCGCGCACATCGCCGCCGAACTGGTCGGCCACGACGTGCCGAGCACGGTCGCCGCGGTGGGCCCACGCGACCGGCTCGTCACGACGGGGGAGTGAGCGTCGTGCCCTGGTGCGATGACTGTGACCGGTTCCTGAGCCCGAACACCGTGCAGGACGACGGGCGCTGCCCGAGTTGTGGGGCGCCGATCATCACGCCCCGAAACCTCGAACGGGCCCGGAAAGGACGCGGGAGTTCCGCCGACGCGTTGGCGGTCCGGTCCGGGCGCCCCCAGGGCACGCCGGTCGCCGGCCAGGCCGGTGACGAGGTCGACCAGTCGACCCCGTGGCATTTCAAGGTGCTGCTCGTCGCCCTGGTGATCTACCTCGGATGGAGGCTCGTCCAGGGCGTCCTGTGGGTCGCGCAGAAGCTCTGAGCCGGCGGTCGGCGCCCGCTTCGGTCGATCAGCGTCGGCCGAGTAGACTTCGCAGGTCACACACGGGCTGTGGCGCAGCTTGGTTAGCGCGTCGGTCTGGGGGACCGAAGGTCGTGGGTTCGAATCCCGCCAGCCCGACCACCACAAGCACCAGCAATACCAACAGACAAGCCCCTCGGTCCCGCGCCGAGGAGCTTTCTCGTTTTCGTCATATCCCGCGAATATTCCACGCAGGTATGCGAACCACTACCTGGCGAGCGTTTCCACCCCGCCGTCGGAGACGACCGATCGCGCTGACCAGATCCCGTCGGCTTGGGACCCGAAGGACCGCAGACGCGGCCTGCGCTCCTGTCGGAGCCTGCAGCTTCTCCTAGCCTTCAAGTTGTGAGCGAGGCAGGGGACCCCAACATGCTTCCTGAGCAGGAGGCTCGGAAGCGGATCGACGAGATGCTCGTGGCCGCCGGTTGGGTGCTCCAGGACTACTCATCGGTGAACCTGTACGCGGGCAAGGGCGTTGCGGTGCGTGAGTTGGTGACCGACGCTGGGCCGGCGGACTACGTGCTGTTCATGAATCGCCAAGCGGTCGGGGTGATAGAGGCCAAGAAGAAAGGCATGGCCCTAGCGGGGGTGGAGTCCCAGACGGTGAAGTACCAGGCCAACGTCCCCGACGCGCTCCCCGCGCACCTGATCAACAATCGCCTGCCCTACGGCTATGAGTCGACCGGGTCAGAGACGTGGTTCACGTGTCAGATGGACCCTGAGCCCACTTCTCGCCAAGTGTTCTGGTTCCATCGGCCCGAAACGCTCGAGTGGCAGATCGAAGACCACGCCAACCACGGCGGCGGCACGCTGCGGGCGCGCTTGGGCGACATGCCGATCCTCGAAGAAGACCCGGGTCGGCTGCGTGACGCCCAGTTCCGTGCGATCACCAACCTGGAACAGTCGCTGCGAGACAACCACAGCCGAGCACTGATCCAGATGGCGACCGGGTCGGGCAAGACGTTCGCAGCGGCGAACATCTGTGAGCGGTTGATCCGTCACGGCCAGGCAAAGCGCATCTTGTTCTTGGTCGACCGGGCGAACCTGGGCGAGCAGACCTTGAAGGAGTTCCAGGGGTTCGAGGTGCCCGGGTCGGGTCACAAGTTCACCGATCTGTACAACGTGCAGCACCTGACCAGCAACGTGGTCGACCCGGTCGCGGCGGTGTGCATCGGCACGATCCAGCGCGTGTATTCGATGCTGCGCGGCGACGCCGAGCTCGACGAGTCCGCCGATGAGGCATCAGGGTTCGACGCCGCGCCGAGTCGCCCCGTCGAGGTCGATTACCAGCCGGGCCTGCCGATCGAAGCGTTCGACGTGATCATCGTCGACGAGTGCCACCGGTCGATCTACGGGGTGTGGCGCCAGGTGCTCGAGTACTTCGACGCATTCCTCGTCGGGCTCACGGCCACTCCGGGTACGCAGACCTTCGGGTTCTTCAACAAGAACCTGGTGATGGAGTACGGCTTTCCCGAGGCGGTCGCCGATGGCGTGAACGTCGACTTCGACGTGTTCCGTCTGTCAACCGCGATCAGCGAGGCGGGTTCGACGATCGAGGCCGGCTACGTCACGTCGTTCCGTGATCGCGAGACCCGTGAGGTGCGCCTCGAAGAAGTCGATGAGGATCTCACCTACGCCGCAAACGAGCTCGACAAAAAGGTTGTGGCGAAGGATCAGATCCGCACGGTGGTGCGCGCCGTGCGCGACCACCTGCCCGCGATGTTCCCCGATCGTGAGACCGACGACCACGGGCGTCTGACCCACATCCCCAAGACGTTGATCTTCGCAAAAGACGATTCCCACGCCGAGGACATCACGCGCATCGTGCGCGAGGAGTTCGCCAAAGGCAACGACGTGATCGCCAAGATCACCTACAAGTCCTCTGACGGGCACAAGCCCAAGGAGCTGCTCAAGGCCTTCCGCACCAGCTACAACCCGCGCATCGCAGTGACCGTCGACATGATCGCGACCGGCACCGACGTGAAACCCATCGAGATGGTGGTGTTCATGCGCATGGTCCGCTCCCGGAACTTCTTCGAGCAGATGAAGGGCCGTGGGGTGCGCACGATCTCCGACGACGACCTCAAAGCCGTCACGCCCGACGCCGCGCACAAAGACCGGTTTGTGCTCGTCGACGCGGTCGGGGTGACCGAGACCAAGCTGATCGAAGCTACCCCGCTGGAACGCAAGCGGGGTGTGTCGCTGGAGAAGCTGTTGTTGCAGGTGTCGCTCGGTCAGCTCAGTGAAGACCTCGTCTCTTCGCTCGCGTCACGCCTGGCAAGAATCGAATCGCGCATCGGTGTCGAGCAGCGCCGCCAGTTGGAAGAGACCGCCGGGCAAGCCATGTCGACCATCAGCCACGGCTTGGTCGACGCGATCGACCCCGACCGCCAACTTGCCGAAGCCCAAATGGCAAGTGGCAACCACGATCCGACCGGCGAGCAACTCGCCGAGGCGCGGAACGACCTGTTCGCCAAGGCCGTCGAACCGATCGCCGCGAACCCGGCATTGCGCGACCAACTCGTGGACGTGCAACGCAGCTTCGAACAGGTCATCGACGAGATCAGCATCGACACCGTCACCCGCGCCGAGTTCGCCAGCGACGCCAAGGCCCGAGCCCAGGCCACCGTCGAGTCGTTCCGCGCGTTCATCGACGAGCACCACGACGAGATCACCGCATTGCAGGTGCTGTACTCGCGGCCGTACTCGAAGCGGCTGACCTACCGAGATGTCAAAGAACTCGCCGAAGCGATTGGCAGGCCACCGCACCGCTGGACGCCCGAGCGACTCTGGGAGGCGTACGAGACCCTCGATGCCTCCAAAGTGCGCGGCTCGGCCGGCACGGTGCTCACCAACATCGTGTCGCTCGTGCGCTACACCCTCGGCGCCGACGACGAGCTTGCTCCGTTCCCCGACCAGGTCGCCGAACGCTTCGAAGCCTGGCTCACCCAGCAGCAGACCGCCGGGCGCGACTTCACCGACGAGCAACTCGAATGGCTCCGCCTCATCCGCGACCACCTCGCCGCGTCCCTGTCGATCGAACCCCGAGAGTTCCAGGACCCACCCTTCAGCCAACACGGTGGCCTCGGCCGCGCCCGCCAACTCTTCGGCGCCGACCTCGACACCCTCCTCACCGAGCTCACCGAAGCGATCGCA
>JBDZUV010000075.1:11347-15219 GCA_040255345.1 Actinomycetota bacterium | reverse complement strand
GGAAGCGCCCCTCGGTCAGCAGGTCGACCTCGGCGGCCTGTTTGGCGACGAGCGCGGTGGGACGCTGCGGGGCGATCAGGATGCCCGTGACCAACTCGAGGCGCGTGACGCCGGCGAGAAAACCGAACAGTACGAGGGGCTCGTGGAAGGTCGTGTCGATGTCGTACGGGCCGTCGAACGGTGCGTGGACCTCGGGATCGGCGCCGAGCACGTGGTCGTAGCTGAGCAGGTGGCGATAGCCGAGCTGCTCGACCCCCTGGCCATAGGCACGCACCGCGGCCACGTCACCGCCGAGGTCGAGCTGGGGAAGGATCACACCGATCTGCATGGCGGTCACGCTACCGGGGCCCGCCGGGGCCGCCGCGAAGTCGACAGGCCGGCGCAGGACCAGCGTCCGGTCATGGCCGGTCGGCGCCGCTGCGACTCACGGGCGGAGATGCGGGTCACCGGAGCCAGCCTGTAGGTTGCCGAGTACACCGATGCTGTGAACAAGGGGAATGTGAACCGATGGCTTGGGACTTCTCGACTGATCCCGAATTCCAGGAGAAGCTGGACTGGGTCGAAAATCTGTGCAGGGAGGAGATCGAGCCGCTCGGGCTGATCTTCCCGTACGCGGTCCGTCTGCCCGACCCGAAGGTCAAGGCGCTCGTCAAGGGCATCCAGGACCAGATCAAGGCCCAGGGCCTGTGGGCGATCTTCCTCGACGAGGACCTCGGCGGCCCTGGGTACGGCCAGCTCCAGCTCGGCCTGTTGAACGAGGTCATCGGGCGATACCCGGCCGCGCCCCAGATGTTCGGTGCCGCCGCGCCCGACACCGGAAACATGGAGATGCTCGCCGCGTACGGCACCGAGGAGCAGAAGAAGCGGTGGCTCGAACCGCTCCTTGCTCAGGAGATGTTCTCGGCGTATTCGATGACCGAGCCCCAGGGTGGCTCGGACCCGAACCTGTTCAAGACGCACGCGATGCGTGACGGCGACGAATGGGTCATCAACGGCGAGAAGTGGTTCACCAGCGCCGGTCGTGCGGCCGACATCCTGTTCGTGATGTGCACCAACGGCATGTTCGTGGTGCCCCGCGACACCCCCGGCGTCGAGATCCAGCCCGAACCCCATACGCACAACCACATCATCTACAACGACGTCCGGGTGCCCCTCGACCATCTGCTCGGGCCCGAGGACGGCGCCAAGGTGCTCGCCCAACGGCGCCTCGGCGGCGGGCGCATCCACCACGCCATGCGGACCATCGCCCAGTGCAAGCTCGCCTTCGACATGATGTGCGAACGGGCGCTCAGCCGCGAGAGCCACGGCAAGATCATCGCCGAGCACCAGATGGTGCAGGAGAAGATCGCCGACTCCTACGCGCAGATCGCCATGCTGCGACTGTTCGTGTTGGAGACCGCGTGGAAGATCGACAACACCTCCACCCTCGAGGCACGCACCGACATCGCCGCGGTGAAGTACACGATGGCCAAGGTGCTCCAGGACGTGTCGTTCAACGCCCTGCACATTCTGGGTTCGTTGGGCACGACGAATCTCACGCCGATTCAGGAGATGTACGCCCGGGCTCCCACGATGGGCATCGCGGACGGCGTCGACGAGGTCCACAAGGCGACCGTGGCCCGCCGGGTTCTCAAGTCGTACCGACCCCACGACGGGTACTGGCCGACCGAGTACCTGCCGGCCAAGCGTCAGGCGGCCTGGGAGAAGTTCGAGCCCCGGTTCAAAGAGGATCCCGAGCTGCGTCAGGTCGCGGAGAACTACCAGCGGTACTTCGCCAACCGCCACTGAGCGCACCCCCGGGCAGGTCCCGCCTGCGTCGTCCCGGGCACCCGCGGACCGAGGCCGTGCCGCTTCGAGGTCCCGGGACCTACCTCGACAGAGGCGCCGGACCCCTGCCGAATCGAGAGCGGTACTCAGTGGGAGCGACGACGGCGGTGCTTGCTGGCGATCGAGGGGGGCTCCCAGCCCGCGTCGGCCGCGGACAGATCGGTGCCCGGCGGCACGATCTCGTCGATCCGGTCGAGCACGTCGGCTTCCAGGCGGACGTCGGCCGCGGCGAGTTGGCTCTCGAGGTGCTCCGCGGTACGTGGGCCGATGATCGGACAGGTGACCGCCGGGTGGGCGAGCACGAAACCGAGCGCGAGCTGGATGAGGGTGAGCCCGGCGTCCGCGGCGAGTTCGGTGAGCTGGTCGACGGCGGCGAGCTTGGCCTGGTTCGCGGGCAGGTTCATGTCGTACCGGGCCGGGATGCGCTCGGCTCTTCGGCTGGTGTTCGCCTTGCCCGTGCCGAACGTGCCGGCGAGCCAGCCGCCGGCGAGCGGGCTCCACGGCAGCACGCCCATGCCGTATTTCTCGGTCACCGGGAGCACGTCTCGTTCGATGCCCCGGGCGAGGATCGAATAGGGCGGCTGTTCGGTCACGAAGCGTTCCCGGTTGCGCCGCTCGGCGGTCCATTGGGCTTCGACGATCTGATACGCGGGGAACGTGGACGACCCGAAGTAGCGGATCTTGCCCGCGTGCACGAGGTCGCTCAACGCGCCGAGGGTCTCGTCGATGTCGGTCGACGGATCGGGGCGGTGCATCTGATACAGGTCGATGTGGTCGACACCGAGGCGGCGCAGCGAGTGCTCGCACTCCTCGATGATCCACCGTCTCGACAGACCCATCTGCGTCGGGGCATCCCCCATCGGGCCGCACGCCTTGGTCGCGAGGAACACGCGGTCGCGGTCGACCTGGGCGAGCGCCTTGCCCACGATCTGCTCGGACTCACCGTGGGAGTAGACGTCCGCGGTGTCGATGATCGTGATGCCCGCGTCGAGTGCGGCGTGGATGATCCGGATCGAGTCGTCGTGGTCGGGGTTCCCCATCTCCCCGAACATCATGGCCCCGAGGCAGAGGTTGCTGACCTTCACGCCGGTTCTTCCGAGAGTGCGCGTCTTCATCGCTGGGCACCTTATGCCCGTCGACTCGTCCGTGTGGCCGGCTTCCGGGCGTGACCGCAATGCACTCAGAGTCACGGTGCTCTCGATGTGTCTGACTCGAATCGGCCTGCAGGGTCGGGTCGCAGGCGAAGATAGGAGTAACCCGCCGAGTACGCGGCCAGCGGGAGCGCAACGAACAGGCCCACGCAAGCAAGCACACCACCGCCGAAAAGTACGAGGCTGCCAATCATGGCCACTTCCAATGCCGCCGCGAAATTGCCTGCGACCATCGACGCGCTCGCCCGAATGGCCTGGAGTGGTCCGAGGCCTTCATCGAGGACGGACCAGCCGAAGTAGTAGCCATAGAGCGCGACCGCCACGCCGGGTACGACGCACAGCACTGTCCCGAGCGCGGTGAGACTCGAAAGGAGTACGGTGCCGCTGAGGTACGCGACGATATTGGTTCGCGTCGTCGTCGCGGACGACGACGACGCTCTGGTGTCTCCTTCTCGCTTCAACACTCGGTAGATGACCGGTATCTGGTAGAGCATGAGGATCACCATCAGCAGGAGTATCCCGAGGAGTGTGCTTCCGAGGCTCAGATAGCCCCACTGAGCGTTCGGCTCGACGTCATACGTCGAAAATGTCCACACGACAGTCCCGCCGATTGCCATGCCGGCAAGGAGTGTCGGAATGGCCACCACGCCGATGTCCTTGCGGAGGCGGCCACAGCTCCAGCGATAGGCGTGGGTCACCTTGAACGGAACCAGGTAGGAGGGCGCGCGCTCGGCTTGCCGCAACGCCGGGCCGGGGGTCGGTGCGGGTTCCGGGTGCTGTTCCCCCGGATACCAGAGGCCGTCGGAAGCCTGCCATTGGTCGGATGATGACTGGCAAAAAACGGTGCCATTCTTCGTCGGGATCGGATGGTTCCGTGTCGCGACAGATCCACCC
>JBDZUV010000075.1:0-11247 GCA_040255345.1 Actinomycetota bacterium | reverse complement strand
AACGGTGCCATTCTTCGTCGGGATCGGATGGTTCCGTGTCGCGACAGATCCACCCTCCGCGCAGCAGCAGGCAACACAAGTCATCACGTCGGGTGGTCTCCTATGCCTTGGAGTCCTCCTGATGGCGGTCGCGCTGATGCGGTACTTCCAGTCGAACCGAGTGAAGGCCTACCTGCAGGCGTGTCCGCCGCCTCCGGCGGCCTCCTCCGCGCCACTCCCGACGTCGGTTCAAGCGGCGAATGTCTCACCACCGTCACTGCCACCCCTGCCGCCCCCTCCTCGCTCGACCATCCGAAACGGCCCCACTGAGTCGTGAGGCGGGCCGTCACAAGCATTCCTGGGATTCGCGTGTGCGATGCCGACGTTGCCATCTTGCGGATCGAGCCTGCAACGACGTGAGTCGGCCAACCTCACGACGGGGATCAGCAGCAGAGAACCGCCTTCGGGTCAGCGTTGGAGACTCCCATGGGAGCGCACCTTGCGATCGGCGGTGGAACTACTGTCGGCTGCCTGACCAGGCGACTCCCATGGGAGCGTATGCCGGTCGAATATGTCTCGAAGAATTCTGAGATTTCTTGGTGTGTCGGCTCGCCATGAACCGAAAATGTCACACCTCATCCTTAGGCTGTTGATCAGAGATCAACAGCCTAAGGAGGGCGATCCGATGCGACAACAAGCCACAGTCGTAAACCGGAACGGAGCGCTCGGTTCAACCGATGTGCACACTGGAACAAATGCCGGCGCCGCGCTCCCGTGGGAGTCAGCCAGTGCCTTCGAAGCGGTGTCGGATTTGCCGGATGATCGACTGGAGACCCAGATCATCGGCCTGGTGACCCGCATGTCGAGCGCGACCTATGAACTTTTGCGGTTGATCGGCGAGCACGACGAGCGCGGCGTCTACCTGTTGTCCGGTGCCTTGTCGTGTGCAGCGTGGCTGGCCGACCGCTGCGACATCGAACGGGTCACCGCCCACAACCAGGTGCGCGTCGCCCGGGCGATGCGTGCGCATCCCGAACTCGACGCGGCGATGGCGTGTGGTGATGTGAGCTACGCGAAAGCCCGCATGCTCACCGCGCACCTCAGCGTCGAGCACGCCGCAGAACTGGTCCATTTGGCCTCGGTCACTCCGACCTCGGGCCTCGCCACCGCGCTCGCCTGCTGGTCGCACCGTACCGAATCCCAGGACGACATCGACGCCCGTCACCACGCCGAACGCTGCGTGTCGTGGCGAACCGGACCCGACGGAATGGTCACGATCACCGCCCGACTCGCACCCGCAGACGCGGCCGGGGTGTGCGCCATGATCGACAAGACCGTGACCGTGACTCCCATGGGAGCCAGCGACGACTCCGACGGCGACTCCGACGGCGCATGGCCGAGCCTCGCGCAACAACGCGCCGATGCGCTGGTCACGGTGGTCACCGAAGCGGGTGCCGGCACGGTGGACACCGAAGTCGTCGTCCACGTCACCTCGGAGGGCAACACCCTGGCCGACGGCACCCCTCTGACCGGCAACGCCGTCACCCGGCTCCTTCCCGACGCGTTCGTCTCGCTGCTCCTCCTGGACAACCAGCGACAACCGATCGACGCCAGTCCCCGGCGCCGCTACCCGACCCGTCGACAACGCCGCGTCATCGACGCCCGACAGAACGAATGCCAGTACCCGGGCTGTCACGCACGTGCTCTCCTTCAATACGACCACAAACAGCCATACCCGCTCGGTGGACCCACGATCCTCAGCAACCTGCAACGCCTGTGCGGTCCCCACAACCGCGCCAAGTACGAGGCCGGGGTCAACGCCAAGGCATCATGACGCACTCGAAAGAGCGTCGCCCGTCAGCTCGGCTGGTATTCGGTCCTCAGGGCGCGTTTCAGGAACTTGCCATTGGCGTTCTGGGGGAGGGGTTCGTCTCGGTAGAAGACGTACCGGGGCACCTTGAACGCGGCGAGTCGTTCGGTGACGAACGCACGCAACTCGTCTGGGTCGGCGGTCGCTCCCGGCTCGAGGTGCACGACCGCCGCGACCTCTTCGCCGAGGCGTTCGTCGGGAAGGCCGAACACGGCCACCTCGGCGACGTCGGGGTGTTCGTAGATCGCCGCCTCGACCTCGGAGCAGTACACGTTCTCGCCGCCGCGCAGCACCATGTCCTTGGCCCGGTCGACCAGAAAGAGGAACCCGTCCTCGTCGATGCGGCCGATGTCACCCGTGTCGAACCAGCCGTCGACGATCGCTTCGGCGGTGGCCTCGGGACGGTTCAGGTAGCCCTTGATGACCACCGGTCCTTTCACCCACAACTGCCCGATCGTGTCGGGGTCGCGGGGCAACTCGACGCCCGTCGGGTCGCACAGCTTGGCATCGAGGGTGGGCACGACCGGCCCGCACGAGGTGGGCTTGAGCTCATAGGTGGCGGCCATGTTGGCGGTGACGATGCCGGAGGTCTCGGTGAGCCCGTAGCCGGTGGTCGCCGAGCCCTCGCCGAGTGCGTCGCCGATCTTGTCGACCAGATCAGGGGGCATCGGCGCGCCGCCGCCCGACAGCGACGCGAGGGTCGAGGTGTCGCGGGTCGCATAGTCGGGATGCAGGAGCAACTCGCGACTCATCGTCGGGACGCCCGCCAGGTTGGTGACGCCTTCGCGCTCGATCAGCTCCAGCGCCCGCCCCGCATCCCATTTGTGCATGAGCGCGAGCGTGCCGCCGGCGAGCGTGACCGGGTGCAGCACGCAGTTGCACGCGGTGACGTGGAACAACGGCGTGGTCGCCAGATAGACGAGCGGCTTGGCTTCGGACGCGTCGGCATCACCGGAGTCACCGGCCGCCGCATCGTCGGCGGTCTGTTCGGCGGCCGCGGCGGCGGCCTGCGCGGTCACGGTGGTGAGGGTCCAGAACACCAGGTGCAACACGTTGTGGACCGACCCGCGGTGGGTGATCTGCGCGCCCTTGGGGGTGCCGGTGGTTCCCGAGGTGTAGAAGATCGTGGCGTCATCGTCGGGGTCGATGTCGGCGTCGGGCAAGGTGTCGGGCACCTCGCCGGCAACCACGTCGTCCCAGCGGACGACCCCATCTGGCAGGTCACCCTCGACCCTGGCGGCGATCACCTCGAGCGACTGATCACGGCGCAGATCTTCCAGGATCGGTACGAGCCGTTCGAGGCGTTCGTCGTC
Source organism: Actinomycetota bacterium (assembly GCA_040255345.1). GTDB lineage: Bacteria > Actinomycetota > Acidimicrobiia > Acidimicrobiales > Iamiaceae > JAFDWI01. The sequence goes on along the minus strand of JBDZUV010000075.1, from coordinate 8,085 downwards.
GACGACCACGACCTTGGGCTGCGAGTCACGCAGCGCGAAGTCCATCTCGGCGGTCGTCCACCAGGCGTTCATCCCCACCAGAGCCGCGCCGACCGAAATGGCCGCCCAGTAGGTCATCACCCATTCGGGGTAGTTCCGCATCGCCACCGCGACCCGGTCGCCGGGGCCGACGCCGTAGTCGTCGCGCAGGCGGTGGGCGAACGCCCGCACGAGCCGGTGGGTCTCGGCGTACGTGAGGTGCTCGTCCTCGAAGATCAGATACGGCTTGTCGCCCTGCAACGCGGAGAGTTCCCAGATCTCCCGCATCGTTGCGGGCGCGGTGGCGAAGACCCGCATGGTCTGCCCGCGAACCTCGATCTCGTTCATGGCGAACGGGCCGCCGGGCGCGGTCATCTGGGCCCAGGCGTCGAGAAAGTGGCGGACCGGATCGGCTTTCACAGAGGACTCCTCGTTGGTCGCGTCCGGCGGATCCGGGCGTTCACCGGACCGATCGTGCCACGTATCGGCGACCCACGCGTGCACGCCGGCGTTCGCGAGACTGACGGGTATGCCCGATCCGGTCGGCGTGGACCCGCCGATTCCTCGATTTCATCGCGGGAGTCGCCCGGACGCTTCGGTGCGGACGGCACCTCGGCGATGATCGGTCCGGCCACCCGGTGAGCGACCAGAGACGGCCCTCGGCCAGAGAGCAGCGGCATGGATCGAGGGTGTTGCTGACGGGCGCGTCCGGCCTGCTCGGTACCTGGCTTCGGCGGACGGTGCCGGTCGGCGTCGAGCTCTTCGGGCTCAGACGTCACCACGCCGTCAGTGCTGTCCCGACCTTCGAGGCCGATCTCCGAGATCGCGACGCGACCCGGGCGGCCATCGAAGCGACCCAACCGGACCTGGTGATCCATGCCGCGTATGCGCACGATGCGTCCTCGATCGTCGACGCGACGCTGCACGTGGCCGAGGGGGCCCGCCCAGTTGGCGCTGGGCTGATCGTCGTCTCGACCGATGCCGTGTTCTCCGGCGACGGGACGCTGCGTTCGGAGGCCTCCGTGCCCGACCCGATCGCGGACTACGGCCGGTGGAAGGCCCAGGCCGAGCGACTCGTCGTCGAACTCGATGCCGCCGCCGCGATCGTGCGATTGCCGCTGTTGGTGTCGGTCGACCCCGACGACCTCGCCGTCGCCCGGATCCGACACGGCGCCTTCACCGGTACGGCGACGGTCTGGTTCGACGATGAGCTGCGCCAACCGGCGATGGCCCGCGAGGTCGCCACGGCCATCTGGCGGCTGGCCGGTCTCGCGCCGTCCGAGCGCTCGGGAATGTGGCACCTGCCGGGACCCGAACTGCTCAGCCGCTACGAGATCGCGCAGCGGACCGTCGCGGCGCTGGCGCTCGACGACGACGTGATCCGCGGCGAAGCCACGCCGGCGAAGGTCGTCCGGCCGCGGCGCCTCCTGCTCGGCGCCGACAGGGCCCGCCGCGCGATCGGCTGGTCGCCCTCGCCGATCTGGACCGTCGAGTCGCTGCCTCGGCCCTAGGTTCGGCTCCGGCGGCTCGAGCGCCGAACCAACTCAGGCGCTGCGCAAGGTCGGCGCCGATCGATTGCGCGGGATCCGTCGGAGCAAGCCGAGGGTCGGGGATTCGACGACCTTGTAGAACACCGCCGCGACCACGACCGAGACGAGGATGCCCAGCGGGAACGACCACCAGGTGGCGGCCGACAACCCGAAAGCGAAAACGATCGTCGCGATGATCGGATCGTGGATCAGGTAGAGGCTGAACGAGCGCACTCCGAGCCAGTGGATGGGCTTCCAGGTGAGCGTGCGGACGACGGCGGGGAGGGCCAGTGCGGCGATCAGACATCCCGCGGCGCCGCTCACTCCGATCGCGCCGGACACGAAGAGGCCTGCGGTGTGGCCGGGTCCGTCCGACCGGGTGAGCGCTTCGACCGCGGCGGGCATCGTCAACAAGGTGATCGAACCGGACACGAACACCGCGGTGCCGACCACGCCGAGGTGTGCGAGGCGGCGCCTGATCGGGTGTTCGAGCAGGGTGAGTGCTGCACCGACTCCGAACATCGACAGATAGAACGGTGCCTTCATCAGACGCACCGAATACCAGGTCTGATGGTCGGCGACGATCCGACCGGCGGCCGATGCGGCCACGAAGACGATCACCAGCAGCCCTCCGTGGCGGCGGGCGCGGCGGACGACGATGACCACGAGCGGCAACAGGATCGAGAACCACACCTCCCACTGCAGCGACCACCACACGAGATCGAGGGTGATGTTGTTGCCGACCAGCAGGGTCATCGTGCGCACCGAGTCCTTGATGCCCGCCGCGGGGACGTGGCCGGCGATCCACCAGGTGTGGGTGGGATCGGGTTCGCGGGGGACGACCCGCAATGCCATGGCGAACACGTACGAGGCGAATACCGGCACATACAGGCGCACGAACCGCCGCAGGTAGTACCGCCCGGTGTCGAGGCGTCGCTCCGAAACGTACGGACGGACCAGCACGAATCCGCTCAGCACGAAGAAGACCCAGACCGCTTCGGGACCCGCCCATACGATCCTCAGCGGTGTGTAGGTGAGCAGCCACTGCAGCACGCCCGACGGCGAGGCGCCGACGACGATGCCCGCAAAGCTCTGAGAGGGCATCAGCGAGTGGTGCACAACGACGATGAACGCGGCCACGCCGCGGAGCCCGTCGAGGGAGTCGATTCGGTGCGTTGCGGCCCTCAAGCCATCGAACGGTAGCGCCCGTCGGCCCTCGCCTGTGATGCAGTTCACCGGCACCCGCGGGCACGACTGAGATGCCGGCGAAGGTGCAGCGACTCGATGTCACAGACGGGCGCAATGATGGAGATCGTCTTCCGGCCCACCGCGATGGACGGACTCGAGGGATTTCCCTCCCAAGAAGAATTCCAACCTCGTAGTCTGTTGGGAGGTGCCCCATGGCACTCAGTGAGCAGTCCCGGAATCGGATGTTCACCTACTTTTCGACGACCGAACTCGGTGAGGAGGTCACCAGCGAAATGCTGTCGTACTATCCGGCGAGAGATGTCGAAGAACCCGTGACCAAAGAGTTCCTGCGCGGTGAGTTGGCGCTCACCCGCATGGAACTTCGGACCGAGATGGGCACGTTGCGCGAGGAACTGCGTGGCGAGATGGGCACGTTGCGCGACGAACTGCGTGGCGAGATGGGCACGTTGCGCGACGAACTGCGCGGCGAGATGGGCACGTTGCGCGAGGAACTGCGTGGCGAGATGGGCACGTTGAGCGAGGAACTGCGTGGCGAGATGGGCACGTTGCGCGAGGAAATGCGTGGCGAGATGAAGGGACTTGGGAAGGAACTCCACGCCGAGATGACCAACCAGTTTCGCTGGTTGATGTCGACGATGTTGGTGATCCTGGGCGTGCTCGCCACGCTGATCGTGGCCCTGCACTGAGCACCCCCCCGACCGCTCGGCGGCGGTACCACGTCGTCGGTGCCTGGCAGTAGCAACATCCGTTCAGCAGCCCATCGGGATGCCTTGGTCGAGTTCGTGGGCGACGTCGAGGGCGACCTCGGCCAACTCGTCGTCGAGTTCACCGATCCGGTCCAACTCGTCTGAGAATCGCACCCGTTCGGCGTCGGGCGCCGGGGCCACCGCGGGAACCCACGCGGCATGAAGGAGGAACGGCACCGTGGACCCGGGTTTGCTCAGCGTCGCCAATGGCCCCGTCGACACGTCCGCGGCGTCGAACACCTCGACCCGGAACCCCGCGTCGTTCATGATGGGCACGACCACGTAGCCGTCGTGGCCGCCCGGGTCCGACCCACCGGTGCGGGGCGCGTAGATCGGGGAGGAAGGGAAGTCGTCCAGCCCCAACTCGTGCACGTGGGTGATGGCCAGATCGGGCATCGACGAGGTCACCACCAGCGGCGCGGTCTCCTTGCCGGGGAACAGCGACTGATCGACGCGGTCGCAATAGAGGGCGAGCATCTTCTGGGTGATCCCTTCGGGGCGCCACCCCTGGTGCACGGTGTGGTGCACGGTCGGGTGCGTGCGGCCTTCGTCGGAGGTGTCCATGGCGTTGAGCTGGCGGGTCCACAACAACTCGGGCTCGCGCTGTTCGGCCCGGTGCAGCACCGCTCCCGATCGGGGGTCGAAGGTCACCACCGAGGTGCGGTCGGGGCTCATCGGCAGGCCGTAGAGCCCGCGCAGCGCCGGGTCGCACGGGCGGCCGAGCGCGTCGAGGTCGCCGGCCTGCTGGGTCATGGCGATGTCGGTGTTCTCGACGTGTTCGAAGAGCACCTGCACGCCGGCCGAGTCGTCCCAGGTCGCGTAGTAGTGGTTGATCTCCGGGGCGATGGTCACCGTCGTGCACGCCACCTCTTCGCCGGGCGGCGTCGCCAGCAGCGCCTCCTTGCGGATCAGATACAACGGCGAGACGCGGTTGTTCGCCTCGGTGCGATCGCCGCCGGTGAGCACCTGCGGCTCGACCTTGAACGCGCAGTCACCCACGATGACCCAGTCGCGGGTGTGGGTGATCGTGTGGACCGATTGCGGCACGACCGCCGAGGTGATCGGCCACGAACGCAGCGGGCCGTCGCCGTCCCAGCACACCACGTGCAACGCACCCCAGTGGGTGTTGACCGTCCAGAACAGATCCCGCTCGGTGTCGATCACCGGGTGCGCGGTGGTCATCACCATCGGCAGCAACGGTTGGGGCGACACCTCGAAGTCGATCCATTCGTCGCGGCGGCCCACCTCGCCCAGATACCCCAGGGTGACCGGGTCGATCTCGACGGGTCGGCCCGCGTCCCAGGTCGCGAACAGGCGACCCTTCCAGGGCAGGGGTGCGGTGTTGGCCGCGTTGGTGTGGCCGAACGGCGACTGCACCCCGACGACGGTGGGTGTGAACACGTCGGGACGCTTCACCCGCAGGCGCGACGACGGCGAGTCGATGCGCCGCTGGCGCCACGCGAACGCGTCGTCTGGCGCGCCGTGGCGACCCGGATGCAGCGAGAGTCGGTAGGTGGTGCCGTCACCGAAGAAGGGGTGGGGGCCGTCCAGGGTGGTCGGGTGCGGCGCACTGAGGAGCACTTCGCCGTCGAGGTCGTCGGGCCACGACCCCTGGATGAGCATCAGGTCGTGGTCGGCGGGTGAGTCCATCGAGAACAAGGTGCGGGGAATGGGCATGAGACCTCCTCGGATGAACACTGTTTACCGTACGGCAACCGACGGTGCCACCGATGCGGCAAGAATGGCAGCGTGCCACCCGAGGAACCGCTCACCCGCGCGCGCGTCGTCGCCTGTGCCCGCGCCATCATCGAAGCGGGTGGTGAGGCCCGCGGCAGTGACGGCGTGTCGTTGCGCGCGGTCGCCCGCGAGCTCGGGGTGACGGCCCCGGCGCTGTACGCCTACGTGGACGGGAAGGACGACCTGGTCGCCGCGGTGGCGACCCAGTACTTCGATGAGCTGGTCGACCGCTTCGAGGCCGTCGACACCACCGATCCGCTCGCCGGGATCCGGGCGTTGTCACGTGCCTATGTCGATCACGCCCTCGCCTCCCCGCCCCTGTTCCGCCTGCTCTTCCGGTATCCGCCGGCCTCGACCGGGCTCGCCGTGCCCGACGTCGAGTCGTTCGCACCTGCCACGCGGGCCTTCGAGGTGGCGCTGGCGACCACATCGCGGGCGATCGATGCCGGTCTGCTCGCCGAGACCGATCCGGTCGCCGCCGCCATGACGATGTGGGCGGCGGTGCACGGGGTGGCCGAGGTGTTGCTGCTCGGCTTCGGCTTCGACGAGGCCGCCGCCGATGCGCTGGTCACCTCGGTGATCGACACCGTTCTGGCCGGGCAGATGAACGCCGTTCACCGAGCCGGGGCATCGAGCTAGCAGGTGGCGGTGGCGCCCGCGCTCGATCGCGCTGACCGTCGCTTCCTCGCCGGCGTGTACGCCCCGGTCGACGACGGGCCGGACGTCACCGATCTTCCCGTCGAAGGCGCATTTCCCGGCGCGTTGCAGGGCTGGTATCGGCGCAACGAAGGCGAACTCCGGGACATTTCCGACTCATGGGTTCGCTCATCGCGCTGCTTTCAGCAAGCACCCCGGGTGATCAGCCCGTGAACGTGGGGGTCGCCACGACCGCCTGAGCGGGTGGGGCGGCACTCGTGGATCCCGGAGTCGCCGTCTCGGACTCGCCACCCACTGCGATGGACGTGGTGGCTGCAACTGGACGGGTTGTCACCGGGCCGGTGGTCGCCGGACCCGAGGGCGTGCTGGTCGTCGCCGGTGCCGTACTGGTGCTCGGCGTCGACGTGGTGCTCGACGGGTCGGGGTCGGCGGGCGCGATGCAGGCGAACGCCTCACGGGGGGTCAGGAACCGCACGCCTCGGTCCGCATAGGGCGCGAGCGCGGCGACCAGTTGGTCGTATGTGGCGTTCCAGACGGTTGCCGGGAAGAAGTTGACCAGCGGGCGCTCGTCGGCAGGCATGGCCAGGAGCGCGTCGAGGTGCGCGGCGATCGCCGGCGCGCCCACGTCGTAATCGGTCGACTGGGCCGCGAACACCGGCATGCCCGCAGCCGTGAACGACGTGACGTCGCCGAAGCGCTGGTAGTTCAACAGCATGCCGTCGGGTTGCCAGCCGGTTGCAGCATCTGCGGCGGCGATGTCGCCCCACCCCGCAGCGGTCGGGTTGCTCAACAGCAGATCCAACGACCAGACCGTGTCGACACCGAGCCGCCCGGCGAGCACGTTCGAATCGGCGAGGAAGGCGGAGGAGTCGGGCATGAGGCTGGGCGCCGCATAGCCGATCCCGACCAGCCCCACGACTTCGTCGGCGTCGGTGGCGTGCTGGGCGTACCAGTCCCAGACCGCGGGCATCAGCACCGCGGTCGCCGGGGTGATGCCCCAGCCGATGGGCAGGGTGCCGCGCTGAGGGCTGCCCCACTGGTCGCTCGACGGTAGGTACGCCTCGGGAATGACCATGTTGTCGCCGTCGGAGGTGGCGACCACGACGTTCACCTGGGTCGCATCGCACGCCGCGACGGGCTCGGCCATCGGCCGCAGCACCGTGCGTGCCCGATCGGCGGCCACGGCGATGTGGAACGAGAGGTTGTCGGTCGTGTCGGTCGGCACGAGAAAGCGTCCGGCCTGGGAAAGTCGGATGATCGCCTGGACCTCTTCGTTGCCGTCGTCTGACACGTAGCCGTACACCGGATGGTCGACCGGGTACGGGTCGAGCAGATCCATGACCTGGTCGTAGTCGGCGTGCGACGGGCGGGTGAAGACCGTCATGACGCCCTGCTGGACGAAGAAGTCCCGCGGGTTGTTCGCGTCGGTCTGCTGGATGGCGAGACCCTGATAGGCCAGCTTCGGCCGTTCGGCGGCGGCGGTCTCGGCATACGCGGTGGCCGCGTCGGCCCAGCGACCGCGGTGGTCGGCGATCTCGGTGAGCCCGAGCGACTGGAGCAGCGCCACCTGGCTCGACGTCGCCACCACGCCTCTGTGCGCCGCGGCGACGGTGGTCGCGGTGTTGATCGTCCAGGGCTCGGCGTAGTCGGCCACGACGTAGCCGTCGAGTTCACCGGCGAAGGTCGCGAGCGCCTCGTCGAGGGTGACGTGGGCGACGACGTGGATCAGACCGCGGGCGACATAGTCGTCGAGCCAGTGTTGGTCCTGTGCGACGCTGCGAGCCCCGACCAGATAGATGCGGGCCGAGGTCCGGTTGACCATGCCCTGCAACGTGGCGGCGAGCAGCTTTCTGGGAGTCGATTCACCGGTGACCGTCACCACGGTCACCTCACCCAGCGGGGGCTGTGTGGTCAGGTACCTGCCGATGATCGACTCGGGGATGACGCCGTTCGCCGACGTTCGATCAGCCGCGTCGGCCGATTCGATGTGACGCCCCGACGGCAACGCGACGATGCCCGCCATCAGCGCCAGACCCACCATGAGCGACCACGCGCCCTTCTTCGTTTGCACTGCGACTCCCGTCGGTTTCCCCGTCGTCGGCCTCGGCGTCAGCCCCCGCCGCTGAACCGGACCCTAGCCGCACGCCCCGAGGACGAACTCCGGGACATCTCCGACTCATGTGGTCGTT
>JBDZUV010000074.1:12586-15234 GCA_040255345.1 Actinomycetota bacterium | reverse complement strand
GCCACCACAGCCACCGCTCGGTGTTGCAGGCCAGGACCGGATGCAGGACCGGCTGGAGACTCGGTTGGATGGGTGTCACATGAGCTCCTCCCGCTTGTTGGGGCGCCCCGAAGCTCGGTCCCGGATCCACGTCCTGCACCGTGACGGGTCGTCACGACCGGCGTGACCGGTGGGTCGAATGCTTGAACGTTAGTGTGAAAAGGTGCCCTTGCACCGGACACACCGGGAAATGATCCGCCTCGACGGCGTGACCAAACGTTTCGTCGCCGACGCGCCACCCGCAGTGGACCACATCGATCTCGGTGTGGAAGAGGGCGAGATCATGATGCTGATCGGCCCTTCGGGGTGCGGCAAGACCACGACACTGCGCATGATCAACCGGCTGATCGAACCCACCTCGGGACGCATCCTGCTGAACGGTGACGACGTCACCGACGTCGACCCGGTCGAGCTGCGGCGGCACGTCGGCTACGTGATCCAGCAGGTCGGGTTGTTCCCGCATCTTCGGGTCGCCGACAACATCGCCACGGTGCCCCGCCTGCTCCGTTGGGACCGCCGCCGGATCGACGAACGGGTCGATGCCATGCTCGACATGGTGCGCCTGGATGCCAGCTACGCGAAGCGGTACCCCAGTGAGCTGTCCGGCGGGCAGCGCCAACGGGTGGGGGTGGCCCGGGCGCTGGCAGCCGACCCCCCGGTCCTGTTGATGGACGAGCCCTTCGGCGCGATCGACCCGATCACCCGTACCGAGTTGCAGGACGAGTTCGTGCGGATGCAGGCCGAGTTGTCCAAGACGATCGTGTTCGTCACGCACGACCTCGACGAGGCGGTGCGCCTCGGCGATCGGATCGCCCTGTTCGCCACCGGAGGCACCCTCGTCCAGGTCGACACGCCCGATCGGCTGCTCGGTTCGCCGGACGGCGAGTTCGCGACGTCGTTCGTCGGGGCGGACCGCGGCCTGCGCCGTCTCGAGGTCACCACGGTGGACCGCTCCCATCTCGTCGAGATGCCCCGCGTCGGCGCGTCGGACTCTGCCGACACCGTCCGTGCCGCGATCGACGGGAACTCCCCGGCCGTCGCGGTCGTGCTGGACGGAGCGGGCAGATTCGTCGGCGCGCGCGCCGCTGCCGACCCCGCGACCGACGAGGCCGGACCGGATCGGGCGGTTCCCGCCCAGCTCACCGAGGGCCGCACGACGCTGCGCGAGGCGATGGCGGCGCTGCTGCTCGACGACGGGGGCTGGCTGCCGGTCGCCGACCGGGACGGCCGCTTTCTCGGCGCGCTCACCCCGGACGCGATCCACCGAGCGACCCGCGACAGTCTGGAGGAGCCCGCGCTCGACGCCGGACCGCGATCCGCCAGATAAATTTTCCTGAAAAACTCATTGCACGAGATGCTCGCGATCGTTAGCGTTCTCGTCGGTGTCGTTCCTTCCGTCACACCAGGACCGCCGCATGCGCCCCGTCCGCCGTTCCCGCAGGTTCGCCGTCGCCGCCGTGGTCGCGGCCGTCGTCCTGCTCACGGCGGCGTGTGACCCCGACCCGCCCGGGCAACTGCCGATCGGCGACATGGGCACCGCCGTCGCGAACTACGTGGCCAGCCCGCACGCGGTCGCCGGTGCGAACGACTGGAACTGCAGGCCCAGCGCTGCCCACCCCGACCCGGTGGTGCTGGTGCCGGGCACTTTCGCGAACCTCGGCGCGAGCTTCGTGGCGATCTCGCCCACCCTGAAGAACGCCGGCTACTGCGTCTTCGCGCTCGACTACGGCATGAACGCGCTGTCGCTGGGCCGGGTCGGTGGACTGGACCACGTGGCGACCTCGGCCGGGCAACTGCGAGACTTCGTGAACGAGGTCCTCGCTTCGACCGGCGCAGACGAGGTCGACATCGTCGGGCATTCCCAGGGCGGCATGATGCCGCACTACTACCTCGAACGCCTGGGCGGTGCGAACAAGGTGCGGACGCTCGTCGGGATCGCTCCCTCCAACCACGGCACGACCCTGAGCGGCCTCGTCACCCTCGGGATGAACATGAACCTGCTCGGTTTCGTGAACACCGTCTTGGTGGGCATCGGCACGCCCGGCCTCTACGAACAGGAGGCCGGATCGCCCTTCCAGAACGCCCTGTTCGGTGACGGCGACACGGTGCCCGGCCCACGCTACGTGGTGATCGAGACCGCACATGACGAGGTCGTGACCCCCTACACCAATGCGTTCCTGTCGGGTCCGAACGTCACGAACATCCTCATCCAGGATCAGTGCCCCTCCGACCCGGTCGGCCACGTCGGCATCTTGCTGGACTCGCCCACCATCCAGAACGTCGTGAACCAGCTCGGACCGAACACCCCCGGATTCCGGCCGACCTGCTCCGGCTACGGCATCGGTTCGTAGCTCACAACTGACAGTCGCGGGAACCGCGGACCGTCGGTCGCCCTCTCGGGCGGTCGGCGGTCCAGCCCGTTTTCGAGGGAGTCGGGCGGGCGGTGCGACGTCCGGCCGTGGCGATGCGGGCGAGCCTGGTCCGGCCACTCGGCCACTCGGCCACTCGGCCACTCGACGACTCGTCCATGCGGCCATCCGGCCATCCGGCCATCCGGCCATGGTCCGGTTCCGGCGATGCTCAACCGCCGATGGTGGTGATGCCCCGCA
>JBDZUV010000074.1:0-12486 GCA_040255345.1 Actinomycetota bacterium | reverse complement strand
CGGCCATGGTCCGGTTCCGGCGATGCTCAACCGCCGATGGTGGTGATGCCCCGCATGTAGGGCGCGAGTACCTCGGGCACGCTGACCGTACCGTCGGCGTTGTGGTAGGTCTCGAGGATCGCGGCCCATACCCGGGGCACGGCCAACGCGGAACCGTTCAGCGTGTGCACCATCGCCGTCGCGGGTTTCGGGTCGTCCGAACTCGGCAACGGGCGATAGCGGATGTTCGCCCGGCGAGCCTGATAATCAGAGAACCACGACACCGACGACACCTCGAGCCACATGTCGCACCCGGGTGCGTACACCTCGATGTCGAAGGAGCGGTGGTGGCTCTGGCCGAGATCTCCGGCGCAGATCTCGATGATCCGGTAGGTGAGCCCCAACTCCGCGATCGTGCCCTCCGCCCGCGCGACGAGTTCCTCCAGCATCGCCGGAGCTTGCGATGGCGTGGCATAGGAGAGGATCTCGACCTTGTCGAACTCGTGGGCGCGAAGCATGCCTCGGGTGTCTCGCCCGGCGGCGCCGGCCTCGCGCCGAAAGCACGGCGAGTACGCCATCAGGCGCATCGGCAGATCCGCTTCGTCCAGGATCTCGCCTGCCGCGACCGAGGTCAGGGGCACCTCGGCGGTGGGGATGCACCACAGGTCGTCGCGCTCGATCGCATACGCGTCGTCGGCGAACTTGGGCAACTGGCCCGAGGCGGTGAGCGTCTCGGTCGACACCAGGCTGGGAGGACGGATCTCCTCGAACGCGTCGGCGTTGCGGTCGAGCGCGAGCTGGCACAGCGCTCGTGACATCGTCGCGCCGGCACCGCGGAGCATCACGAACATCGCACCGGTGATCTTCGCGGCGCGTTCGGTGTCGAGGATCCCGAGCTCCGCACCGATCTCCCAGTGTGGAACACGCTGATGGTCGGCGAAGCCCTCGACCTTCCCGACCTGGCGGATCACGGGATTGTCGGCGTCCGACGTGCCGTCGGGCGCGTCGGGGTGGATGACGTTGGGGATGCCGAGCAACAACTCGTGCAGTTCGGCGGCGACCGCGTGCTCCGCGGCGTCGAACTCGTCGACGGCGTCGCCCAGCGAACGGCTGCGGGCCATCGCCTCTTCTGCACCGTCGGCGTCGCCGGAACCTCGAAGCCGACCCACCTGCTTGGAGAGTGCCTTGATCTCGGCGCGTGCCTCGTCACGTCGGGTCACCAGTTCCCGGCGCCGGGAATCGAGTGCGAGCACCGTGTCGATGACGGAGGTGTCGATCCCCCGCCGGGCCAGGGAAGTCCCGACTTCGTCGGGTTCGCTACGGATCGCGCGGATGTCGAGCACGTCCGTCAACGGTAGTCCGCACCCCCCGACGCGCCCGCTGCGGCATTTTCGTCCTTCCCGCGAACTCGTCGCAGTTGTGCCCGGTATGCGGGACCAACTGCGACAAGTTCCGGCGGGGCGCGGGATGGGGCGGGTGCAGGGCACGGGGCTAGCGTCGAATGCCGTGGCAGCGATCGAGGTCGACGAGCTGGTCGTCACCTACGGCGACGTCGTCGCCGTCGACGGAGTGAGCTTCGGTGTCGAAGCCGGTGAGGTCGTGACGCTGCTCGGGCCGAACGGTGCCGGCAAGACCTCGACCGTCGAAACCCTCGAGGGGTACCGGATGCCGGCCGCGGGACGCGTGCGGGTGCTCGACGCCGACCCGATCGCCGCACGGGCCTCGTTGGCCCCCCGGATCGGGGTGATGTTGCAGGGCGGTGGGGTGTACCCGGGCATCCGTGCCGTCGAGATGCTCCGCCTGTACGCCGGGTTCCACGCCTCCCCCGCCGACCCCGACGAGTTGCTCGCACGGGTCGGACTCGGCCACCGGGCCGGGTCGATGTGGCGGCAACTCTCCGGTGGCGAACAGCAGCGCCTGTCGCTCGCACTCGCCCTCGTCGGACACCCACGGGTCGCCTTCCTCGACGAACCTTCCGCGGGAGTGGACGTCGCCGGGCGTCAGCTCGTCCGCAAGGTGGTCCGCGACCTGGCCGCCGACGGGGTCGCGGTGCTCCTCACCACACACGATCTCGCGGAAGCCGAACACGTCGCCGACCGGGTCGTGATCATCGACCACGGCCGGGTCATCGCTGCGGGACGACCGAGCGAGCTCACCGCGGGCGGGCACGACGGTGACATCCGCTTCGGCGCACCCGCGGGACTGGACACCGCGGCGATCAGCCTCGCACTTGCAGTCCAAGTGACCGAGGAGTCACCCGGCGAGTACCGGGTGGCGACCGCGCCCACCCCGACCGCCGTCGCACAGGTCACCGCCTGGCTGGCCGAACACGACCTGCCGCTCGCCGATCTCCGGGCCGGGCGGCATCGACTCGAAGACGTCTTCCTGGCACTCACGGCCACGACGGCCACCGAAGACGGCTCGCCGGCGGAGGCCACCGGCCGGCGCCGGGGTCGGCGTGGCCGTCGCCGACGTGGAGCACCCACCGGGGCGGAGCGATGACCGACCTGGCGATCCACGAGCCGGCCCCCCGGTCGCGTCGCATCGCGGCCCAGACCCGGGTCGAACTGCTCCTCACCCTGCGCCGTGGCGAGTCGTTGCTGTTGACCTTCGCCATTCCGGTCGGTCTCCTGGTGTTCTTCGCAAAGGTCGACCTGCTCGGCATCGACCACGACGAAGTCGTCGACTTTCTCTACCCGGGCATCGTGGCTCTGGCGGTGCTGTCGACCGCGATGGTCTCCCTCGCGATCGCAACCGGGTTCGAGCGCTCGACCGGAGTGCTCAAACGCCTGGCGGTCACACCGCTGCGACGAGGCGAACTGCTGGCCGCGAAGACCTTGTCGATCGTGGCGATCGAGATCCTCCAGATCATCGTGTTGACCCTGGAAGGACTGGCGCTCGGTTGGCGGCCCGACGGGGTGCTCTACGGCTCCGTGGTGGCAGCGATCGTGCTGGGGACGATCGCGTTCGCCGGTCTCGGCCTGCTGCTCGCCGGCACGCTCCCTGCGCTCACCACGCTCGCCGCCGCGAACGGCCTCTACATCGTGTTGTTGCTGCTCGGTGGGGTGATCGTGCCCATCGACCACTTCCCCGACGGTTTCCAGCCGGTGGTGAAGGCCCTGCCGGCGACCGCGCTGTCCGAGGCGTGCCGCGGGGCGTTGAGCGGCACCGGTGTTCCGGGCCACGCCTGGGCCGTGCTCATCGTCTGGGCGATCGTCACCCCGGTGTCGGCTGCCCGGTTCTTCCGTTGGGAGTAGCCGTGTCAGGGTGTTCGGCACGGAACCGTGCGATGCGCTCGCGGTCCCGCGAGCGGCGATCCTCGTCGTCGCCGGCGGTGAGTTCCCGCGCCCACCGGAAGAACAGCACGATGATGATGATGCCGGCGTACATACCGCCGACGACGCGCATGATGAATCCGGCGATCTGCTGATCACCCAGCGGGGTCAGGCCCCAGAACGAATGCCACGGGTGGATGTACACCTTGTAGACGACGTTCTGTGAGTACGTGAGCCACGCCCCGGGAATGATCGGGAAGACGCCGAGCAGGAACAGGTAGATGCACTGGATCGGCAGGCTCGACCGCAGTTCTTTCAGCGGACCGCAGATGCAGTTCCACATGAGCAGTGCCGAGAGCACGATGACCAGGTGCACGGAGAAGTGGAACCCCGACCAGCGGACCGAATCGTTCACCACGGTGGGTAGGTGGCTGAGCGCGAACAACGCCGAGTAGAGCAGACCGGCGACCAGCGGACGCGTGACGACCCGGAAGACCTGATAGGTGCGCCCCCGGCCGAGCACCAGCCGTGCGAGCCACTCGGGCATCGCCATCAACATCATCGGCGGAATCACCCAGGTCAGCATCATGTGCTGGATCATGTGGATGCTGTAGAGGTAGTCCTCGGCCAGGTCATGGAGTGGCCAGTCGACGGCGATCCACAGCAGGACCAGACCGGTGAAGAACCACCGCGACTGCGACCGCGTGATGATCGGCTCCCCCGCCGGCACGACCTTGGGGCCGATCACCCGGGTCGCATACAGGTACATCAGCGCCAGCACGGCGACCATCACCCAGACCTCGGGGTGGGGGACCCATCGCCACGGGTGGGGAGTCAGATCAGGTTCGAGCGCTGCAAGCGTCCAGACGTCGTCCACGGTACCTCACTCTCGGCGACCGCCTGTGAGTGTCGGGTCGAACCCGGACTTCACATCAGCGAAAGCCCGAAGCCCAGTAATGGAACGTCCCCAGCATGCCGCAGTAGACCACGACCGCGACCGAGAGCCCGAAGAAGAACACCCGCCTGGTCATCGCGTGGTCGAACTTGAGGTGCATGAAGTACAGGCACACACAGATGAACTTGATCGCCATCAGGATGATCAGTGCCCAGTCGTGGAACGGCCCGAGCTGATCCCTGGTGTAGCTGACCAGCACCTCGAGGCCCGTCATCACGGCCAGGAAGACCGCGACCAGAACATAGGTCTTGTCGGAGGCGGCGTGCTCGAGGGCGATGTCGCCTTCGCCGGCGTGCTCGTAGTTGGCGATCGGCTGATCGGACATCGTGCTCCTATTTGTGGATCAGGTAGACGACGGTGAAGATCACGATCCACACGACGTCGACGAAGTGCCAGTACAGACCGATGACCTCGACGACCTCGGCCTTCGCCTTCGGCAGGCGGCCCCGGAGCGACATGCCGAGCATGATCAGCAACAGGATGATGCCGATCGTGACGTGCACGCCGTGGAATCCGGTCAGGCTGTAGAACGACGATCCGAAGATGTTGGTCGTGTAGCCGAGACCCTCCTGGACCATCGTGGTGAACTCGTACACCTGGCCGGCGATGAAGCTCGCGCCCAGAATCGCGGTGGTCACCAACCAGAGCCGCAGTCGACGCTCGTCGCCCCGGTGCGCCGAGGAGACGGCGAGCACCATGGTCAGCGAACTCATCAGCAGCACGAACGTCGAGGTCGACGTGAACGGGATGTTGATGACATCACCGGGGGTCGGCCCCTGCTGCGCCCGCCCGTTGTAGAGCAGGTAGGCCGAGATGAAGGCACCGAAGAGCAGGCAGTCCGACGCCAGGAAGATCCACATGCCCATCTTGGCGTGGGAGACTCCCGTGCTGGAGTTCGAGCTCAGGCCCGGATACGGGTCGTGAACCTCGTGGGATTCGGCGCCCAGGACGACGTCAGACATTGGCTCCTACTTCGTGGATCTCGCGGGCGGCGCCGGTCTCGCCGGTATCAGGCGACGGCGGTTCGGCAGGCGGCACCTCTTCATGCGTGGAGGGTTCGACACCCCAGGCGACCGTGGAGACGAACAGCAGGAACACCCCGACGGCGCACAGCGCGAGGGAGAAGATGATGCCGTAACCGATCAGCATGACGCTGAAGGCGGCGACGATCGGCCAGTACGACGGCGACGGCATGTGCGGGGTCTTGCCGTTCGGCTTGTCCATGACGTCTTCCATCTTGGCGATCCTCACCAGACGGCCGTTCTCGTCTTCGGCGTACTTGCGGTGCCACGCCTCGTCGAGGTCCTGCACGTCGGGGATCTCGTAGAAGTCGAACTCGGGTGGGGGCGACGAGGTGGTCCACTCCAGGGTCCGGGCGTCCCACGGGTCCGGTTCACACGTGAACTGACCGGCGGCGTGGGCCTTGCGCCGCGAGTACACCACGTTGATGATGAACAGCAGCACCGACAGGGCCAGGATGTACGACCCGATCGTCGAGACCATGTTCCACAGTTCCCAGCCGTACCCGGGCAGGTAGGTGTAGACCCGGCGGGGCATGCCCTGGAGGCCCAGGATGTGCTGGGGACCGAAGGTCAGGTTGAACCCGATCATCATCAGCCAGAAGTTCCAGTGACCCAGTTTCTCGCTCAGCTTGTGGCCGAACATCTTGGGCCACCAGTAGTAGAAGGCCCCCATGAACACGAGGAACGCGCCACCGAAGAGCACGTAGTGGAAGTGGGCGACGATGTAGTAGGTGTCGTGCTGCTGGGTGTCGGCGGGCGAGACGGCGTGGGTGATCCCCGACACGCCGCCGAGGGTGAACATCGTGAACATCCCGATGGCGAACAGCATGGCGGTGGTGAAGCGGATCTGGCCCCGCCACATCGTCGCCATCCAGTTGAAGATCTTCACACCGGTCGGGATGGCGATCGTCATCGAACCCACGGCGAACGCCGCGACCGACACCGGCCCCATCCCGGAGGTGAACATGTGGTGCGCCCACACACCCCAGCCGAGGAACCCGATCGCGATCCCCGACAGCACCATGACCTTGTAGCCGAAGAGCGGTTTGCGCGAGAACACCGGCACGATGTCCGAGGTCATGCCGAACGCCGGCATGATCATGATGTACACCTCGGGGTGGCCGAAGATCCAGAACAGGTGCTGCCACAACAACGGATCGGCGCCCTGGGCGACCTCGAAGTAGTTCGCCCCGAAGCGCCGGTCGAAGAGCAGCATGAACTGGGCGGCCGTGAGCACCGGGATGGCGAACAGCAGCATGAACTGCCCCACGAGTGACATCCAGGTGAACACCGGCAGTTTGAACCAGGTCATGCCCGGCGCCCGCATGTTGATCACCGTGGTGATGATGTTGATCGCGGTGACCAGCGAGGCCAACCCGGTCGTGATCAGACCCACCGTCCAGAAATCGACCCCGTGGGTCGGCGAGTACACGACCAGCGAGTTCGGTGCGTAGTTGTACCAACCGTTGTCCGGCGCCCCGCCCAGCAGGAAGCTGGAGTTCAGGATGATCCCACCGGCGAGGAAGGTCCAGAACCCGAACGCATTGAGTCGGGGGAAGGCGACGTCGCGCGCCCCGATCTGCAACGGGATGAAGTAGTTCATGAACGCGACACCGAGCGGCATCACCACCAGGAAGATCATGGTGGTGCCGTGCATCGTGAACACTTCGTTGTACACCTGCGCCGACAGGAGCGTGCCGTTCGGCGTGGCGAGCTGCGTGCGGATCAGGAGCGCTTCGACCCCACCGATGATGAAGAAGATGATCGACATGAAGCCGTACATCTTCCCGATCTTCTTGTGGTCGATCGTGGTGACCCAGCTTCGCCAGCCCGTCGTTGCCGTCGGACGTTGGAACACCCCCATGGGGGTGGCTTCCGGCAGTGCCGGCTCCGGGACGGTGAGTTGCTGGGGGGCCTCGACGATAGCCATGGGCAAATCGCTTTCTTACTTGAGTGTCTCGAGGAATGCTACGAGCTGATCGAGTGCCGCGGGACTGAGTCCCAAATCGGGCATACCCCTGACATCGCCCTTGGCGATGTCGGACTCCTCGGCTGCCATCGGCAGCATCGCGGGAGGATCATGCAACCAGGCCCGTAGCTCGGCCGAGTTGATGCAGCTCTGGTCCTCTGCGAAGTACAGACCCTTCGCGACGCAACGCTTCGAGTCGATGCGCAGGTCGAACGTGCCGCTCGCGAAGGTCGGGCGGCTCATCAGGTGAGTCAGATCGGGTGCCGCGCCGGCGGTGAGCGGACTCTTGTCACCGGTCGGGGCGTCGTGGATGCCGCGCACCGTGTGGCACTCACCGCACTGGGACTTGAACAGTTCCCCGCCGGCGGCAGCCAGCTCTTCGGTCGGCATGACTGCGGGTTTCTGCTGTTCCGCGAGCCAGGTCTTGTACTCGTCCTTGGGCAGCGCGATCACGGTGAAGCGCATGTTGGCATGGGACAGACCGCACATCACCGTGCACTGCCCATAGTACGTGCCGGGCTTGTCGGCCGCAACGTTGAACATCGTGACGCGGCCGGGGACGACGTCCCGCTTGCCCTGCAGTTCGGGCACCCACCAGCCGTGGATCACGTCACGGGCGGTCATCTTCAGACTGATGTCGGTGCCCGCAGGAATGACCATGTCGTTCGCGGTCACGATGTCGTCGTACTTGCGGTCTTCCTTCTTGACGTCCGCGCCGCCCAGGTCGTACCGGAACTCCCACCACCACTGTTGGCCGATGACCTCGATGTGCGGGTTCTGCGGCGGTGGCTGCTTGTCGAGCTTGAAGATCGTGACCACCGTGGCGAACCCGACCACGAGCAGGATCACCGCCGGGGTGATCGTCCAGCCGAGTTCGAAGGCGGTGTTCCCGTGGATCGGCTCGGGGATGTTCTCGTCGTCGGTCTCGTCACCCTTGGCCCGGTAGCGGAAGGCGAAGTACAGCGTTCCACCGATGACGATGACCGAGACGATCCCGCCGACGATGAACACGGGGACGACCAGGTTGTAGATCGTCTGGGCGTAGTGACCCTTGGGCTTGAGCGAGTCCTGCTTGGCGTTGGGGACACAGCCCGCCCCGAATGCCACCACCGCGGCCAGCGCGGCGCCGAGCCCGAGTGCGGCACGGGCCTTCGCCGAGGTGCGCCGTGTCTGACGTCGGGCGGTTGGACGGTGGATCATCAGTTTTCCTTCCCGGTGACCTGCACGCTGATCGGGGCGCCCGCGGCCCCGTGCGATGCTCCCCGGATGTCGTAGAGGTGCGGCGTGTTCTCGTCCTTCTCGACGTGCTTGGGGCCCTGCACCATGCCCCAGATGCCGAGGGTCAGCACGATGGCTGCGCCGACGACGGTGAGCGCGGCGATCAGGTTGTGGGAGACCTTCGGCCGTTGACTGAGAATGATCGCCACCACGAAGGCGACCGCCGGGATCGCGCCGAACACGGCGGTGTCGACGCCATGGGGGAAGGCGAGCAGCACCCGCGACACCGCGAACACGAACAGCGCGATCGACAGGATCGCGAACAACGGGAAGTCGAGCGGGTAGGTCAGCTCGTGCCGGACCCGACGGTTCGCGAACGGATCGGCCGTGGCGTGGTCGGACCACGCGTAGATCGCCCACTGCATCGCGGAGATCCCCGCGGTGACGAGGCCGAGCACGAACAGTGCCGGGTTGTAGGCGAGGCCGAGCACGACCATGCCGGCACCGAAGGCACCGACGAGGGTCCAGTGGTTGGTGCCCCGTGGCGGGAGAACGGCCACCGGGGCCGACAGTCCCTGGTACCGTGCGCCGACGTCGGGGTCACCGTCTCGGGTGACCGACAGCACTGCGCCGATGAGGATCGCGACGGCGGCGTAGGCCAGTAGCACGGCGTACGCGAAGTGGTTTCCCACCGCGCCCTTGTAGCCGATGGTGATCGGTCCGGTGAGTTCGTCCATGCCGATGTTCTGCCCGACCGTGGCGATGGCGACGAAGAATGCGCCGACCAGTGCCAGTACGGCCGAGCCGAACATGAATTTTGAGCCGGTGGTCAACATGGTTCTTTGGGTAGTCATTCCTACTTCATCACGTAGACGGCGTACCAGAGCACCCCGAAGAGCGCCACGGCGACGTACCAGAACAGGGCAACGGCGTCGACCGAGTCCCGGTCACGGCGGTCGAGTCGGCCTCCCAGAGCGCGGAAACCCGTGACCAGGACCGACGCCATCGCGGCGCCGATCATCACCAGATGGACGCCGACGATCGTGAAGATCAACAACAGCGTGGGGCTCTCGGAGATGCCGACGGAGGCCTCGGGATCGGTCGAGACGCTCATGCCGTTGAGGATGAACGCCTCGGCGTTGATGAACGCCGCACCCAACAGCAGCACGATGCCGAAGGACACCCACAGGCTCTTACGATCGTCGTTGCGGATCGCCTGCTGTGCCCATGCCATCGCAGGAATCGAGATCAGCAGCGTGAACAGGGCGGTGTTCGGGCCGGTGAGTGGCAACCCACCGGCGGGGATCCACTCGGCGTTCCCCGCCAGGGCGGTGTGACGTGCGGAGAGGTACAACCCGATGAGGGTCGCCATCGCCATGATCGCGACCCCAGCGAAGATCGTCGCCGCGATCAGTTGGGAGCGGGGACGTTGCTCGGCGGCACGTGGCGCGTGTTCGACCACGGTCGCATCGATGCGGGCAAGATCGAGGCTCATCGGGCCACCTCCACATCGACCTCGTTCGGTGTCAGTTCGTCGAGCAGCGGCGCGTCCGACGTCACGGGTGGGAGCTCGACGAAGTTCTCGTACAGCGGCGGTGACGCCGTCGCCCACTCGAGCGACTGTCCGACGCCCCACGGATCCGCTTCGGTCTCGACATCGGAGTCGACGTAACGCTTCACGGCGACCAGTAGCGCGACGATCGTGAGGAAGACCGTCCCGGCGATGGCCGCCCACCCGACGACGGCGAGGGTGTTGAGCCCCGTGGTGCCGTGCAGGTGCTGCTGTTCGGAGCCGGTGATCGCGGCCAGCACGTCGGCCAGCGCGATCGCGCCGCTGCCGAGGCCGGCGAGAATCGCGGCGACCATGCCCATGGCGTTCAGGGCGTTGGCGCCGCCGATCTTGGACGCCCAGTGGAACATCGCCGCCGAACCCGCCGCGATCGTGGCACCGATCACGAGTTGGATCACGGCATCGTCGAAGAGCGTGCCGTGCAGGTCGAGACCCCTGAAGGAGGTGAAGATGCCGAGCACGACGCCGAGGGTGAGCAGGACGAGGGCGACGACCGCACCGGGCAGTGGAGCCGCCTTGACCGGGAAACCGCCGGCGCGGCCCCGCACGAACTTGTCGAGGTTGAGCCCGACCAGACCCAGCACCGGGAACACCACGAGGATCGACACCACGATGACGACCGGGTTGTCATAGGACATGACGGGTACGGACTCTTCGGCGAACACCCCGTACGAGAGCACCGTGTAGGCCCCGAACGAGAAGATCCCGAATGCGCCGATCATGGCCATGGCGACCGACCGGCGGAAGTCGTCGCGGGTCCGGGTGAACGTGGTGACGATGTCACCGAGGATTCCCAGCGCCGGGATGGCCACCGCGTAGATCTGCGGCTGGCGGAAGAACCACTGCATCTGGCCGAAGGCATCGGAGGTGCCCGAGAAGATCGCGCCGTGGCTGTGGTCGACCCACACCAGGATCATCAGCGCGCCGAGGACCGAGAGCGAGATCGTCCACATGATCCCGGCGACGACCATCGACCACGAGAACAGCGGGATGCGGTTCATCGTCATACCCGGCGCACGCTGGGTGAACACGGTCGTGACCAGCACCACCGACAGCGTCACGATGCAGGCGGTGAGCAGAATGACCGACAGGGCCCACAGGTCGACCGCCGTCGAGCGGGTGATGACCTCGATGCCCTCCTGACCGGTGTCGACCGGGGCTCCGCCGCCGGTGAAGTACGACACGATGAACAGCGTGCCGGCCATGAAGTAGCCCCAGACCGCGGCGGCCGCTGCCCGGGGGAAGGCGACCGCGCGGGCGCCGATCTGCAACGGGATGAGCACCAGACCGAGCCCGAGCATCAGCGGGATCAACCCGACCAGGACGATGCCGGTCGGCTGCAGGGTGCTCAACGAGAAGTACTTGGCGGTGCTCAGCAACTGGTGCGAGCTGCCGTCGAGTGTGTCGAGACGGAGGACGAATCCGAGGACCTCCGAGGCGGCGACCACCAGGACCGAGAGCGTGATCAGCACGCGACCCAGCGCCTTGTGGTCGCCGGTTCCCAGCAGTCCGGCGAACCCGTGGGGTCGCATCAGAATCGCTGCGGGCGGAGTGATCGGGTGGGTATCGGTGTCAGTCAGTTCCATGCCAGTTCCAACGTTGCGCAGTTCATGCGGTGGCGAACCTCAAGTCGTGAGCGAAGCCAACGGCTCCGGACAATACACAGACCCCGATCACGGTGGACAAACCATAGAACAGCACGGTGACGACTTCGAACTCTGCCGGTTCCACTGGGGTCGCGCACGGTGTCGGGCACCACGGCATCAGTGGCCCCACCGCACCAACTGGTCGACGACCATGGCGCCGAACAACAGGGTCACGTACGTGATCGAGTACCCGAACATCTTCATCGCGAACTTCGGCGACTCGGTCTTCTTCAGTTTCAGGGCGAACCACAGGAAGACCCCGCCGAGCACCGTGGCGGTCGCCAGATAGATGATGCCCATGTCCGCGACCGGCCCGAACACGAGCGTGAGCGCCCACAGCACGACCGTGTAGCCGATGATCCGGACCGCGGTCGCGTGATAGCCCTCGACGCTGGGCAGCATCGGGACCTCTGCCGCGGAGTAGTCGTCCTTGAACCGCATCGCCAGCGCCCAGAAATGGGGCGGGGTCCAGTAGACGATCACGAAGAACAGGATCACCGGCGGCCACGCGAGGGCCCCGGTCACCGACGTCCATCCGATCAGGACGGGTACGGCACCGGCGGCGCCGCCGATCACGATGTTGCGTGACGACGTGCGCTTGAGCCACAGCGTGTAGACGAACACGTACCAGGCGAACGCGGCGAACGCCAGCACGGCGGAGATCAGATTGATCGTCGACCACAGAAGGGCGAAGGCGACGACCTCGAGGACGACCGCGAAGACCATCGCCTCGTTGGGCTTGACGATCCCGGTCACCAGTGGCCGGTTCTGGGTGCGATGCATGACCGCGTCGATGTCGCGGTCGACGACCATGTTGACCACATGGGCACCACCGGCGGCGAGCGTGCCGCC
>JBDZUV010000212.1:0-2913 GCA_040255345.1 Actinomycetota bacterium | reverse complement strand
CGGATTAGCCTGCTCCCGGTGAGCCGCGGCGTCGACGAAGCGGAGCCGGGGTCGACCGACAGAGCGCGGCCGCTCGCAGGGCTCCCGTTCCGGCCCGACGTGCAGGGGCTCCGGGCGATCGCCGTCGTTCTGGTCGTCGTGTTCCACAGCGGCCTGCCACCCCACGGCGGATTCCTCGGCGTCGACGTCTTCTTCGTGATCTCGGGTTTCGTGATCGGACGGATGCTGTTGGCCGAGCAGGCCGAGAAGGGCCGGATCGCGCTCGGCCGGTTCTACGCGCGGCGCATTCGGCGCCTGGTCCCCGCGCTCGCCGTCGTCCTCGTGTTCGTCGCGCTCGTCTCGCTCTTCGTGCTGAGCCCGTTGGGGTCGATCCGTGAGACCACGAAGAACACCGGTATCGGAGCCGCGGTGTACCTGGCGAACTTCGCCATTCTCAGATACCAGAGTGTCGGCTACTTCGATCTGGGTGCGGCGAACAATCCGCTCCTGCACACCTGGACCCTCGCAGTCGAAGAACAGTTCTATCTGTTCTTCCCACTCTTCATCATCGTGTTGGCCTGGCTGGGTGGTCGACGACTGCGGAATCGTCGTCGAGCCGTCGTCGTCGGGGTGTCGATCGCCACCATCGGATCCTTCACGCTCGGCGCGATGATGACCGGTTCGTTCGGCGCAGGGGGAGGCCCGGTCGGGTCGCACGGGCGACTCGCGTTCTACGCGTCGCCCACCCGGGCATGGGAATTTCTGGCCGGAGTGCTCGTCGCGTGCGCGGAGCCGCACGTTCGCAGCATCGGCCGGAGGGTGTCGGGCGCCGCCGCGGTCGTCGGTATCGGAGCGATCCTGGGCGCGGCCTGGGTCGTGAGAGGTTCGGATTCGACCCTGGGACTCGGCACGCTCGTTCCGGTACTCGGCACGGCGCTCGTCATCCTCGCGGGCACCTCCGGATCAGCGGTGTCCGAACGGGTGCTGTCGGCGCGACCGATGGTGTGGATCGGAGATCGCTCGTACGGCTGGTATCTGTGGCACTGGCCGTTCATCGTGTTCACGCGTCTGTCGTTCCCGCCGATCTCGAGCTGGCTCCTCCTCGCCGTCGGGGTCGCGTCGTTGCTCCCGACCGAGCTCTCGTACCGCTTCGTCGAACAGCCGATCCGTCACAGCCCGGCGTGGCTCGGCTGGCGGGCCGCGGCGACCGGCGTCGTGTGCAGCGGGGTGGCGATCGTCTTCCTGGTCACGATGGTCGCGCTCCCTCCGCTCGGCGACGCCGAGGCCGCGCCGCTGCGTGCCGCGCTCGCCCCGCAGAGTCCGAGTCCCGAGACGTGCTATCAGAGTGACCCGACGAACGACTCGCAGGCGAAGCGTGCGTGTCTGTGGGCGGCGCCGTCTGCCAGGGGCAAGGTCGTCGTCATCGGCGATTCCCATGCGTGGGCGATCAACGACGGGATGGTCATCGCCGCGCTCCATGCCGGCTATGACGAGAACCTGCTGTTCCGCTCCGGGTGCCCGTTCGCGGATGTCATACGGGTCATCCCCGACCAGTCACTCCAGCAGGCATGCCGAGATTTCGTCACCTCCAAGGTCGAGGCGATCGAACGGACCCGTCCGGCCCTCGTCGTCCTGGTGTCGAACCAGAACGTCTACGTGCACTCCGACACCTACACCCTGAAAGACCCCGTCTCCGGGCGCACCGGTCACGACGAGGCGACCCGCGCCGAGATCTGGCAGGCCGGACTCACCCGCACCTTGCAGCGCTTCGCGGAGCGTGGGATCCCCACGGTGGTCGTGTCCAGCGTGCCGCAACTGCAACCGTTCAACATCCAACTGTGTCCGCCCTGGCGCCTGATGATCGATGCCCCGGGGTGTGCGCGCACCCTCTCGCGCCACCGGGTCGAGGTGAACCAACGGGCCGGCCGGGCCGCCACGTTGCGGGCCGTGCAGGCGGTGCCCGGCACCCACGTCGTGGACTTCGACGACGACTTGTGCAGCGCCGAGGTCTGCAGCACCTACCGGGACGGCCAGTGGATCTACCGCGACGAGACCCATGTGAGCCCGTTGGGCACGACGTTGTTGGTACCCACGATCGAACGCTCGGTGATCCCCTTCGCACGTGGCTGACTCCGACGATGGGACCGGTACCACCGGAGGCTTGCCGACGGATTCACGGGGTTGGGTAGGGTGATCGGAGTTCGGGCCGTAGCGCAGCTTGGTTAGCGCGCCTGCTTTGGGAGCAGGAGGTCGGGAGTTCGAATCTCCCCGGCCCGACCACAGGTTCTTCGCGAAACCAGCCTCCAGACGTGCGGCCAGCGCTCCCGTCGCCACCGGTGTCCACCAAGTCGCCGGTGTCCACCAAGCGGGATGGGGCCGCATTGGCGGGAAAGCGGGCTCGGTACGTGTGCGCTCGACCTCGAGTCGGCGAGGCAGCGCGAACAACCCACCACCACACCCTCGACGGGCGCCGGGGTGGCTCAGCCGGCCGACGAGGTCGGCTCGCCCTCATCGGGGCGGCCGTTGTTGGCGAGATCGGCTCGGTGCGCGGCGCGGCTCACCAGGTTCGATCCGGGCGGCAGGGTGACGATGTGCAGTACGGCCGCCAACACGACGGTCGTGACCGACTCGATGTCACCCAGGTTCACCGCCGCACCGGCGAACAACAGCAGGATCCCGAGCGTGGAGCCCTTGGCCAGGGCGTGCATCCGGGAGAACACGTCGGTGAAGCGGACCACGCCGATCGCGGCGAGCAGCACGATCACCGACCCGGCCAATGCCAGCGCCTCGCCGATCATTCGGCTCTCCGTTCGATGTAACGGGCGATCATCCCGTTGCCGACCGGCCCGATGACGGCCAACGCGACGAGCGTGGCGAGAAAGGTGCCGGCGTGCAGGTGCGCCGCCCGGGTGGCGATCACCCCCGAGAGCACCA